>NZ_JBKFTN010000006.1:0-302843 GCF_050432945.1 Pseudomonas sp. 18173
AATGCCCCCGGATGAATGCCGGAGCGAAGGAACGCCGAGCCCAGGCGAGGGGCCGTATGGGCGAAACCCTAAGTCGCCGTTACCGCAGAAACGGATATGTACACAGTCAGCAAAATGCCAACGCGCAACAACAGATCAAAGCTCGAAACGCAATTCCGGCCAGATCGGCGAAGTCCCACGCTTCTGCGACTCAAGAATGGCCCGACACAACGAACACAGCCGCTGATCCTGAAACACCCGGCGATCAACACTCGACCACCGAGGCTGCGCCGGCAACAGGCTGCCACACAAGGTGCGATCCGCCGAGCCACCGAGCTCCAGCTGACGGGTCACCAGATGCACCCGCACTTCCTGGCAGGCGAACAGATCCAGCTGTTCGTCAGGCTCGATCAGTTGATAGGCAAAGAGTGACCAGGCGGGACGCGGCATCGGGGGCTCCAAATCGGGGGCGCCACCTTAGCCGAAAGCCTGCGTCTAGAAAAGTGTCATAACAGCGGTTTTAGGGTAGGCCAGACATTTTCCAGCAACTTGCTCTGGGCCCCGGCCGCCGGGTGTATGCCGTCTGCCTGCATCAAGTCCGGATGACCGCCCACGCCGTCGAGGAAAAACGGCACCAGCGGGATCTTTTTCTCATCGGCCAGGTTGCTGTAGACCTCGGCAAACGCCTTTGTGTAACGCGCACCGTAATTGGGGGGCAATTGCATGCCGAGCAGCAACACCCTGGCACCACTGGCCCGGGAGCTGTCGATCATCGACGCAAGATTTTGTTGCAATTGAGTTGGCTGCAATCCGCGCAGGCCGTCATTGCCGCCCAACTCGAGGATCACCAGTTCCGGTTTATGCTCTACAAGCAGCGCAGGCAGGCGCGCCTGGCCTCCGGCGCTGGTGTCGCCACTGATCGACGCATTGATCACCTTGTCGTCGAAACCTTCGCTCCTGAGCCGTTGCTCAAGCAGCGACACCCACCCCAGCCGGGTATCCAGCCCGAAACCGGCGCTGATACTATCGCCAACGATCAGGACAGTACCCGCCGCTGCGTTTTGGGCCATGCACAACAGGGCCAGGCCAGCACTCAAAAACCAGACACGCATCGGACTCTCCATGGGCGCAAGCATTCTCATCGCGAAGGACCTTAGCAAAGTGGTTCCCAGCGCGGAAGGTGAACTGACCATCCTGCACGAACTCAGCCTGGAACTGAACAAGGGCGACAGCCTGGCCATCGTCGGCGCTTCGGGTTCCGGCAAGTCCACCCTGCTGGGCCTGCTCGCCGGCCTCGACCTGCCGAGCAGCGGCGAAGTCACTCTCGCCGGGCAAGGCCTGAGCAACCTCGATGAAGACCAGCGCGCGCGCATCCGCGCCGAGCACGTGGGTTTTGTGTTCCAGTCATTCCAGTTGCTCGACAGCCTCAATGCCCTGGAAAACGTCATGCTGCCGCTGGAACTCGATGGCCGCAAGGACGCCCGCGAGCGCGCCACCCAATTACTGCAACGCGTGGGACTGGGCCAGCGCCTGACCCACTCGCCGCGCCAGCTTTCGGGGGGCGAGCAACAACGCGTAGCGATTGCCCGCGCATTTGCCGCCGAGCCCGACGTGCTGTTCGCCGATGAACCGACCGGCAACCTCGACAGCCACACCGGCGAGCGCATCAGCGACTTGCTGTTCGAGCTCAACAAGGAACGCGGCACGACCCTGGTGCTGGTGACTCACGATGAACGCCTGGCCCATCGCTGCCGGCGCCTGATCCGTCTTGAAGCCGGCCTGCTGGTCGCCCCTCTGGAGCCTTGATGGCACGTCTGCCGCTGTTGCGTCTGTTCAGTCTCGCCATCCGCCAATTGCTGCGCGACGCCCGCGCCGGTGAATTGCGCGTTTTGTTTTTCGCCTTGCTGGTGGCCGTGGCCGCCAGCACCGCCATCGGTTACTTTGGTGCGCGCCTGAACGGCGCCATGATGCTGCGCGCCACCGAATTCCTCGGTGCCGACCTGCTGCTCGAAGGCAGCTCGCCTGCGCGTCCCGAGCAAATGAAAAGCGGCATCGAACTGGGTCTTGAACACGCTCAAGTAGTGGAGTTTTCCAGCGTTATCGCCACCGACAACGGCATCCAGCTGTCCAGCATCAAGGCGGCCGATGACACCTACCCGCTACGTGGTGAACTGAAAAGCGCACCCGCGCCCTTTGCCGTGGAGGAACCCGGTGGAGGACCGAAACCCGGCGAAGCCTGGGTTGAGGCACGCCTGCTGACCGCCCTGGACCTGAAGATCGGCGACAGCATCGATGTCGGCATGAAAACCCTGAAACTGACGCGGGTGCTGACGTACGAACCCGACCGCGCCGGCAATTTCTACAGCCTGACGCCGCGAGTGCTGATCAATCTCGTCGACCTTGCGGCCACCGGTGTAGTGCAGCCCGGCAGCCGGGTCAGCTATCGGGAGTTGTGGCGCGGCGATGCCAAGGCGCTGGAATCCTATCGGCAACTGATAAAACCGGGCCTCGCCGCCAATCAGCGCCTGCAGGACGCCCGCGACGGCAACCGGCAGATCGGTGGCGCCCTGGGCAAAGCCGAACGCTACCTGAACATGGCCAGCCTGGTGGCGGTGTTGCTGTCCGGCGTGGCGGTGGCGCTGTCGGCCAACCGTTTCGCCAGCCGTCGATTCGATGCCAGTGCGCTGCTGCGTTGCCTCGGGCTGTCGCGCCGGGAAACCCTGGTGTTGTTCAGCCTGCAACTGAGCGTCCTCGGACTGCTGGCCAGCATCAGCGGCGCCCTCCTCGGCTGGTTCGCACAGTTGGGATTGTTTGCCCTGCTGCATGACTTGCTGCCAACCGACGTGCCTGCCGGCGGGCTGTTTCCGGCCGTTGCCGGGATCGGCACCGGGCTGGTTGCGCTGGCCGGTTTCGCCTTGCCGCCGCTGGCGGCTCTTGGCCGGGTTCCGCCATTGCGCGTATTGCGTCGGGACATGCTGCCCATCCCTTCCAGCACCTGGATGGTCTACGGTGCAGCACTGGGCGCCCTCGGCCTGATCATGTGGCGCCTGAGCCTGGACCTGCTGCTGACCTTTGCCCTGCTCGGCGGCGGCGTGATTGCAGCGCTGGTGCTGGGTGGATTGTTGCTGCTGCTGTTGAAGAGCCTGCGACGCATGCTCGCCCGTGCGTCCCTGCCCTGGCGCCTGGGACTCGGGCAATTGCTGCGCCACCCCCTCGCTGCCGCGGGCCAGTCCCTGGCGTTCGGCCTGATTCTGCTGTCGATGGCGCTGATTGCGCTGCTGCGCGGCGAGTTGCTGGATACCTGGCAAAACCAGTTGCCGAAAAACGCCCCCAATTACTTCGCCTTGAACATCTTGCCCGCGGATAAACAGGCCTTCACCGATCACCTGATCGCCGTGTCGGCGCAATCGGCACCGTTGTATCCGGTGGTGCCGGGGCGCTTGATCAGCATCAACGGCGAACCGGTGCAGCAGATCGTCACCAAGGAGTCGGCGGGCGATCGGGCAATCCAGCGCGACCTCAGCCTGACCTGGGCCGCGGACCTGCCAGCGGGCAACAAAATCACGAGCGGCCATTGGTGGAACGAACAGACGCCGGACGGCGTTCCCGGCGTATCGGTGGAAGGCAAGGTCGCTGAAAGCCTGAAAATCAAGCTCGGCGACCAACTGGTTTTCAGCGTTGGCGGGGTCAATCGCGAGGCGAAAGTCACCAGCCTGCGGGAGATCAACTGGGACAACTTCCAGCCGAACTTCTTCATGATCTTCCAGCCCGGCACCCTGAAGGATCTGCCGGCGACTTACCTGACCAGCTTCTATCTGGCACCGGGCCATGACCAACAGATCGTCGACCTGTCCCGTGCCTTCCCGGCGGTAACGATCCTGCAGGTCGAAGCCTTGCTGGAACAACTGCGCAGCATTCTCGCCCAGGTCACCCTGGCGGTGGAGTACGTGTTGCTGTTCGTATTGGCGGCGGGCATGGCGGTGCTGTTTTCCGGCCTGCAGGCGACGCTCGACGAACGCATTCGCCAGGGCGCATTGCTGCGAGCGCTGGGGGCCGAACGGCAATTGCTGGTCAAGGCGCGGCGCATCGAGTTCGGCTTGCTCGGTGCAGTCAGTGGTTTGCTGGCGACACTGGGATCGGAACTGGTGAGCCTGGTGCTCTACCGCTACGCCTTCGACCTGCCATGGCATCCGCATCCATGGCTGTTGCTGCTGCCACTGGCGGGTGGCGTGCTGATCGGTGGTGCCGGGGTGTTCGGCACCCGTCGGGCATTGAACGCCAGCCCGCTGACAGTCCTGCGCGAGGGTTGATAGACTCCTGCCATCCACACCACAAGAAGCTGTCATGAGCCGTTATCGCCCTCCCCGCACCGCCGGCACCGCGCTGATCACCCCCGAGGGTGAAGCGCGGATGCGTGCCGAGTTCCATGAACTGTGGCATGTACGCCGGCCCCAGGTCACCCAGGCTGTCAGCGAAGCCGCGGCCCAGGGTGATCGTTCGGAGAACGCCGAGTACACCTACGGCAAAAAGATGCTGCGAGAAATCGACAGCCGCGTGCGTTTTCTCACCAAGCGCCTGGAAGCGCTCAAGGTCGTCAGCGAAAAACCCAGCGATCCGAACAAGGTCTATTTCGGCGCCTGGGTCACGATCGAGGACGAGGACGGCAAGGAGTCGCGCTACCGCATTGTCGGGCCGGATGAACTGGACCTCAAACAAGGCCTGATCAGCATTGATTCGCCGCTGGCCCGCGCCCTGATCGGCAAGGCACTGGACGCCGAAGTTCGAGTCCAGACACCAACCGGTGAGCAGTGTGTTTATATCGTGGCGATCGATTACCCGTAAAACTCAACGGCGGGTGATCAGCCCTTGCCGGGCAACGCGGGTCAGTTGCCTGATCACTTCCGGCGCGTCTTCAGGGCTGGGGGATTGAATCACTGCCAGATCGAAACTGTCGTCGGCGAAACGAGCAAGCGACTCACCGTCTTCGACAAACTGGATCAGGAAGGCAGCGGGACCGCCGGTACGACGTGGCCAGCCATCGAGATAACGCAAGAGCGTCGGCTGATGTTTGCCGCCAAGCAGGATTTTTGGATTGCGCTGGGTGAGATGTGCCGTGATCGGCGCCGGACGTACAACGGGGTTTAGTGCATTCATTGTGTCGTGTCTCTGCCTCAAAAGTCTGCATGGCAGGTGAGAGGCAACACCGAACCAGCGCTTTAGCGGTATTTCGAAGCCTGTTCCGGCTTCTATCGGCAACTGGATGAGTCACCTGGCGCCCCGCAAGTAGCTGTTTAAATCGGCGCATGAGCAACATCCTAGAGAAGCTGACTGGACAGTGTCAAGAATGACGCTCAACAAAAAAGGCCCGCGCAATGCGGGCCTTTTCGTTGAGCCAGAGCGGTCAACCGGCGATGGCACGGTCCGCCGAGAGTTTGCCCGCACCTTCGATCAATACCGCGATACTGCCACCGAACAACACCAGGGCGAATTCATAACCATTGTTGGCCATGAACAGACCGTTGCCGATGTGCACCGTGAGAATCGCGACCAGCGACAGCAATGCCAGACCAAGTGCGGCCGGGCGAGCCAGCAAGCCGATGATCAGGGCCAGGCCGGCGAAGAATTCGATACCGCCGGCCATTGCCGCCATCAGGTAACCCGGCGTCAGCCCGACGCTTTCCATGTACTGCGCGGTTCCCGCCAGGCCATAACCACCGAATGCGCCGAAGAGTTTCTGCGAACCGTGAGCGGCGAAGACAACACCGACAACGATGCGCAGAACCGTCAGGCCGTAGCCTGCGCGGGTAGAAAGTACCTTGTTGATCAGAGTGCTCATGCTGTTTCATTCCTTGTTGGTCAGTGTTGGATGGCCGCTATATTAATCAACAATACATATGTTAAAAGCGCAAAAAACCCACCATACCAATCAGATTAGCTGATCATTTGCGTGAGACAATCTTTTGTCCCTGGGGCTCCAACGACTCCCGCTCCCGGTCGAACGCCAAGTAATACTTGTTCACGCTATTAACATAGCTGACCGGCCCCATACCCACTTGCTCCATGGCAATGCGTTCGACCTGGAAGAACCATTGGTTGGGATTCAACCCTCGCCGCCGGGCTTCGGCGCGCATGCCCTGAACCCGCTCCGGCCCGATGTTGTAGGCTGCCAGCACAAACGCCATGCGTTCGCGCTCGTTGAGTTTCGGGCTGGCAAAAAACTTGCGCCGGATCATCGCCAGGTACTTGGCCCCGGCCTGCACATTGCCGTCTACATCCTGAATATTGTTGACCCCCACCCGCTGCGCCGCAGACGGCGTGATCTGCATCAGGCCGGTCGGGCCACCGCCACTTCCGGCCGCAGGCTGCAGCGCTGATTCCTTGAACGCCAATGCCGCCAGGTTCAGCCAGTCCATGCCCTGGGCGTCGGCGTGTTTTTGCAGCACCGGGCGAAGTTTTTCCAGACGCTGCCGATCCGCCTTGGCCAGTGGGTAGTGCACTTGATAGAGACGCCGATAGATCCGCAGGAACGCGGCATCCTGATCCGACGGTTTTTTGTAACCGGTGAGGAAGCGATCGATGCTGGCCCGCAACATCGAGGCATCACGGCGCACGAACCAGAACTCCTCTCCCGGATCACTGATGAGTACCTGTTTGTCGAAACGCAGTTTGGGCAGGATCTTGCCCCAGCGTTCGGCGATCGGCTGTTCAACGATGGTCAGGTGGAAGATCCCGCCCTGCACCATCTCCAGCACATCCTCGACGGCAAGGCTCGGATCGACCCATTCGATTTTGACTGGTGGCAGTTTGTGCAAGGCGAGCTTTTGATTGATCTGGCTGACAGCATCCCCGGCGGCGCTGCCGGCAGGCAAGGCCAGGGTCTTGCCGGAGAGCTGTTCAAGCCGGGTGTAGCGGCGTTCGCCCTTGATACCCACCAGGACCAACGGGATGTTGCTGGCAATCGGCTCACTGGTGCTGACGGCGAAACCCGCTTGCAGGTCGAGCAACTCGCCTGGCGCCACCAGATCACCCTCCCCGCGCTGCAATGCGCCGAGCAGTTGATCCTTGGCCTTGGGAATGATCTTGAGGGTGATTTCCTGACCGTCACGGGCGTGGCCGTTGAGGTACTGCTCGAACGCCCTGAGGCGATGGTATTCGACCCCGATCGCCTGCCCCTGGACTTCGCCGGAACTGTTGCGGCTCTGGTTGACCAATACCCGCAGCACGCGGCTGCTGCGGATTTCCGCCAGATCGCGCACCTTGCTGGCCGGTACGGCTTGCAGCGGCCCGGGCAGACGCGCGACCGCCGACATCGGCAGTAGCAGCGAACAACACAGCAGTAGCAAAACCGAGGGACGAATCATCCACTCTCCGGAAAGAATATGAGGCCCGCTTCAATGACGAAAATCATCAAGCGCGGCGACAAAAACAGAGCGCCCAAGGCGCTGGCAAAGTGCGAAAGACTGGCACAATGATGGCAAAACTACCAACCCAGCTTGGTCCACGGCTCAAGAGACAGCGCTAACTCGTTGTAGTTCTTGGCTTTTCTTATAAATCCACGGCTCTGATATGCTTTCCGGCCTTTGGGCCGAGGTAGCACCATGCAACTCATCGATATCGGCGTCAACCTGACCAACGCCAGTTTTGCCGACAAACACCAGGCCGTACTCGATCGCGCCTACGCGGCCGGCGTGTGCCAACTGGTGCTGACCGGCACCAGCGTCGAGGGCAGTGAACAGGCCCTCGAACTGTGCCGGCAACTGGACGAAAGTGCCCTGCGCCTGTTCGCCACCGCCGGTATTCACCCTCACTGCGCCAGCGACTGGAACGCCGACAGCGCCCGGCGTTTGCGCAGCTTGCTCAAGGAGCCGAATGTGGTGGCCGTGGGCGAATGCGGGCTGGACTTCAACCGTGACTTCTCGCCACGTCCGCAGCAGGAAAAGGTCCTCGAAGAACATCTGGCCATGGCCGTTGAATTGCAACTGCCGGTCTTTCTGCACGAACGCGATGCCAGCCAGCGTTTGCTGGAAATCCTGCGCGACTTCCGCGACCGGCTGCCGGCTGCCGTGGTTCATTGTTTCACTGGCGAACAGAAGGCACTGTTCAGCTATCTCGACCTGGACTTGCACATCGGCATTACCGGCTGGATCTGCGACGAACGCCGGGGCACGCATTTGCATCCACTGGTCAAGGAGATCAAGCGCGGGCGCCTGATGCTCGAAAGCGATGCACCTTACCTGCTGCCGCGCAGCCTGCGCCCCAAGCCGAAAAACGGGCGAAACGAGCCGGCGTACCTGACCGAAGTATTGCGCGAAGTGGCGCTGCATCGCGGGGAAAGCCAGGAAGATCTGGCGGCGCACACGACAGCCTGTGCACGAGCGTTTTATAGGCTGCCCACCATCGCCCTGTAAACACTGCCCCTTGTGGGAGCGGGCTTGCTCGCGAAGGGGGACTATCAAACACCATTGATGTCGACTGATACCCTGCCTTCGCGAGCAAGCCCGCTCCCACATTGACCTGCATCAAAATCCGGATTCTGCATGACGGCACAATGCTGGCACCTTGCCAAAACTGTTTCCGCTATCAGAGAAGACCTCCATGGGTGCCTGGCTTAGCAATATCTCGCTGAAATACAAATTCTGGGCGGTCAACGCTGTCGCCTTCATCACCACGCTTTTGCTGGTGCTGTACGCCGTGCAGCTCGAACAACAGGCCCGCAGTCATGCATCCCGGGCTTCGGCTCAGTCACAGGCGCGATTGCTTGGCGCCTGGCCCGCCGGTCAACCCCTGCCCAAGACCGATAACCTGCTGACGTTCAATCGCGGGCAGGCGCCGACGCTGAATGGCCAGCCCGTGCTCGAACTTGCCGATGCAAACGGCTGGGTCGAGATCAACTCAATGCCGCTGCTGGGTGACAATCCGTTGATGGGTGCCGAAGTGTTCGCACGCGCCGACGACCAGCAGGTCGCCGTGATTGCCTACGGTCCAAGCCTGAGCCAGGTGTTCAACGAGCGCTTCACCAACTATGCGTTGGCGGTGTTCATCCTGATGCTGGCAATGCTCGGCGCATCGCAGTTATTGATCCGCTTCCTGCTCAGCCAGCTCAACACCTTGAAAGACGTCATGCTGCACGTAGAGAAAACCGGCGACCTGTCAGCTCGCGTGCCACTGGCCTGCAGCGACGAAGTCGGGCAAATGGCCAACGCCTTCAACGCCATGCAGGCCGGTTATCAACGGGTGGTCAATACCGTCGCCAGCACCGCCCGGCAACTGGACGTCGGTGCCGCACGGCTGGCAGCCAGCATGAATGAAGTGCGCCACGGCATGCTCGGTCAGCAAAGCGAAACCGATCAGGCCGCCACGGCGATCAATGAAATGACCGCAACGGTCTATCACATTGCTCAACATGCGGGTGCCACCCGTGACCTTTCGCAATCGGCCGATACCCTGGCCGGCAGCGGGCAGGAGGTCGTGACGCGGGTACAGCGCTCGATTGCCGGACTGTCCACCGGCGTCCAGCAGACCGCCGAGATGATTCAACGCCTGGCCGAGGACAGTCAGAAGATAAACGGCGTGGTCAACGTGATTCACAGCATCGCCGAACAGACCAATCTGTTGGCACTCAACGCCGCCATCGAAGCGGCCCGGGCCGGCGAGATGGGTCGCGGTTTTGCCGTGGTCGCCGATGAAGTGCGCAACCTTGCCAAACGCGTGCAGAGCTCTACGGACGAAATCACGCTCATGGTGTCAGCGTTGCAGGCCGGAACCCGTGACGCCGTGGATTTCATGCAGGAGAGCTCGTTCAAGGCCGACGATTGCGTGCAACAGGCGCAAGAGGCTGGTGTGGCACTGGCAGAGATTACCGGTGCGGTGGCGCAGATGCGTGAAAGCAATACACAGATCGCGGTGGCGGCCGAGCAGCAGAGCCAGGTGGCGGAAGAGATGAACCGGGCGGTGGTGAGCATCCGTGACGTGACCGAGAACACCGTGCAGCAGACGGTGACGTCGGCGACGACCAGCAATGAGCTGGCGGCATTGGCCGGGGAGTTGAGCAAGGCTATCGGTCAGCTCAAACTGTAAGGGCCCCATCGCGAGCAGGCTCGCTCCCACATTGGATTTTCAGTGGTCATCAGGTTGGGGTAAACACAGATCTACTGTGGGAGCGAGCCTGCTCGCGATAGCGTCAGAGCGGATAACATCAAATCCAGTCATGACACCTATCAAGCCAATAGCCAGCCTTGATTCGCCGCCAGCATTGACCGGGCCTATTCTTGATTACATGTACTCAACATGGATCGAGGATCAGCATCATGGGCAAACGTCACCCCAACCTTCCCGCCTGGCAATGGCGAGCGTACCCGGACAATCATCAGCACCCGACCAACCTGGTGTTGCACCTGATCGCGGTGCCGCTGTTCATCGTGGCGTTCCTGTTGATCGTGTCCGGGGTGTTCAGCCTGAGCCTGGCGAACATCGCCATTGGTGTGATCGGTGTGTTTGCCGCGCTGGCCTTGCAACGTCACGGCCACAGCCTGGAGACGCAAGCCGCCGAACCCTTCAGTGACCGCAAGGACGCGATATCGCGCTTGATGGTCGAGCAGTTCCTGACGTTTCCGCGGTTCTTCCTCAGCGGTGGCTGGTGGCGCGCCTGGCGGGAGCGCCACCGCCGTCACTGATCAGGCAAACACCGTCACTGTCTGCCGGCTCATGGCGATCAACCGACCATCCGCGCTCCACATTTTCGCGGCGGCGTGCCCGTAGCCGTCGGTGGCGTGCTCGGTTTCGACAAGGTATTTGCACCACTCCAGGGTGTTCAGTTCCAGCGACGGTTGCACGAATTCGATAGTCCAGGTCAATGTGCTGCCCATCGCCGGTTTCTTCAGAAATGGCATCAGGGCCGGCGGCCAGGCGTCCACCAGTGCCAGGATATGCGCCTCACTGACGGCCTCTTCTTTCACGTCGCCGCGCAAACGCACCCAGCCGCCCATTTGCCGGGACGTGCTACCGCTGAACGGCAGCCCGCCGACACTCCAGCGCATCGCCAGATGCCGCATGAATTCCGGGATGACGCCTTCGACAAAAGGCAATTCCTGGCACTCGTCCCAGTGCTTCATTTCAGGTGCCGGATCTGCGGCCACCGCCACTTCCGAAGGGCGTGAGGCACCAAAACTGCCCTGGATCAACGTCACCACCTGCCCCTTCTGCATCACCCGGCCCAACACCTGGCTGACCGCCTTGCCTTCGCGCAACACGTCGACTTCAAAACTGACCGGAACCTCGGGTTCAACCGGGCCGACAAAGGTGATTGCCAGCGAGCGCACCGGACGGTCCACCGGCACCCGGGCACGCATGGCTTCGTACTGCAAGGCGGCCACCAGTCCGCCGAAGCTGGCGCGCCCCTGGGCCCAGGAGGCCGGGATAGACAGCCCCAGCGGCTGGCTACGGACAGCGTCGAGCAGTTCGGAAAAACGCATGAAAACCTCAAGGATCGAAAAAAAGACAAAGGGATCTTAACCAGCTGGCGAAGGCTGCACAGTACCCATTCCGGCCAAATTGACTGACAGATAAGCCGCACAAGGCTCATGCCGAACATATAACCCTGTAGGAGCGAGCTTGCTCGCGATAGCGGTGTAACAGTCGCGATGTTGCCGAATGTTAATCCGTCATCGCGAGCAAGCTCGCTCCTACAGTTTGTCTCCGATAGTGATCTCAGGGTTTGAAACAGGCCTTGCTGAGTTTTTCCAGCACCCGGTCTGCACGGCTTTCGGCCTCGGCCATGGTGGCGGTCCAGACCGCAACACAGGGTTGCAAATCCGCTTCCTGTTCGGCCATGGCCAACCATTGCACGCAATCGTGCCAGTCACCCAGCGCGCCCTGGGCCGATTTCAACCGGGGCATGGCTGCTTTCGGCAAACGGTCCAGTTCGGGATAAGCGTCGATGCCATAGCGCACGCGCTTGATCAGCAAGCGCAAACGATGACGGTCGTGGGCCGGGTCATGCAGCGCCTCGTCGAGTATTTTCCACTGTTTGCCCAGGCGCTTTTCGATACGCTTGCGCAGGCCCTTGAGCAATCCCTGACGCTGGGCGGCCCGCAGAAAACGCGGAAACGCATCGAGGACGATCAACAATTGCGCGAGCTCCGGGCTGGCCGCCACGGCCGGATAGGCCTCGGTCATTTGCGCCATGCGCCACTGTGCGGCCTGGGGTTGATGGTGCTGTAGCAGGTACGCCGCCAGCACTTCGCGATCACGCAAGGGTGTGGTCAGCTCGCCCATCCGGGAGGCTGCCGCTTCCAGTTGCTCGACACCGGGCAGCCCGCGCAAGGGCCGCAACAGGCTGCGTAGCCGACGCATGGTGGTGCGCAGATCGTGTAACGCTTCAGGGTCAGTACGTTCTTTCAAGCGGGCCTGACAGGCCAGCAGACGAATTTCCAGGCCCAGAACCTGAGCCACCAACCGATCGATCATGGGGGTTTACTCCGTAAACAGCGCCAGGCTCCAGGCTACGAATTGCAAGCCCGATGAGTCTTGCAGTTGGTAGCTTAGAGCCTGACGCTGCTTTTTGCCTTCAACGCCCCGCGCGCGACTCGCGAATATAGAAACGGGCCTTCTCGGCCTTGTGGCTGCAGCCTTCGAACCCCTCGAATTGCTGCTGGGTCTTGGCCGCGGTCAACAGCGACAAGGCCTTGGAGTAGCTGACGGTCCCGGCGAAACCTTCGGCCTTGGCCAGGTCCAGCTCATGCCACGCGGCATCGAGCTGGCTGCCACAGCTGTCGCGGTAGGCGGTTTTGCCGGCACAGCCGGCGAGCGCCAGGGCAATCAATGGCACGCAGATCCAGGCTTTCATTACTCACTCCTCAAAAATAGGTCAACAGTCGTGCAGGTAAGACGGTGTGGCACCTGAAAAGTGCCGTTGGTCCACTGTGCAAACTATAGCGCCGGGGAGAATAACCATGTGCCGCCATGGAGTGTCGAAAATACGACGCTACTGCCTCATCGAACGACCATGGCGATTGAAGCATGACCCTCGATGGGTGCATTGTTGAACCATTCAAACGAGGGCGATTCATGAAAAAGCGTGTCGCACTGGTATTGGGCTCGGGTGGAGCCCGGGGTTATGCGCATATTGGGGTCATTGAAGAGATCGAACGGCGTGGCTATGACATCGCCTGTGTCGCCGGTTGCTCCATGGGCGCGGTGGTGGGCGGGATCTACGCCGCCGGCAAACTCAATGATTACCGCGACTGGATCGAGAGCCTGGACTATCTCGACGTGTTGCGTCTGGTGGATGTCAGTTTTCGTCTGGGGGCGATTCGTGGCGAGAAAGTCTTCGGGCAAATCCGCAAGATCGTCGGCGAAATCAACATCGAAGATTTGCGTATCCCCTACACGGCCGTTGCCGCCGACCTGACCAACCAGCAGGAGATCTGGTTCCAGGAAGGTTGCCTGCATCAGGCCATGCGCGCCTCGGCGGCGATCCCCAGCCTGTTTACCCCGGTGATGCAAGGCAACCGCATGCTGGTGGATGGCGGCATACTCAACCCGTTGCCGATCGTGCCGGTGGTGTCGAGCCATTGCGATCTGATCATCGCGGTCAACCTCAACTCCACCAACCAGCGCCACTATCAATTGCCGGTCATCCAGCGTCCCGCCGCCTTCAGGACCCGCTTCGACAGCCTGATCAACTCCCTCGGCTCGAAGCTGCCGTTCCGCCGCAAGCAGGCCGAGCAACTGTTGATCCTCGAACAGGAGGCCTTGAAGGCCGAAGGTGCGGACCTCAACTCGTGGATCGAATCCGCCGAGCCCGAGGGGCAGCAACCCGCGGCCGCTCCGGAAACCAGTGGTGCGCCCCGCTCCGCCACCGGCTCGTTCATCATCGACAACGTAGGACCGGCGTCCTTGCTGGATTTGATCAACCAGAGTTTCGAGGTGATGCAGACGTCGCTGGCACAGTACAAGATTGCCGGGTATCCGCCGGACATCCTGATCAACGTGCCTAAACGCGTGTGCCGGTTTTTCGAGTTCTACAAGGCGCCGGAGCTGATCGCGCTGGGACGGGAAATTGCGCGGGATACGCTGGATCGTTATGAGAATGAGCAGAACTGATCGTCTGAAAATTCTCGGGTGACTATCAGGGCCTCTTCGCGGGCAAGCCCGCTCCCACAGTGAATTTTTGGCGTTCACAAAATGTGTGTCTGACCTGGATCCCATGTAGGAGCGAGCCTGCTCGCGATGGGGCCAGATCAGTCACCACAAAATTTCAAAACTACTCACTCAACAACCGATACCCCACCCCCGCCTCGGTCACGATGAACCTGGGCCGGGTCGGGTCATCCGCCAGTTTCTGGCGCAAGTGCCCGACCACGATGCGCAGGTAATGAGTGTCTTCGGTGTGCGTCGGCCCCCAGATGTCCTTGAGCAATTGCTGCTGGGTGATCACCCGCCCGGGATGCCGCGCCAGTTGCGCCAGCACAGCGTATTCCTTGCGCGTCAGCGCGACCTCGATACCGTCGAGCAGCACCCGGCGATACGCCAGGTCGACCGTCAATGGACCGAAGGTGAGCGCCGCTTGCTGCACCTCGCCGACGGGTGCCTGGCGCAACAACGCGCGAATCCGCGCCAGGAATTCCTGAATGCCGAACGGCTTGGTCACGTAGTCATTGGCGCCGCCATCGAGGGCCTCGACTTTCTGCCCTTCACCGGCACGCACGGAAAGTACCAGCACGGGCACCGTCGACCACTCGCGAAATTCGCGTAATACCTGTTGGCCATCCATGTCCGGCAAGCCGAGGTCGAGCACCAGCAAGTCCGGTTTGTTCAACGCAGCCTGTGCCAATCCGTCATTGCCGGTGCCGGCCTCGAGCACCTTATAGCCCTGGGAGGCGAGGCTGATGCGCAGGAATTTGCGGATCTGCGGTTCGTCGTCGATGACCAAGATGGTCGCGGTCTGGCTCATGAATTCACATCAACACAATGAAGTGGCAAGAGAGTAGCGCAAGCACGATCAGGCTTCACTCTCGTATCCCGGTTGAGCCTGCAACGGCAAGTGCAAGGTGATGCAGGTGCCGCGCCCCTCGATGCCATCGGCAACGCTGATGCGCCCGCCATGGGCACCGACCATGCCCTGACAAATCGCCAGCCCCAGCCCGGTCCCCTGCCCGCCACGATCACCCCGCGCCGCGGTGTAGAACATGTCGAAAATCTTCGCCCGCTCCTCCTCCGGAATCCCCGGCCCCTCGTCGCTGACCGAGAAAAACAGCTCACTGTCATCCGCCCCGGCGCGCAATTGCAAACGCCCGTGGGACGGCGAAAACCGCGCGGCGTTTTCCAGCACGTTGACCAGTGCCTGTTCGATCAGCGCAGCATGCACGAACAGCAACGGTAACTCGGCCGGTACGTCGGTGCTGACCTGCAACGGCGCAAGGACTGCCCGCAGGCGGTTGAGCGCACTGCCGACGATGTCTGCCGGCGATACCCAGTCCCGCGCCAGCTTCAGGGCACCGTGGCCGAGACGGGTCATGTCGAGCAGGTTTTGAATGTAGCGGTCCAGGCGCTCGGCTTCATCGCGGGTGCCTTCGAGCAGTTCCCGTCGATCCTCCAGCGGGATCGCTTCACCCAGGGCCAGCAGGCTATCGATACTGCCGCGCATGGACGTCAACGGTGTGCGTAGATCGTGGGACACCGAAGCCAGCAAGGCACTGCGCAACTGCTCGGTTTCGCCGTGCAACCGCGCCGCTTCCAGATCGTCGGCCAGTTGCGCCCGGGCCAGCGCCTGGGCCAACGGTTGGGTCAGCGCGGTCAACAAGCGTCGGCGCTGGCCGCTCAGGGTCTGGCCTTCCCTGGCGCATACGCCGAGCAACGCCAGCGGGCCGTCCTCCACTGATAACGGCCACCACCACCAGCGTCCGAACGGCAAGGTACCGGTGCCCGCACCCGCCGGTTGATCGTGTTGCCAGGCCCAATCGGCGGCGGCGCGCTCGGCTTCGGTGAACGCCAGCGGGCCACCGGTTTCGATTTTCCATTCGCTTTGCCCGTCGCGATTGAGCAGGCACAGTTGCACATCGCTCCAACCGTTGAGGTGCTGGGCGGCCGCGCTGACCACCGCCTGGCGGTCGGTGGCGGCGGTCAGCTTGCGTGACAGGTCGAGCAATTCAGTGGTCTCTTCCTGAGTGTCGCGCAGTGCCTGCAATTGCCGACGCTGGCGCGCCGCGAGGTTACCGGTGAGGGCCGCCATCAACAGGAAGAACAGCAAGGTCAGCACGTCTTCTTCGCGCTGGATGCTGAAAGAAAAATTCGGTGGAATGAACAGAAAGTCGTAGGTCAGAAACGACAGAGCCGCACAGGCCAGGGCCGGCCCGAGACTGCTGCGCACCGCCACCAGCAACACGGCGGCGAGGAACACCAGTGAAATATTGGGCAGTGGCAATACACTCGCCACGGCCCAGGCCAGGGCACTGGCCAGAACCGTCGCGACCACAGCCAACGCGTAGTCGAACCAGACCAGTGAATGCATCGACCGCTGATGGGGTTGATGCGGTTGGTGATCGCTGTCGAGAACGTTGATTTCCAGTCCGCGGGCATTGCGCAGCAGCCGCGCTGCCAGCCCGCCACCGAACAGACGTCGGCGCAAACGCGGCCGGGACTGGCCGACCAGCACCAGGCTGGCACGGCGTTCGGCAGCGTGCTGGATCAAGGTCTTCGCCACCTCACCGGCCCGCAGCAGCACCACTTCGCCCCCCAGCCGTTCGGCCAGTTGCTGGGCGTTTTGCAGGCGCAGGCGCGACTGTTCGTCCCGCACGCGGCCGTTGTCCACGTGCACCAGGCTCCAGGGCAGGTGCCGCCGTTGGGCCACGCGACTGGCATGCCGTACCAGACGCTCAGCCTGGGCATCGCCGTCGACCCCTACCAGCAAACGCCCGCGTACCGCTGGCGCCGCTTGACCGAGTTGACGATAGCCTTGGGCCAGATCGTTATCGACCTGGGCCGCAGCAGTTTGCATCGCCAGTTCGCGCAGGGCCGTCAGGTTGGTCTGGGAAAAGAACGCGTCGATGGCCGCCCGCGCCTGCTCCGGTACATAGACCTTGCCGTCACGCAAGCGCTCCAGCAATTCCCGTGGCGGCAAGTCGATCAGCAGCAGTTCGTAGGCCTCCTGCAATACCCAGTCCGGCAGGGTTTCACGGACCTGCACGCCGGTAATGCCGCGCACCTGATCGTTGAGGCTTTCCAGATGCTGGACGTTGACCGTGGTGTACACGTCAATGCCGGCGGCGAGCAGTTCCTGAATGTCCTGCCAGCGCTTTTCGTGGCGGCTGCCGGGGGCGTTGGTGTGCGCCAGTTCGTCGACCAGCACCAGTTTCGGCTTGGCGACCAGCAGACCGTCGAGGTCCATTTCCTCAAGCAATACGCCACGGTATTCCGAGCGCAGCAACGGCTGCTGCGGCAAGCCGCCAAGCAGTGCTTCGGTTTCGGCCCGGCCGTGGGTTTCGACGACGCCGGCAATGACTTTCACCCCTTGGCGTAACTGGGTGTGGGCTGCCTGCAACATGGCGTAGGTCTTGCCCACCCCCGGCGCGGCGCCGAGAAATACCTTGAGCCGGCCACGGCCATCGCGGGGCAGGTCTGCTAACAGTGCATCGGCGCGGCCGGAGTTGCTCATGCCAGTGGGTCTCATTTTTCAGATGTTCATGTGGTGATGCCAAGGTGGTCTTCGCGAGCAGGCTCGCTCCCACAGAGGCATGCATTCCCATGTGGGAGCGAGCCTGTTCGCGAATGGCTGCGCCACCGATCTACAGTTTTTCCAGCGCCAGATTCAATTCCAGCACATTCACCACCGGCGGGCCTACCAATGGCTGCTCGATGTGGGCGTCCAGCAGTTGTTGCAGTGTCGCCACCGGCAGATTGCGCGCTGCCGCAACACGCGCCAGTTGATAGGCAATCGCCGCCGGTGGCAAGTGTGGATCCAGACCGCTGCCGGAGGTAGTGACCAGCGCCAATGGCACCGGCCCCTGGCCTGGTACCAACTGCTTGTTGGCGTCGTCGATCACACGAGTGGCCAAGGCCGGGTTGCTCGGTGACAGGTTGCTGGCACTGCTCGACACGGTAGCAAAGGCACCGGCCGATGGGCGCGGGTGAAACCAGGCGTCACCGACGAAATCCTGGGCGATCAGCGAGGAACCGCGGACCTTGCCCTCGGCATCACGCACCAGGCTGCCGTTGGCTTGATCCGGGAACGCGACCTGGGCCACGCCGGTGACCACCAGTGGATAGGCGACGCCGGTGATCAGCGTCATCAGGACCAGCAGGCTCAGGGCCGGGCGTATCAATGTGGACATTTCAAAATCCTCGAATTGCAGGAGCGAGCTCGCGATGTACCGCAGGGCACTGCGTTCATCCAGACAGAGCGCGTTATCGTTATCGCCCATCGCTGGCAAGCTGGCTCCTACAGTGGGTGTGGGGGTGTTCAGTCAAACCAGATGCAACGCCGTCAACAGCATGTCGATCGCCTTGATGCCCACGAACGGCACCAGGATCCCGCCCAGTCCATAGATCAGCAGATTGCGTCGCAACAACGCCGCCGCACTCGCCGCCTGCACGCGCACACCGCGCAATGCCAGCGGGATCAGCACCACGATGATCAGGGCGTTGAATACGATCGCCGAGAGAATCGCGCTCTGCGGACTGCTCAGGTGCATCACGTTGAGCACGCCCAGTTGCGGGTAGATCGCGGCGAACAGCGCCGGCAGGATCGCGAAGTACTTGGCCACGTCGTTGGCGATGGAAAAGGTCGTCAGCGCACCGCGGGTCACCAGCAACTCCTTGCCGATCTGCACCACGTCCAGCAGCTTGGTCGGGTCGCTGTCGAGGTCGACCATGTTGGCCGCTTCACGTGCCGCTTGCGTGCCGTCGTTCATCGCCATGCCGACATCCGCCTGGGCCAGTGCCGGGGCGTCGTTGGCGCCGTCGCCGCACATGGCGACCAGACGACCGTCGTTTTGCTCGTGACGAATGCGCGCCAATTTTTTCTCAGGCGTAGCTTCCGCCAGCACGTCATCCACACCCGCTTCGGCGGCGATGGCGGCGGCGGTCAACGGGTTGTCGCCGGTGACCATGACGGTGCGAATGCCCAGCTTGCGCAGTTCGGCGAAACGTTCGCGGATGCCGGGCTTGACCACGTCCTTGAGGTGGATTGCACCGAGCAGCTTGCCGTCGGCACACACCAGCAACGGCGTGCCGCCGCTTTGAGCGATCCTGTCGATCTCACGGGACAACGGCGAAGTCAGATCAGCCCGCTTGAGGTCCACGAACGCCAGCAACGAATCCACCGCGCCTTTGCGAAACACGCGCCCCTGATAGTCGACACCGGACAAGCGGGTTTCGGCACTGAATGGCACGGCGGTCAGCACATCGGCGGATGGCTCCGGCTGCGGATGAGTGCCACGCAGGTATTCGACGATCGACTTGCCTTCAGCGGTGTCGTCGGCCAGCGAAGCCAGCAATGCGCCTTCGGCCAGTTCCCTGGCGGTCACACCCGGGGCGGCATACACCGCCGAGCAACGACGGTTGCCGAAGGTGATGGTGCCGGTCTTGTCCAGCAGCAGGACGTGCACGTCGCCCGCCGCCTCCACCGCACGACCGGACTTGGCGATCACGTTCAGGCGTACCAGCCGGTCCATGCCGGCGATACCGATGGCCGACAGCAACCCGCCGATGGTGGTCGGAATCAACGTGACCAATAACGCCACCAGGAACACCAGCGGCAGGCTGCCATTGGCGAAGTGGGCGAACGGTTGCAGGGTCACGACCACCATCAGGAAGATCAGTGTCAGGCCGATCAGCAGGATGTCCAGCGCCACTTCGTTCGGGGTTTTCTGGCGTTTGGCGCCTTCGACCAGGGCGATCATGCGGTCCAGGGTCGACTCGCCAGGGTTGGCGGTGATCTTCACCAGCAACCAGTCGGACACCAGCCTTGTATTGCCGGTGACGGCCGAGCGGTCGCCACCGGACTCGCGGATCACCGGCGCCGATTCACCGGTAATCGCCGCTTCGTTGACCGCCGCGATGCCTTCGATCACTTCGCCGTCACCAGGGATCATCTCCCCTGCTTCGACGCGCACCACATCGCCCTTGCGCAGGCTGGTGGCCGGCACCACCTGGAAGGTGCCGTTGCTGGTCTTGCGCCGGGCGCTGAGACCTTCGCTACCGGCCTTGAGGCTGTCGGCACGGGCCTTGCCGCGACCTTCTGCCAGGGCTTCGGCGAAGTTGGCGAACAGCACGGTGAACCACAGCCACACCGCGATCTGCGCGGCGACGAAGGTCGGCACCGCCGTGTCCGGCACGAAGCACAGCACGGTGGTCAGGATCGCCGTCAGTTCGACCACCAGCATGACCGGCGCACGTTGCAATTGCCGTGGGTCGAGCTTGACGAAAGCTTGCACCAGCGCCGGACGCCACAGGGCCGAGATTGCGGTTTTCGGTTGTTCCGGCGCCTTGGCGGCGACGGTTTTAGTTACGGGCATATTCATCATTGATTCCTCAGAATCCCATGCTCAGGTGTTCGGCAATCGGACCCAACGCCAGCGTCGGCAAGAAGGTCAAACCACCCACCAGCAAAATGGTCACGGTCAGCAGGGTCACGAACAGCGGGCCGTGGGTCGGAAAGCTGTTCTGGCCGATCGGTGCGGTTTTCTTCATCGCCAGGCTGCCGGCCAGGGCCAGGACCGGGAGGATGTAACCGAAACGACCGATCAACATGCCCAGACCCAGCATCAAGTTGTGGAATGGGGTGTTGGCGCCAAAGCCACCAAAAGCGGAGCCGTTGTTGGCGCTGGCCGAGGTGTAGGCGTAGAGCAGTTGACTGAAACCGTGGGCGCCAGGGTTGCTCACGGCAGCCACCGGGCCTGGCAGGCTGGCGGCGATCGCGCCGAGCACCAGTACGCCGATTGGCATGACCATCAGGGTCACCACCAGCAATTGCACTTCTCTGGCCTGCAATTTCTTGCCGAGGTATTCCGGAGTACGGCCGATCATCAGGCCGGCGAGGAACACCGCGATCAACACGTTGAGCAACATGCCGTAGAGCCCGGCACCGACGCCGCCGAAGATCACTTCGCCGACCATCATGTTGACCAGCGCCACCATGCCGCTCAACGGGTTGAGGCTGTCGTGCATGCCGTTCACCGAACCGTTGGACGCGGCCGTGGTGGTCACCGACCACAGCACGGTAGCGGTGGTGCCAAAGCGTGCTTCCTTGCCTTCCAGCGGCGCGGCCTGTTCGACGGCGACATTGTTCAACGCCGGGTTCGGTTGGTATTCAGCCCACAGCGAGGTCGCGCCACCGATCAGGAACAGCGCCAGCATGCAGGCAATGATCGCGCGACTCTGACGCAGGTCCTTCACGTAGTGGCCGAAGGTAAACACCAGCGCCACCGGGATCAGGATGATCGATGCCATCTCGAACAGGTTGGACCAGGCGGTCGGGTTCTCGAACGGATGCGCCGAGTTCACGCCGAAGAAACCGCCACCGTTGGTGCCCAATTGCTTGATCGCAATCTGGCTGGCGGCCGGGCCCAGCGGGATCACTTGATCAGCGCCCTGCACGGTCAGCGCATTCACGTATTGCGCGAAGGTTTGTGGCACGCCCTGCCAGACCAGATACAGCGCCAGCAGCAGGCACAGCGGCAACAATCCGTAGAGGGTGGCGCGGGTCATGTCGACCCAGAAGTTGCCAAGCGATGAAGTGGATTTGCGACCGATGCCGCGGCACAACGCGACCAGAACGGCCAGGCCGGTGGCGGCGCTGACAAAGTTCTGCACGGTGAGGCCGACCATCTGGCTCAGATAGCTCAAGGACGCTTCGCCGCTGTAGGCCTGCCAGTTGGTGTTGGTCATGAAACTGACGGCGGTGTTGAACGCCAGCGTCCACTCCTGGCCCGGCAGGTTTTGCGGGTTCAGCGGCAAGTGGTCCTGGAACAACAGGATCGCGAACAGCAGCAGGAAACCCCCCAGGTTGAACGCAAGCAGAGCCAGCGTGTACTTCTGCCAGCTCTGTTCGGCCTGCGGATCGACGCCGGCCAGACGATAACAACCGCGTTCGACCGGGCCGAGAATCGGCGTCAGCCAGGTACGCTGCCCTTCCATCACCTTGTAGTAGAAGCGCCCGAGAAACGGTGCCGGGACCAATACCACCGCGAAAAACGCGAGGATCAGCCAATAATCATAACTGTGCATAGCCGCTCCTAGTTCCGGTCCGCGCGCAACAGCGCAACCAACAGATAAATGAACAGCCCCACTGCCAGCAGCAGTGACACCCCGTCCAGAACGCTCATGGAAGTTCTCCGTGTTACGGCTTATTGCCGCGTGTGGAGTCATTGTCGGAAAGGAGGCTGTAAAGGAACGAGACCGAGGGTGCGCGCAGGGCATAAAGAAAGCGTAAAGAGTGGGTTTACGCTGGGGTTACAGGGTGCGGGAAGGCGTTCCAGTACGGAGAAAAACGGGCGTATTGTGCTCAGTGCGCTAAATTGAACGCGAACCGGACAGAGCCCCCCCCAGAAGAAACGTTCTAAACCGGCTTGCGCAAAACCGTTCAACGGTATCTGGACATCATGCAATGGTGTCGCCGTGTTCAAGATGGCAGCTATCAGGGCGTACGCCTCAGTGCCATCAATTCCTGGGAGTTGCTGGCATGAACAAAGGCATCGTTTTGGCGGGTGGCTCGGGCACACGCCTGCATCCGATTACCCTCGGAGTGTCGAAACAGCTGTTGCCGGTCTACGACAAGCCGATGATCTACTATCCGATCTCGGTGCTGATGCTGGCCGGCATCAAGGATATTCTGCTGATCTCCACCCCGCAGGATCTACCTCAGTATCGCGATCTACTGGGTGACGGCAGCCAGTTCGGGGTGAACTTCAGCTTTGCCGAGCAGCCATCACCGGATGGCCTGGCCCAGGCTTTTCTGATTGGCGAAGCGTTCATTGGCAATGACCCGGTGTGCCTGATCCTGGGTGACAATATCTTTCATGGTCACCGCTTTGGCGAACAATTGCAGAACGCGGTAAAACGCGCCTCCGGTGCCACCGTGTTCGGTTACTGGGTCAAAGATCCCGAGCGCTTCGGTGTCATCGATTTCGACAGCAAAGGGCGTGCGCTTTCGATCGAAGAAAAACCGAAAAAGCCGAAGTCCGGTTATGCCGTTACCGGCCTGTACTTCTACGACAACGACGTGATCGAGATCGCCAGGTCAGTGAAGCCTTCGCCACGCGGCGAACTGGAGATCACCGACGTCAACAATGCCTATCTGCAACGTGGCGATCTGCAGGTCGAGCGTTTTGGTCGAGGTTTCGCCTGGCTCGACACCGGCACCCACGAAAGCTTGCTCGAAGCCTCTCAGTACGTGCAAACCATCGAACACCGCCAAGGCCTGAAGGTGGCGTGTCTGGAGGAAATCGCCTATGAAATTGGCTGGATCGATCGCGACCGGTTACTGGAACGTGCCCGGTACTTTGGCAACACCGGCTATGGCCGGTACCTGGCCAAAGTGGCGGGGGAACAGCAATGAGCCTGACGGCGGCAGGTTTCGTGTACTTCATGCTGACCGGACATTGAACGCGTTCGGGTGAACCTTCAACAACAGGCATAGAATGGGGGTGATAGCGATGGAACTGCGATGAAACCCCATCACTCAAAGTGATATGCACGAACGGTTGGCGAACCCTTGCCGACTGTCTGTTTTCAAGGAGAATCCTATGCCCTGGTATGCCTGGTTGATTCTGGTCGTTGCCATCGGCTCGATCGTTGGTGGTCTGATGATGCTGCGAGACACCGCCAACAAGGTCGAGCTGACCGAGGAGCAACGCAAGCGCGTCGCCGAACGCAATGCGGAAATGGATGCCAAGGAAGCCCAGGACCGCTGACTGAAAAACCCCGCCTTGATCGGCGGGGTTTGTTTTTGCGTGAAAGTCCCTGAAATCACACCGCTTTGTACCCAAATCGAAGCAACTGCATGCTTTTTAGAAATAGAAGTACAGTCACCATGCAATTTTCATTGGTTAATATGTGCCGCATTGATGCGGAGATATCAGATGCGTTACTCGCAGGACCATAAAGCCCAGACCCACCAACGCATAATCAAGGAAGCTTCAGCGCGATTTCGACGCGACGGTATCGGCGCGACCGGGCTACAACCCCTGATGAAAGCACTGGGCTTGACCCACGGTGGCTTTTACTCGCACTTCAAGTCCAAGGACGAACTGGTAGAGAAAGCCTTGCAGGAAGCTGGCGACCAAGTCGACGAGTTGTGCGCGCAAATCTTCGCCGAAGAGCACCCGCTCGAAACCTTCATCGACACCTACCTGTCCGAATGGCATCAAACCTCGCCTCACGAGGGTTGCCCGCTGCTGACCATTTCTTCGGAACTGGGGCTGCGTGGACAACCGAGCCCCACCAGCGACGTCGTGCTCCAGGCGCGACTCGATCAGATCCAGCACACCCTTGACGGAGAGCACACCGCTGAGCGCAGCATTGTCATAATGTCCACGCTGGTCGGCGCCTTGCTGCTATCGCGCAGCGTCGCCGACGCCGAGTTTGCCCAACGGATTCTCGACGTCGCGCGCGAACACCTCAAACGCTCACAGGATTAACCCTGCCAACGCTTGAACAGCACACTGGCATTGACCCCGCCAAAGCCGAAACCGTTGGACAACGCATAGTCGATGGCCATCGGCCGTGCGCTGCCATGAACGATATCCACACCTTCAGCGGCAGGGTCCGGGCTCTCGAAATTGAGCGTCGCTGGCACAATCTGGTCGCGAATCGCCAACAATGTAAAGATCGCTTCGAGTCCACCCGCTGCACCGAGTAAATGCCCGGTTGCCGATTTGGTTGATGTCACAGCGATGCCATTTTCTGCCCCGAACAATGCCTTGATTGCCGCCAGCTCACCCAGATCCCCCACCGGAGTCGAGGTTGCATGAGCATTCAGATGTTGAACCTGAGCCGGCAACACACCTGCCTGTGCCAATGCCAACGACATCGCTCGCCGCGCACCGCTGCCATCCTCGGGGCCGGCTGTCAGGTGATAGGCATCGGCACTGGTGCCATAGCCGACCAGTTCTGCCAGGGGCTGGGCGCCCCGGGCCAGCGCATGGTCCAGAGACTCGACCACCAGCAGCCCGGCGCCTTCTCCCATGACAAAGCCATCGCGACCACTGTCAAAAGGTCGAGAAGCACGCTCAGGCGTTTCGTTGTAAGCGCTGGACAAGGCGCGAGCAGCCGCAAACCCGGCAAGGCTGACCCGATCGATTGCCGCTTCCGCACCGCCGCATACCGCGATATCCGCCTCACCCGCGCGAATCAGCCGCGCTGCGTCGCCAATCGCCTGGACCCCGGCCGCGCATGCCGTGACTGGCGCGCCCAAGGGCCCCTTGAAGCCATGCTGGATCGACACATGACCTGCCGCGAGGTTGACCAGAAATGAAGGGATCGTGAAGGGAGACAAACGCCTCGGACCTCGGCTATCGGTGGTTCGCACCGCGTCGGCAATCGCACCGAAACCGCCCACACCAGAACCGATGATGGTGGCTGTGCGTTCCTGGGCATTGGCGTCCAGTGCTTGCCAGCCGGCTTGCTCCAGTGCCTGACGCGCCGCTTCCATGGCGAACAGAATAAAGCGGTCCATCTTCTTCTGTTCCTTGGGTGGCGTTGCCAGGTCCGGATCGAACCCCGCCTGCGGATCATCAGCCAGCGAAGGTACCGCACCTCCAACCTTGGCCGGCAGGTCGGCAACCACTTCCTGCGGCAGGTTGCGCAGTCCGGAACGTCCGGCCAGCAAACGCTCCCAGACCACCTCGACACCGCTTCCCAGCGGCGATACCAGGCCCATACCTGTTACTACCACGCGACGATCACTCATACCGCACACACCTCAAGCCGATTGATGACGCTTACCGATAACGGGCAGCGGCCTTGCTTTTGGAAAGGTTAGGCGCCATCACAAGACGCGCCGCCACGAACGCATCCCAATCGCCCGCATCCGGTAACGAAGGAATGGTGACCAACTCACCCTGGTCCAGACCCGACAATGCAGCATCGACCATCTCACCCGCCTCCATCACCATTTCCGCAGGAATCTGTGACGCATCGATTCCAGAGCGCTCCCAGATCTCGGTTCGTGTGACACCGGGCAGCACCGCCTGGACCTTCACCCCGGTGCCATTGAGTTCGGCATTCAACGATTGAGTCAGGCTCAATACATAGGCCTTGCTGGCGCTGTACGTCGCGTTGAAACGTTCGGGAAACAATGCCACCACCGATGCAATATTGATAATGGTGCCACGCCCCACTTTGGTAAAACTGGCCGCAGCCGCCGAGGCCAATCGCGTGACCGCGGTAATGTTCAACTGAATCATTCGCTCCAGTTGATCGGTATCGGCATTGGCCAATAGCCCGTCTGCCGCCACGCCGGCGTTATTGAGCAACAGGCTGATGCTCGAATCGCTGCGTAACCGCTGTTCAAGCTGCAGCACGTCTCCTTTTTGGGTCAGATCCGCCTTCAGCACTTCGACCTTGATCCCGTGCGCCGAGCGCAGCTTGCCAGCCGCCGCCTCCAGCCGCTGCTCGTCGCGAGCCACCAGCAACAAATCAAAACCACGGGCTGCCAACCGCTCAGCGTAAACCGCCCCGATACCGGAAGAAGCACCAGTGACGAGAGCCGTACCTTGTGACTGAACCGAATTCATGATTGCGCTCCTGAAGGATGCCGAGGGATGCCTGACGCCAAAGCACTGCGGCGCAGACGATTTATATTATAGGCATAATTCAAATTCAATATGATAGCCGTAATTTTTTATCCCCGAGGAACGGTCGGTTCTCGTCGGTAGTCCAGCCAGAATCAGAGTAGACCCGCAATGAACGTGAAACTGCGCTAAACCGCTGCGATGGAATGAACGGTCATGCCAATCGCCATCCCGTGTCCTGGAGCACGATAACCCTACAGCTCAGGCGAGTTTCCTGCGCCAGAGGCGGCGCAGACGAGCATGCGTTTTCGAAGGGCGACGGCTTCAACGACATCATCGACCGTTTCGGTGCCAGCGCCGATCAATCTGTTTTCCTCGGCGTCAGCAGTAACGGCGGTCAAGTCTTACTACAGAAAAAAGCCGATCAAATGATCGGCCTTTATCGTTCAATCACACCCTTAGTTAACCTCGATCCTTTCGCGGTTTTTATCCAGAATCGCTTTGCCGATACCCTTCACCTCCAGCAATTCGTCAATTGACGCAAACGCACCATTACTTTCACGATAAGCAACAATCGCCTTGGCTTTTTCCTCGCCCACTCCAGCCAGCTCACGTTGCAGCGTAGCTGCATCAGCGCTATTGAGATGGACTTTGCCGGATTGCACCTTGGTGGCCACATCCTGCACCAGCGGCGCACTGGTCGCCTCAGTTGCGTTGCCTGGCGCCGCGTTTGCTGCAAGAGAGAGACTGCCGAGAAGGGCGAAAACCAGAGAATGGAAACTGCTTGTACGCATTAGTGAATGCTCCATGCCATCGTTTGAGAAAGCAGCTTCTCCGAAGCTGCTCTCCAAACTTAGGCTATGCCACTGAGCTGTCAAAAATGTGTACGTTACTGGATATGAAACAATCAGGGCTCAAGGCGACGCTGCTGGTAGATCCAGTCGACAATCTCGCCGTCCGGGGTATAGCCGCTGACGGTGTCGCGCAACAGCTGGCGGACGCGCGTATAGTCGTCCTGATCCACCGCGCCAAGCAACTCGGTCAACTTGCCCTTCAACAAATCCCAGGGCAGGTGATCCTCGTTGGCCGTCATGATCATCGGGTGCTGTGTGGCCGCCACGTTGTCACCGATCAGTAGCTCTTCGTAAAGCTTCTCGCCCGGACGCAACCCGGTGAACTCGATGGCGATGTCGCCATGCAGGTTTCTTTCCGAGCGAACGCTCAGGCCGGACAAATGGATCATCTTCTCGGCCAGCTCGACGATTCTCACCGGCTCCCCCATGTCCAGGACAAAAACATCACCGCCCTGCCCCATGGAGCCCGCCTGGATCACCAGCTGCGCCGCTTCAGGGATGGTCATGAAGTATCGAGTGATCTTCGGATGCGTGACAGTCAGCGGACCGCCCGACTTGATCTGTTTGTGAAACAACGGAATGACCGAACCTGACGATCCCAGGACGTTACCAAACCGTACCATCGTGAAGCGCGTTTTGTTCACGCGCGAAACATTGCTCGTATCACCGAACAATACCGGAGCCAACTCACGACTCAGCGCTTGCAACGTCAGCTCGGCAAGGCGCTTGGTACTGCCCATGACATTGGTAGGTCGCACGGCCTTGTCCGTCGAAATCAACACGAAGTTGGCCACTCCCGCCTGGAGCGCAGCCTGGGCAGTATTGAGCGTGCCGATCACATTGTTGAGCACACCTTCGGCGATGTTATGTTCGACCATGGGGACATGCTTGTAGGCGGCAGCGTGATAAACCGTATCTACTCGCCAGGTTTTCATGACATCCAGCAACTTGTTCGGGTTGCGAACCGATCCAAGAATCGGCAAAAGGCGGATGGACAGAGACTCTCGAGCGACCCGCTGCTCCAGTTCGGACAAGATGGAGTAGAGATTGAACTCACTGTGCTCAAACAGCAGAAGCGTTGTCGGGCGCAGCGCCAGGATCTGCCGGCAAAGCTCGGAGCCAATGGAGCCCCCCGCCCCCGTGACCAACACGGACTGACCCTTGATGCAATGTTCGAGCAAGTCAGCCTGGGCCGGGACTGCGTCACGCCCAAGAAGATCGGCAATGTCCACTTCCTGGATATCGTCGACCTTGACCCGGCCGCTGGCCAGGTCCATGAAACCCGGGACACTTCGTACGTGCAACGGAAAGCCTTCGAGAAACCCGAGAATCTCTCGGCGGCGTCCACGGTTGGACGATGGGATGGCGAGGAGAATTTCCTGAGCCCCCGTGTTGTCGATCATCTGCTGGATGTGCTCGGGCTTATACACCTGCAATCCGGAGATCACCCTGTCGGCGATTCCGCTATCGTCGTCGATAAAAGCAACAGGCCGCATGACGCGCCCCATCCGCAAGGCGGCGACGAGTTGGTTACCTGCCGCCCCCGCGCCGTAAATAGCCACTTTCGGCAGACCATCGTCCCGGCTGGTGAACGGGACGTGCTGGGCAGCGCTGAACCAGTCCCCCATAAAGTACTGACGCATGGCCAGGCGCAGCCCGCCGATCATGATCAGGCTCAACCACCAATAGTTGAAAATGATCGAGCGAGGAACGACGTTTTGATGATTGCTGTACCAGTACACCACAACGCCAAGTATCAGGGAGGACAGTGTCACTGCCTTGATAATGGCAATGAGCGCGTCATTTCCAAAGTAGCGCATCACCGCACGGTACATGCCAAAGCGGATGAAAAGAGGAATGGCGATGACAGGTGCACTGACAAAAAGCCAGACGTGCTGAGTGAACGGGTTGATTAACTCGTCCAGTCCAAGGCGCACAACGAACGCCATCCACAGCGCAAACCAGACCAATGAAATATCAGTCAGAACCTGCAGAATGCGTTTATGTCGTCTTGGCAGACTTAACAACATTGCCCGAATCTTATCCATAACCCCTCTAAACACCTCTCGAAGCTCCTAGCATTGATACAGCAACTACAGCTGTCGGTAACTCACTTACCGACAAAGCAATACTCAAAAACCAATGCGTCCATCATGCCTTGCCAGCGATTTCCAACTCGCCTGCGTGAAACTTGATGGCCAGCAACACCAGAGGCACGTAGGCCAGGACCAATCCTGCCGCGCCATCGAGATATTGCATGACGATCAATATAGCCACTGGTACTAACCACAACAAATTGATCGCAGCTATTGCCAGGGTGACCGCCCGATGGCTGCCATATTTTCGTGAGGCAAACTGGTATCCGTGGCTGCGATGGGCCTCATAAACCTTATCCCCTCGCAACAGCCGACGAATGAGGGTAAAGGTGGCATCAACAATAAAGACGCCCAATAAAACGAGCCAGGCCCAGAGAAAAAGTGGATTGGTCCATGCCGCGTAAAGCGACATCACCGCCAATACGATGCCCAGAAAACCACTGCCTGCATCACCCATGAAAATTTTCGCTGGCGGGAAATTCCAGACAAGGAAGCCCAGTACGGCCATCGCCAGTACAAGTGGCGCAATGGCAAGGCTGGCATGGCCGGTGATCCAGTAGACCAGGCAGGCACCGACACAGGCACAAATCGCCTCGACGCTGGCCAGGCCATCAATACCATCCATGAAGTTGTAGAGGTTGAGCATCCAGACCAGATAGAACGCTCCGATAACATAACCGAACCAGCCGAGACTGAACTCGTGACCGAAGAGATTGATCGGTGCCATCCCGCCAATCCACGTCAACGCCCAGATGGCCCCCGCGAAATGCGCAAGCAGACGCCATCGCGCGGCAATATGTCCATGGTCGTCGAGAAAACCAATGATCGCGATCCAGCCGCCAGCCCCCAGCAGAGCCAGCGCCATGGGCCAGGCGATGGCATCTGTCCAGGCCAGGACAGGCAGCGCAAGCAGAAAACTCAGGACGATAGCCACACCACCACCCCGAGGAGTCGGGACCGAATGTGAACTACGCGCATTAGGAACATCAATCAGGCTGCGTGCCAACGCGTATTTGCGCAATGCACCAGTGCCCAAGAATGAAACACCCACCACCAACGCCAACAACCAAATTGTGTTCAAAGGTCAACTTCCTGAAACAGCCAAAATCAATCCGCAATTGAACCGACACTGACACAAGCCAGCTTAGCGCTGCCTTTCCTTGTAGTAGTTGGCAGCCGATACAAGCGCCTCATCGACGCTGACTGGAGGAGTCCAGCCCAGCAATTCCCGAGTTTTGCTTATATCGACTTGCAACGAGCCACACAGTCGTTGCGACAAGGCCCGCTTGCCCAGAAGCTGCGCCCCCCGCTCGAGCAATACGCTCGGCACAGGCAGCAAGCGTGCGGGTTTACCCAACGCCTGCGCCATCCGCGTCAACAATTGTGTCGTGGACAAATCTTCGCCATCACTGACGAGGAACGTCTGATTGGCGGCGGCCGGATGGCGGATGCAGGTCACGATCAAATCAGAAAGATTATCGAGCGCGACCAGGCTGCGCCGATTATGGATAGCCCCGAATGGCAGGGGAATTCCCTTGTCCAGCCAACGCATCATGCTCAGAAAATTGGCTCTCACACCCGGCCCGTATACCAGCACCGGACGGATGATCACCACTTCCATCCCGGTAACCTTCGCAATTTCGCGCAGCCCTTGCTCGGCCTCCATTTTCGAAATGCCATACGGATCGCCAGGTGCGGGGGTTGCATCGGCGAAGTAAGGCTGATTGAGCGGCGTACCTTCGCCATTCACCTTTATGGAACTGATGAACACAAAGCGCCGAACACCCAATGAGGCTGCTTGCCGAGCGAGACTTAGCGTGCCCTCGACATTCACCTTGCGAAACGCTTCCAGCGGATCGGACTCGGTGTCATTCATGACGTGAACGCGAGCCGCGCCATGAATGACAACCTCCACCTGGCCCAGCGCCTGCGACCAATCGGTATCAGCACTGAGCCCGGCAGTTCGAACGGTAGTAACGCGCGACGGACAATCAGGCAGGGCGTGCCCACGGATGGCTGCCACCGGTTCCAGATCGTCAGAGGCCGCCAAACGACCCAATACTGCGCGACCAACGAAACCTGTAGCGCCTGTCAATAAAACACGCATTTTTCAAACCTCGACGACGCTCAGGATTTCGACCAGACGGTACGATTGATGTAGTCGGTATAACTCAATACGACCCGAACTACCTGCTTCGACACAGGACCTGCCTGGTAATCCCTCACGACCGGGATAACGCGCTGACTACGGTCATGTTGGCTGGTTACCACACGTACGGCATCCAGAACGCCCTCCACTTTCAGGCCACTCATGATGAGCGTGCCCTCATCCATCCCTTCTGGACGCTCGTGCGCATTACGAATGGTAATGGCGGGCAAGTTCAGTAGAGAGGCTTCCTCGGTGATGGTGCCGCTATCGGACAGCACGCAAAACGCCGACATCTGCAACTTGATGTAGTCGAGCAGGCCGAATGGCTTCGAGAAACGAATCAGAGGATGGTCCAGTGATTCACCTGTCGCTTCCAGGCGCTTGCGGGTACGAGGATGCGTGGAAACGATAATCGGGTACTGGTATTTGTCGGCCAGGGCTCGCAGCGTTTTGAGCAAGTCGCGGAGGTTGTCCGGCGTATCGACGTTTTCCTCACGGTGGGCGCTGATGATGAAGAACTTGTCCTGCTCCAGGCCTTCACGCGCGAGCACGTCGGAATTGAGGATTTTCGGCATGTAATAGTCGAGCACCTCCTCCATGTGCGATCCGGTCTTGATAATGGTTTCAGGACGAATCCCTTCAGCGATCAGGTAACGCCGGGCATGCTCGGTCAGGACCATATTGATATCGCTGAGGTGATCGAGCACCTTGCGATTCAGTTCTTCAGGGACGCGCTGATCGAAACAGCGGTTGCCGGCTTCCATGTGGAATACCGGAATCTTGCGGCGCTTGGCGGCAATGACGGCCAGACAGGTATTGGTATCGCCGTAGAGCAGAAGTGCATCAGGCTTTTCGGCCTCAAATACTTCGTCCGCCTTTGAAATCACTTCCGCGATGGTCTTGGCTGCGGTATCGCCAGCGGCACCCAGGAAGTAATCAGGCTTGCGAATCTCAAGCTCATCGAAAAAAACCTGATTCAATTCGAAGTCGTAGTTTTGGCCTGAGTGAACCAACACATGATTGACCTGCTTATCAAGCTCGGCAATGACACGGCTCATCTTGATAAGTTCTGGTCGCGTACCAACCAGCGTCATGACCTTAAGCATCAAGTTGCTCCTGAATGTAATCCAGATTCAAAAGAACTTTCTTCACGCCTTCTACATCGAGTCGCTCTGTATTGTGGGATGTGTAGTCGTCGAGATCGGATATCACTTGCTCCCCCTCAACAAAAAACTTCTTGTAGTTAAGGTCGCGATTGTCCGAAGGAATACGGTAGTAGCGGCCCATGTCTTCGGCCTTGGCCATTTCTTCACGGGAAATCAGCGACTCGTAAAGTTTTTCGCCGTGGCGAGTACCGATGACCTTGACGGCATTGTCGCGAGCAAACAGTTCCTTGAGCGCTTGTGCCAGGTCCGCCACTGTCGAGGCAGGTGCCTTCTGGACGAAAATATCACCTTGCTTGGCATGCTCGAACGCATGCAGAACCAGATCGACAGAATCCTCGAGCGACATCAGGAAACGTGTCATGTTCGGGTCGGTGACAGTCAGCGGCTCGCCGCTCTGCAGCTGATTGATGAACAACGGGATCACCGAACCGCGCGATGCCATGACGTTACCGTAGCGGGTTGCGCAAATCACCGGGCCTGTTGCCGGAATCATCCGCGATTTGGCAACCATCAGCTTCTCAGCCATGGCTTTGGAAATACCCATGGCATTGATCGGGTAAACAGCTTTGTCGGTACTGAGGACAACAACGCGTTGCACACCCGAAGCAATGGCCGCATTCAACACGTTTTCGGTACCCATGACGTTGGTACGCACGGCTTCCATCGGGTAAAACTCGCACGATGGCACCTGTTTCAGCGCGGCGGCGTGGAAAATGTAATCGACTCCCACCATGGCCTGATCGAGGCTATCGCGATCGCGTACGTCTCCGATATAGAACTTCACTTTGTCATTCGACAAAGCAATGCGCATATCTTCCTGTTTTTTTTCGTCACGGCTGAATACGCGAATTTCCTTTACATCGGTATCCAGAAAACGCTTCAACACCGTATGGCCAAACGAGCCCGTACCACCCGTGATCATCAAAATCTTATTATCGAACATAACTACCTTCCAAAACCTGATTGAATTTAATGATCAACGCAACGCGCGCATCGATTTAACCAATTCCAACCACGAAGGTGGAACGTAACCAGTTGCTGCCTGAAACTTCGATGAGTTCAGTGAGCGATCTATGGCTACTTGACCATCCGCGATGATATCGATTTCCTTTTCGTAAACTTTCGCTACCAGCTTCAGAAGAGACAGCTTGTCGATCGGCGCCACCGAGACGTGATACAGGCCGTGTAGCTGTGGATTGGGGATCACGTAGTCTCGAATGACACGTGCCAGTTCCACGGTTGGAAGCCCGGAAAAAATGGCCTTTTCATAACCCTTGACCGATCCGTTCTGCGACAGGAACCAGTCCACCAGCGAATACTGGCTTCCCAGTTCGTGACCGATGATCGAGGTTCGTAGCGTGACGGCATTCAAGTCCGAGTGAAGCTCACCGATGTACTTGGACTTACCGTAGAGATCCTCTGCATCGGAGATATCCTCCTCGATGTACATGCCTTTACGCCCGGAAAACACGCAATCGGTGCTGATATGAATCAAGCGAGAAGCGGACAATTCGCACAACCTCGCAATACGATGCGGCAACATGGCATTGATAGGGAGCGCGGAAAGGGGGTCCTTGGCATCGGCCAATTGTTTGATCAGCCCGACGCAGTTGATGACGACATCCGGCTTGACCCGTGCCAGGACCGAAACCAGTGAGTCCTGGTCGAGCACGTCGACATTACTGATCAACGAACTGTGCATGCCTTCAGAAAAGTATTTGGCGCCACCCGGATTGCGCAAAGTGCCCCACACCTCGAAGTGCGGGTTTCCATGGAATTGCCTGAACACTGTGCTACCCAGCATTCCGGTGACCCCTAACACAAGAACCTTCATTTTGAGCTACCTTCCAATTCATTGATCCTGCTACCGAGGATTTCGACCAGGCGCCGGCTTTGCCGCTCCATCTCGAAATGCTCAAGGTAGTACGCCCGACCCGCCTGCCCCAACGATTCCCGCTCATCCGGAGTCATGCGGAAAAGTTGCTCAATACAGTTGGCCATACCTTCGGCATCTTGCGCCGCAGTGGTGAGACCGGCTCCCGCCTCTTGAATGACTCGCGCGCCCTCCCCGTCCAGCGCGGCGATGATCGGCCTACCCGCTGCCAGGTAAGCCTGGACTTTACTAGGGATGGTATAGGAGAACGTCTCATTCTGCTTCAACGTCACCAACAAACCCTTGGCCCGGCTGAAAAAGTGCGGCATTTCTGTGGCCGCAAAGCGTCCGGCAAGAATAAGGTTGTCCAATTCCCGGGTTTTCTTCTGGGCTTCAATCCAGCCCAACATACTGCCGCTTCCGACCAGAACGATCCTGAGTTCTGACAAATGGCGAAGCTTGCCAGCTACTTCAACGAGGGTTTCGACCGATTGCGCGGTCCCCAGGTTGCCGGCAAAAACAAGACAGAAATGGTCGTCGAGTTCTGCGAGCAAGGGCGCTGGAATCCGGGTCTCGTCGACACTCGGTGGTACGTCCTGAAAGGAGTTGGGGTAATACACGACTTTGCCGGAACTGGCATAACGGGCAACCGGCTCACGGAATGCCCGCGATTGAACGAGAAGCGTATCGGCGAAAGCGTAAATGCCCTTAACCAGCCAGCCCACAGTGCCCAATATTGCTTTGTTCTTTACGAATCCAGTTGCACTCAAGCTCTCCGGCCAGAGATCCTGAACCCATACGGCCAAGTGGCTCTTGAGTTTCCACTTCAAGTAAATTGCAGGAATTACCGAGGTAATAGGTGAAGGCGCAAACACAAAAATCGCGTCAAAATGCTCACCTTTTACGGCTCTCGGATAAAATTTAATGCCATTTAAAATAAACGACGAATAGTTCAACACAAGATTTTTTGCACCGGAAACACCACGAGGCCTGAGTGGCGCACGGCAAACACTGACACAAGACTCGAATTTTTCTTCCTGATATCCAGAAGCAGTGTAACCGCTAAAAACAACGCCATCGGGGTAGTTTGGCTTACCAGTAAGAACCTTGATGTCATGCCCTTGAGCCGTCAAAGCCTTGACCAAATCATTGATAATGAAAGACTCAGGCCAGAAATATTGTGTAACTACCAGGATTCTCATGTAGCAACCACCTTCTCTTGAGCGTTTGGCCAACGCCAGCAACTTGAAACAGGTCTTTCGAGGTATTTTCCAAATCGATTTTGTCACTCTGCACATCAGCTGCACAGGACAACCCTCTCGACAACCCGGGAATTGAAGCATCCCGGTCAGCACATCCCCCACACAACCAGCAAAAAATATTATGTAACAGGTGCGAAACCATCTGAATACAAAAATATATTAACAAGAAAATCCAACCCTTTGTACCCAAAATACAGCAACGTAAAAACCACCGGAACATTAATACCGCGTTTACTCTGGAGCCCGTAATACATAAATACAAAATACGAAAAAATCACCACCCGCTCGGCGCCAATATAATACGAAGCCAACACCATAGGAAGCGATGCAAGGACAGCCTCCACCTTGCGTGATCGTGCATAGCACATGGAAAGCGCGGTAAAAATGAGAGGCTTCAACATAGCCTCCAACCCACCCCACGTCCCGGCGTAGAACATTAACTTTGATTCAATATGCTCTTTAAGCAGCACCACAACGAGCAGAATTCCGACCATCAATAAAAACAACGAAATGAAACCAACCCCTATTTTCCCCACAAACAGACGGCGAACAATATGTAAAACCTCGCGGACTTGCGCAACAACGACCAACATTAGTGTTTGCACATGTGTCAATGTTGAAAATGCGTAAAGCGCATACCGAATCACCCCGGAACTGCAAGCCCCCATCAAGAATAGCAGCAACGAGAGCTTTAATCTTTCAGCGGAAAACGCCAAAACAAGGATATAAAAATTCAAATAAACCAGGGGAAAAAGCAATCGACTGACACCATTACGTATCAGCCACAAAAAAACATTATATGCAAACAAATAGTTAACAATAGAAAAAAGTATATCTTTATTAAAGTATGGCGCAAATATAAACGAAAACAGAAAATAGCCTGGCTCACTTGTACCTAAAGCGCCTCTGTAAAACTGGAATGCTTCAACCAGCGACAGGCCTACGACACCAGTATAAAAATTCCGGTAGAACTCCTGATCACCCAGCAGCGCATATGGAAAAATCAGAAGACTACCCAAAAAAAATGGAAGCCCCCAAAGAAGCGCCTGATATTTTTCCCGACTTATTTTCATTTATTATTGTACATAAAAATTTACTCTCGGCATCGATCGTACTAAAAAATCAACTACACTTTAAGCCAGGGTCCCCTGATCCCTTCGCCCAATGAACTCCTTATCAAAGCCAAGTTTATATTTTACTGCACACTTTACGAATGACAACCCAGCAAAAAAATTACTGTATTTTTCCGCTCGAAACAACTCAAGGTCCATCACACCTTCTTCAAGCTTTATAAACCCGTTTGCGGTATGCTCAATAGAGAATTCCTGCGCCTTGAATTTGCAAGAACTCGCAGCAAGCTGCCACTCCTCACTACTATTTATAATCGAAAGCAACTTATCGAGGATGAAATAAGTACTTTGATTCGCAGCTAACTCATTGTAAGAAAAGCCTTCAATATCACCTAAAAATCCATAGGTAACTGGATCAGGCGTCGACTCAATCCCAATGATCGATGGCAGGCCTAACGCAGACGACTCAACAATCGCAGTTCCACTTCCTACGAAGGCCAATCCACCTTTCAGTACATTTGGGATCTCTTCATATGCAATAGCCCCTTTGAAAATCACAGATGATTCGAGACCAAGCGAAGAAACGAGCTTTAATAACTCCGACTTGTAGGGTCCAGTACCGTAAATTTCATATATTAGATTTGGTCTGACTTTCTTAAGCTCAGGTAACAAACTTATGACATGCCGATTGTAAGCCTTGAATATGTGTAAATTACCTATAGAAATCAATCGATCAGAATCTGGATCCCCCAACAATCCAGTTTGCCTCTTTGGAATTTCGATACCGATGGGGACAAGAGTCGACCCGGAAAAGCTTTTATCATAGAAAGCCTGGTATGACTCAATGTTCTTCTCATTGAAAAATACTACACTTTCAGCAGGCAGCAACGAGAACAACTTTTTGGCCTTATTGGCAAAGTAATACTGAACACTATCGAACATAATTTCATTTTGATGATACACACCAAAAGAAACTTTAAATCTGAAATCAACAAGCGCACACAAGCGCTTTATGAACAACAAACCAAAAACACCCATGACATGAGCATGAGAGCCATACAACTCAATCAGTTTAATCAACTCAGCTTTATCGAGAGGAAGAAAACCACCTAAAGGCAACCTGAAGCCGGAAGATAATTTACGGCTAGAATAATCCTTTAAGTAATAGATATCAGCATACTGGCGAATTTTGCTCTCCAGGCCTTTATCTATAACATCAGACATCACCAACACGCCCAACTTTGCTTTTCTCTCGTTAAACTCACGGGCCAACCTTAGAATAAAAGTTGTACCTCCGTTCAACTCTAAAACATTAGCAATGAATAGCATGGGCTTTCTCACGCGCAGATATCAGCTTAAGATAAGTACAAAACGCAGCAACTGCAAAAACAAAATACACAATATAAGAAATCATATACCCGACCATAACTCCCTTTTCGCCAGGATAAGCCTTCAACATTACCACAGCACAACTCAGGAAAAGCACGTTCTGAAGCAATTCAGCGGCTATATACACCTTGGTTGCGGCCTTTGCAACCGCGACAAACCCCATCACATAAGAAGCAACTTTGAAAAAGTCACCTACCAGCTGATAAACAATCAAATCATCCAGTGATTTAAAGCTCGACGAAAGGATGAGCGGAATAAAAAAATCTCTGCCGCTATAAAGTATGCCCGCACCGACACCGAACGCCAGCATCATCATAGCCATGAATTTTAACGTTAGCAGTCCAATGTCCCTCCCCGTTATAAGACGGGAAATCATCGGCATAAAATAATATGCAAGGAAAACAGAGAAAAAACCCAAGTAGGCACTGGATAACTTAATCGCACCTTGCCAGACACCCGCCGCACTAAACCCCGCAGAGTCGATTAACATCTGCCGAATGATAATTTCTACAACGGGAAATGTTACCGCTGTAGTCAGCAACATCACGGTAAAGGACGACAATGAGGTTAGTTCTTTCCTCTTCAACCTGACAAATGCCACTCGAAATCTGAAATTAGATTTAAAGTAATAGTACAATGCCGGAACAAAAGGGCTTGCGTACATGGCAACTATCGACAGCGCAGCACCTACAATCCCAATTTTTGCAGTTAGCACCCACATCACGGGTAGAGCCAAAACGCTTCCAAGCACTTGAATTTTTGAGTAGATATGCGTTTGCATCAAGCCATTGCTAACACCTACCACCAAGTTCACAAAAGCAAACAACATTTGGACTACGGCCAATACGATAATGACCCAGTACAAGCCCGGATCTTTAAAAACCAGGGACGCAATGTACTTTGAGCCCAGCACGCCGACAAACATTATTACTGTGCTAAAAGCTGCGGAGTAGGTAGTTGACGCCGAAACAAAGCGCAGGAGCAGTCGAGGCTGCTTCGAATATTCGGCTGCATACTTTATCACAGCGTTTATCACCCCTCCTCCGGCAACCATATAAACCATCGTTGAGACACTCATAAAGTGTCCCACCGCCCCCATACCTTCGGCACCTAGATAATAGGCTATTATCTTCAACAGGATGAAGCCCATTACAATTCTAGAGAGATGAGCGCACCCCGTTAAGATGGCACCGCTTAATACTTTCATTCTTGGTTATATTCTTTCCAGTACAGAAATTACCGACTTAATAACTTGGTCGCGTTCTTCATTCGGCATTCCATACCAAATAGGCAATCGAACAAGCCTTTCGCTTTCGCTAGTAGTAAATTTGTCGCTTGCATGCATGCGGCCAAACACCTTGCCACAAGGAGACGAATGTAAAGGGACGTAATGAAAAACAGACATGACGTTATTTTCTTTAAGCCCGGCAATAAACTTCGTGCGACTCTCAAGCCCGTCAAGCTTCAGATAGAACATATGCGCATTGTGTTGGCACTCCTGCGGAACAAAAGGCAACCCGATCTTGCTTGAAAGGTCACCGAATGCCTTATGGTACTCATTCCAGGTATTAAGGCGATTAGCATTTATGTCGTCGGCAACCATCAATTGCCCATACAAATAGGCAGCCTGCAATTCGGATGGGAGATAACTACTGCCGATATCAACCCAGGTATACTTATCCACCATGCCACGCCAGAATTGACTTCGGTTGGTGCCTTTCTCTCTAATTATCTCAGCCCTACTGACAAATGCTTCTTCATTTATCAGCAGAAGCCCACCTTCACCGCCACTTGTATAGTTTTTCGTCTCATGAAAACTATAAGCGCCGAAGTGACCAATCGTTCCCAGAGGACGCCCCTTGTAAGTCGACATCATCCCTTGAGCTGCATCTTCTATGACATAAAGCTTATGCCGAGCCGCGATGTCCATGATCACGTCCATTTCACATGCCACTCCGGCATAATGAACAGGAACGATAGCTTTTGTCCTGGCGGTAATAGCTGCCTCTATCAGGGATTCATCTATATTCATCGTGTCCGGTCGAATATCGACAAATACAATCTTTGCTCCACGCAACACGAACGCATTTGCGGTACTGACAAAGGTATAGCTCGGCATGATAACTTCGTCACCAGGCTCAATGCCTACCAGCAACGCTGCCATTTCCAACGCTTGAGTACATGATGGTGTCAGCAAGGCTTTTTTGCAGGATAGCTTGGCTTCGAACCAGGTTTGGCAACGAACTGTGAAATCGCCATCCCCGGACATTTTTGCACTTCGCATGGCAGCAGTAACAAATTGATCTTCATTACCGGTGTAAGGCGGCCTATTAAATGGAATCATAATTTTGCTCCTCAAGAAATTTTGCTTCCAACTCCAAGAGATCCTTCTTCCTGTCTTTAATACGCTTGGCCGGGACGCCTGCATAGATTCCCCAGGACTCGGTACTTTTCGTCAATAGAGCCATGGCACCAATGGAACAACCCTCCTCGATCGTTACTCCAGGAAGTACAACAGACCCTGCCCCAACAATCACATGACGCTTAAAAAAAACCGAAGCAAACTTTTCATTTTTGAATTTCTTAGGCAGTAACGAATTGGTTAATGTCTCACCACTATAATCATCCGACTGCGAAAATACTTTTACTCCATATGCCAAAGTACAAAAATCTTCAAAGATAATGCCTGGGGTCCCACCTGCAACCAGGCACATCGGTGTAATATGATTATACTTACCCAGCGTTATCTTTCCCGACAGAACACAAAAATCATCAATTCGAGAGTAGTCACCGATCTCTATCTGATCGGCATTGTAAATACTGGCTTTATCGCTAACTTTAACTTCTCTACCGATTTTTTTGAAACCAGCTTCTTTAAGTTGCATTTCAGTTAAATAGGCCATTTTACTCACCCAAATTTTTCGTACCAGGGCACTGGTAGCCACACCAGCCATCACGGCTCAGTATCGGCCTATCTTACGACACGCAGAAAATATTGACCATTGCCGTTTTTTATTATTTTATTACACACTTTTAGCACCAGTCCCCCTGCCGAACAGCCTGATACCGTCACTACTGAGATGGTTTTTTATCAACGCGACCAGCACACCGAAAATCAGCCCCACCATCAAACCTATCAACACGTACAGGGACTTCAGAGGTTTGATCGGACTGTCCGGCAACTCTACCACCCCATCAGTTCTATATACTTTTACATCAAGAATACTGGATTCCAGGCTATTATAAAAATCGTATCTGGTCTGAAGCGTACGCAGCTTTTTGATAAATGGGTCATCAGAACTTCTGGATTCAAGGTTCTCAATCTCAGCTTTTAATGCCTTGGTACCACGCATATAAATAAGCTGCCCATCCAGATTCCCTGCAACCTCTACCGTTGAACTCCCGCTAATAATTGGAGGCCTTTCCAGTCCAATGGCTTCTGCGACCATCAAGGCTTCGCGCAGTTTGATTATTGAGTCTTCGCGATCCTTCAACCCTACATCCCTGAGCGATGCAATTTGCTGATGAATATTTCGCGCCAGAACCTGCGCCTCACTTCTTATATCATTCTTTATTTCTTTTTTTGCCAACTCACTTGCGCGCTCGATGTATTTATTAACTAACTCAACCCCTTTTTCCGCACTCTCGTCCTGCACTGCCACCATATATCTGTCCGACGACTCTTTGCTCACCAAAGAAACCATCAGTAACTTCGAGAACTCAGCGTACAATTTATCCTGCGAGCCGCTTCTTTCGCTCTCGGTGAGACTTGGCAAGTAGTAGCTATTAAAAAATTCGTGCTTCAAGGATTCAGCAGTGAGGTTCCTCGTAAAAACACTATAAACCTCTTTGACAGTATAAGGAGTTAGTTCGTTCTCAACCGTTCGACCATAATTATAATTGGCGATGTCATTTTGTGTGGGCGGAATTATGGACACCTTGGCTTCATAAATCGGTTTACTCACAAAAGCGAACAACACTGCCAGAATAGTCACCACCACTGCAATAGCAACAATAACAAATCGCTGACGCCAAAGAGCGAGTACCAAAACCTTCAAATCTATCTCATCAGTTCCAGTTGGCAAGCTTGATGTTTCCTGCATATGCATATGACCTTATCACTCTATTCAAATATCGCCCCATCTTGAATTACAACTGACAGGTTCCGATACTAAATTAACCTTTTGCTGCTTTGCACCACCCCATTTTGGCTCGCACAATTACAAACGCATCTATTTGATTCAAAAAAACCAGAAGAGTTTCAAGCATTGAATTTTAACAAACAACATTCCACCCTCAATCAGCCACCCCTTCATTTATCAAACAGCTGAAACCCGACTGTCGTTGCATGCGAATACCACAAGCATAGCCTTAAGGAGACTTTTTGATTTTAAAGATCGTAATTTTCTTCAAAGTCGTAACACTCACCGCAATCAAGGAAATCCACGCTAGCAGGCACAATGCCTCACAGGGTATAGCCTTGCGGCGAGCGCTCAACTCAGACATGCGACAAAACGCGTGATAGTCGCCAATGAACCTGAAGAAACAGGTAACCATTTGACGTAGAGCAGACATCGACACTGCGCTACTGACCGCTGAAGCCTTCACGCAATATCAACCTTTCAGGGACGATCAAGCGCACCGACGAGCACTGATTATTCATGAATCATACCTTGCGCTGGAGCTCGATTGCGCCGTACCCGGGGTCGCCTCACAAACCAACCAAGAACAGGCCCGATTGTCATACCTATGAGAAGTGTGAGCACCAGAACCAATGATAAAGGCAGAACCGGGCTAACCCACCCCAGGAACAAAAGCGAAACCGATTGCTGGTTTTCAAGAACGAACGCAAGTACTACCAAAACCAGCAGCAAGAGAAATACGGCAATTATTGCGCGCTTGAAGTTGCGCATGAGCGCCCTCCTTTGAATGCGGCGCTAGTCAAAGTCCATCCTCCTCATCCTCGTTTACACGATCACGCAATTCTTTGCCTGGCTTGAAATGCGGAACGAACTTGCCGTCGAGGCTGACAGACTGACCAGTTTTCGGATTACGGCCTACACGTGGTGCGCGGTAGTGCAGAGAGAAGCTGCCAAACCCCCGGATTTCGATACGATCTCCAGTAGCCAGACATTGGGACATTTGCTCAAGCATGGTCTTGATGGCCAGCTCCACATCCTTGGATGAGAGCAGCCCTTGATGGGTGACAATTCGTTCGATCAACTCCGACTTCGTCATATTTTTCCCTTCTTTTTCAAGCAGCTAGATCAGCGCTCCAAAGGTTTTAGCACGGCCGCATGATTTTGAACAGCCCGAGTTTTTCCATCTATTCCCCCCACCCCAGAATGATTGCCCACCCCCGGAAGACGGACGACCTCTGAACGGCTACCACCTCATCGGCAAATCACCAACAGAGTGCGCATCACGAACCCTGCCGGGTTGAATCCGAAGGGGGCCGTCCTCCTTTCCCTTGAACGCATCAGACCTCGCCACAACCTTGTAGCCTTTGTAGCCCACCCCCTTGCATTCTTTCGTCGCGCACTTGTAGCACTTATCCCATTGCGAACCGAGCCCCGAACAATCGACCTCAATGCCGCCAACCCCGCGCACCGCATCAGTTCTGGCATTAGTGGTACACCCCGCTAGCGCCAATACCGCTACTGCGACAATTAGCTTGCTCATCCACGCCCTTTTGCCAGAAAGCCCAGTGGGCGATCATTAGCCTCAGGCTAAAGACTAGCCGCAAATAAGCGCTTGATCCGACTAAACAATCAGACATTTTTTCGGCATCTTTGGTTCACGACTCGAGCAGCTAAGGCCGGGGACAACTCAGCAAATTCCAGACACAAAAAAGGGCGACCGAAGTCGCCCTTTTTTACAGAAAGTCAGAACTTAGTTCTGCTTTTCCATTTGTGCACGCAGCAGGTCACCCAGAGTGGTGGCCACAGGAGCATCAGTAGCTACTGGCTTGTCGCGCAGGCTCTGGATTGCTTCTTTCTCGTCTTCAACGTCTTTCGACTTGATCGAGAGCTGAATTACACGGCTCTTGCGGTCAACGCTGATGATCTTGGCTTCTACTTCTTCGCCTTCTTTCAGAACGTTGCGCGCGTCTTCAACGCGGTCACGGCTGATTTCGGAGGCTTTCAGAGTCGCTTCGATATCGTCGGCCAGAGTGATGATGGCGCCTTTAGCGTCAACTTCCTTCACGATGCCTTTAACGATGGCGCCTTTGTCGTTCTCTTGAACGTACTCGGAGAACGGATCGCTTTCCAGTTGCTTGATACCCAGGGAGATGCGCTCACGCTCTGGGTCAACCGACAGGATAACGGTGTCCAGCTCGTCGCCCTTCTTGAAGCGGCGTACGGCTTCTTCGCCCACTTCGTTCCAGGAGATGTCGGACAGGTGAACCAGACCGTCGATGCCGCCGTCCAGACCAATGAAGATACCGAAATCGGTGATCGACTTGATGGTGCCGGAGATTTTATCGCCCTTGTTGAACTGGCCAGAGAAATCTTCCCATGGGTTAGATTTGCACTGCTTGATGCCCAGGGAGATACGACGACGCTCTTCGTCGATGTCCAGAACCATAACTTCCACTTCGTCGCCGACTTGTACGACTTTCGAAGGGTGGATGTTCTTGTTGGTCCAGTCCATTTCGGAAACGTGTACCAGACCTTCAACGCCTTCTTCCAGCTCAGCGAAGCAGCCGTAGTCGGTCAGGTTGGTTACACGAGCGGTAACGCGAGTGCTTTCCGGGTAACGGGCTTTGATAGCAACCCATGGATCTTCGCCCAGTTGCTTCAGGCCCAGGGAAACACGATTGCGCTCGCGATCGTACTTCAGAACCTTGACATCGATCTCGTCGCCAACGTTGACGATTTCGGAAGGATGCTTGATACGCTTCCAGGCCATGTCGGTAATGTGCAGCAGGCCATCGACGCCACCCAGATCGACGAATGCGCCGTAATCGGTGAGGTTCTTGACGATACCTTTGACTTGTTGGCCTTCCTGCAGGGATTCCAGCAGAGCTTCGCGCTCGGCGGAGTTCTCGGCTTCCAGGACGCTGCGACGGGAAACAACAACGTTGTTGCGTTTCTGGTCCAGCTTGATGACCTTGAATTCCAGCTCTTTGCCTTCCAGGTGCGTGGTGTCGCGCACTGGACGGACGTCAACCAGAGAACCTGGCAGGAACGCACGGATGCCGTTAACGTCGACAGTGAAGCCGCCTTTAACCTTACCGTTGATAACGCCCTTGACCACTTCTTCGGCTGCGAAGGCTGCTTCCAGAACGATCCAGCATTCAGCGCGCTTGGCTTTTTCACGGGACAGCTTGGTTTCACCGAAACCGTCTTCAACCGAGTCCAGAGCAACGTGAACTTCGTCACCGACGTTGATGTTCAGTTCGCCAGCGTCGTTGTAGAACTGCTCCAGCGGGATCAGTGCTTCGGACTTCAGGCCAGCGTGAACGGTTACCCAGCGAGCCTGGTAATCGATATCAACGATAACACCGGTGATGATGGAGCCTGCCTGAAGGTTCAGGGTCTTTAGGCTTTCTTCAAAGAGTTCCGCAAAGCTTTCGCTCATTTTAATTCCTGTTGATGAGGGCGAAGAATACGCCCATCTCCACACCCCAGACGGTGTGGGTTAGTTTCATTTAAAAGAAGCCACCGCAGGACTATGACTGGTCCCCTGCGGCCTTCTTGGTCACCCGGCGATATCGCGAATGGCGATCTCGCTCATGATGCGTTCCAGCACCTGGTCGATGGACAATTCCGTGGAATCCAGCTGTATGGCGTCAGCCGCCGGTTTGAGCGGGGCTACCGCTCGCTGGGTGTCACGCTCATCGCGCGCACGTATCTCATCTAGCAGACTCGACAGACTAACACCCTCGACCTTGCCCTTCAACTGCAAATATCGGCGGCGCGCCCGCTCCTCGGCACTGGCGGTCAGAAAAATCTTCAGCGGCGCATCCGGAAACACCACCGTACCCATGTCGCGACCATCGGCCACAAGACCCGGTGCTTCCTGAAAAGCTCGTTGGCGCTGCAGCAGCGCCTCGCGCACAGCGGGCAGCGCAGCCACCTGGGAAGCGCCGGAACCGACGCTTTCGGTACGAATGACATCGCTGACTTCATCACCCTCCAGGATGATGCGTTGCAACTGACCGTCCGTCGCCGCGATGAACTGCACATCCAGATGAGCGGCCAGTTTCTTCAGCAGTTCTTCATTGGTCAGGTCGACACCATGGTTATGTGCGGCGAAGGCCAGCAATCGGTACAACGCACCGGAATCCAGCAGGTTCCAGCCCAGGCGTTTCGCCAGAATCCCGGCTACCGTGCCCTTGCCCGAACCGCTTGGCCCATCGATGGTGATGACCGGTGCAATGTTGTTCACGACTGAGCCTCTTGTGCCACGCGAATACCGACCTGTGCGCACAGCGCCAGGAAGTTCGGGAACGACGTCGCGACGTTGGCGCAATCGTGGATGCGGATCGGGGCACTGGCGCGCAGCGAAGCAACGCTGAACGCCATGGCGATACGGTGATCACCATGACCATGCACTTCACCGCCGCCGATCTGGCCGCCGTCGATGATGATGCCGTCCGGGGTTGGTTCGCACTTGACGCCCAGCGCCAGCAAACCATCCGCCATGACCTGGATGCGATCAGACTCCTTGACCCGCAGCTCTTCAGCGCCGGTCAACACAGTGCGCCCTTCGGCGCAGGCCGCTGCCACGAACAGCACCGGGAATTCATCGATGGCCAATGGAACCAGCGCCTCAGGAATCTCGATACCTTTGAGTTTAGCTGCACGTACGCGCAAGTCTGCTACCGGCTCGCCGCCCACTTCACGCTGGTTTTCCAGGGTGATGTCGGCGCCCATCAGGCGCAGGATGTCGATCACGCCGGTACGGGTCGGGTTGATACCGACGTGTTCAAGCACCAGCTCCGAACCTTCAGCGATCGATGCGGCCACCAGGAAGAATGCCGAGGACGAAATGTCACCCGGGACTTCGATGTGGGTCGCGGTCAGCTTGCCGCCGGACTCGACCGATGCGGTCGCACCGTTGACCGCTACCGGGTAGCCGAAGCCACGGAGCATGCGCTCGGTATGGTCACGCGTCGGAGCAGGCTCGGTCACCGTGGTCTTGCCTTCGGCATACAGGCCGGCCAACAGCAGGCAGGACTTAACCTGGGCACTGGCCATCGGCATGGTGTAGGTCAGCCCCTTGAGCTTGTTGCCACCCCGAATGGTCATCGGCGGACGACCTTCGGCGGCGGTTTCGATCACCGCGCCCATTTCACGCAGCGGATTGGCCACGCGGTTCATCGGGCGCTTGGACAGCGAAGCGTCGCCGGTCAGGGTGCTGTCGAAATCCTGCGCAGCCAGCAGGCCGGACAGCAGGCGCATCGAAGTACCGGAGTTACCCAGATAGATCGGGCCCGGCGCCGGCTTCAGACCATGCAGGCCAACGCCGTGAATGGTCACGCGACCGTGGTGCGGGCCTTCGATGACCACGCCCATGTCACGGAAAGCCTGCAGGGTCGCCAGGGCATCTTCACCCTCGAGGAAACCTTCGACTTCGGTGACACCTTCAGCGAGGGAACCGAGCATGATCGAACGGTGGGAAATCGACTTGTCACCTGGTACGCGAATCCGACCGGACAGGCGGCCACCAGGTTGAGCCAGGAAAATCAGATCGTTGGAATTCATAGCGTCCACATAGGCCCTGCGGGCCAGGATTTTACTGAAATGCTCGCGGGCAACCCGGGCGCGAGTGAAAACGCCCAACAATTGGTGCCCATCCCCTGCATCGACCGCGTCGCGCAAGGCGTCGAGATCGCTGCGAAATGTATCGAGTGTGCGCAGGACAGCTTCGCGGTTGGCGAGGAAGATGTCGTGCCACATGACCGGGTCGCTACCGGCGATTCTTGTGAAATCGCGGAAACCGCCCGCAGCGTAACGGAAGATCTCAAGATTTTCATTGCGCTTGGCCAGTGAATCAACCAAGCCGAACGCCAGCAAATGCGGCAGATGACTGGTCGCGGCCAATACTTCGTCGTGACGCTCGACCTGCATGTGCTCGACATCGGCGCCCAATTCGCGCCACAGACGGTCGACCACCGCCAGGGCTGCCGGATCGGTTTGCTCCAGCGGCGTGAGGATCACCTTGTGGCGACGGAACAGCTCGGCGTTGGAGGCTTCCACGCCGCTCTGCTCAGAACCGGCAATCGGATGCCCCGGCACGAAGCAGCATGGCATGCTGCCAAACGCTTCAGTGGCAGCGCGCACCACATTGCCCTTGGCGCTGCCGACATCGGTCAGGATTGCCTGCCCCAGATCCATGCCGGCCAGACGCGCGAGCACTTTCTCCATGGCCAGGATCGGCACCGCCAGCTGAATGACATCGGCGTCCTGACAAGCAACGCCCAGATCTTCCTCGCAGCGATCGACCACACCCAACTCGACCGCGAGTTTGCGCGATTGCGGATCGAGATCGACCCCGACCACTTCGCGGCATATGCCGCTTTCACGCAAACCCTTGGCAAACGAACCGCCGATCAACCCAAGACCGACCACCACCAGGCGACCGATCATAGGTTCAGCAGATTGCAGAGCAGTGACATCAACCACGAGCCAGAACCTTGGTCAGCGCTTCGAGGAAGCGGCTGTTTTCTGCCGGCAGACCAATGGTGATGCGCAGGTGATTCGGCATGCCGTAGTTGGCTACCGGACGCACGATCACGCCTTCACGCAACAAGCCCTGGAATACCGGGGCCGCGACCTGACCGAGATCGACACAAATGAAGTTGCCCCTGGACGGAATCCAGCTCAGCCCCAGTTCGCGGAAACCGGCTTCCAGTTGCTGCATGCCGGACTCGTTCAACTGACGGCTTTGCGCCAGATACTCTTCGTCCTTCAACGCGGCACAAGCAGCGGCCAGGGCCAGGCTGTTGACGTTGAACGGCTGGCGAACGCGGTTCAGCACATCGGCAACGACCGGCGTCGACAAGCCATAACCCACGCGCAGTGCCGCCAGGCCATAGGCCTTGGAGAAGGTGCGGGAAACCAGCAGGTTCGGATAAGCCGCCAGGAAGTCCAGGCCATCGGGCATGTCGCTGCCTTCGGCGTACTCGATGTAAGCCTCGTCCAGCACCACCAGCACATGCTCAGGAACATCCTGCAGGAATTCGTCCAGCGCCTCGGCGTCGAACCAGGTCCCGGTCGGGTTGTTCGGATTGGCGATGAACACCACGCGGGTGTTGGCGTCGATGGCTGCCAGCATGGCCGGCAGGTCATGCCCCCAGTCCTTGGCCGGGACCACCTTGGCCTGTGCGCCGACGGCCTGAGTGGCAATCGGGTAGACCGCGAACGCATGTTCGCTGAACACGGCATTCAGGCCCGGTGCCAGATAAGCACGGGCCACCAGCTCAAGAATGTCGTTGGAGCCATTGCCCAGCGTCACTTGATTGAGCTCGACACGACACTGTTCGGCCAGCAGGGTCTTGAGTGCAAAACCGTTGCCGTCCGGATAGCGGGTCAGCTCGGCCAGCGCATCACGGATGGCCGCCAGCGCCTTGGGACCGGCGCCCAGCGGGTTTTCATTGCTCGCCAGCTTGACGATGCTGGCCGGATCGAGATCCAGCTCACGCGCCAGTTCGTCCACGGGCTTGCCCGGAACGTAAGGCGAAAGTTGTTGCACGCCCGGCTGTGCCAGAGCGAGGAAATTGCCACTCATTTGCTACCGCCCCTTAGAGAACTGCTTTCGGGTAGGAACCCAGCACCTTGAGTGCCACTGCTTCCTGACTGATCTTTTCCAGCACACCTTTGACCAGCGGATCACGGTGGTGGCCGACAAAGTCGATGAAGAACACGTAGGTCCATTTGCCACTGCGCGACGGACGGGTCTCGATTCGTGTCAGGTCGATGCCGTTGTCGTGGAACGGCACCAGCAACTCATGCAGCGCACCCGGTTTGTTGCTCATCGAAACGATGATGGATGTCTTGTCGTCGCCGGTCGGCGGCACTTCCTGATTGCCGATCATGAGGAAGCGCGTGGAGTTGTCCGGGCGATCCTCGATCTTCTCGGCCAGGCGGGTCAACCCGTACAGGCCGGCCGCCATGTCGCCGGCAATCGCCGCCGAATTCCACTCACCCTTGACCCGCTTGGCCGCTTCAGCGTTGCTGGACACCGCCACGCGTTCGACATTCGGGTAATGGGCGTCCAGCCACTTGCGGCACTGGGCCAGTGACTGGGCGTGGGAGTAAATGCGGCTGATGCTGTCGGTCTTGGTGTTTTCACCAACCAGCAGGTGATGGTGGATACGCAGCTCGACTTCGCCGCAGATCACCATGTCATGCTCGAGGAAGCTGTCGAGGGTGTGGTTGACCGCGCCCTCGGTGGAGTTTTCCACCGGCACCACGCCAAAATTCACCGCACCCGCCGCCACTTCACGGAACACTTCGTCGATCGCCGCCATCGGCTTGCTGATCACGGCGTGGCCGAAGTGCTTCATGGCCGCCGCCTGGGTGAAGGTGCCTTCAGGGCCCAGGTAAGCCACTTTCAGCGGCTGCTCGAGCGCCAGACAGGAAGACATGATTTCACGGAACAACCGCGCCATCTCTTCATTGCCCAGCGGCCCCTGGTTACGCTCCATGACACGCTTGAGCACCTGAGCTTCACGCTCGGGACGATAGAACACCGGCACTTCGCCTTCGGCCAGCGAGGCCATCTTTACTCGCGCGACTTCCTGGGCGCAGCGCGCACGCTCACTGATCAGCTCCAGGACCTTTTCGTCCAGGGCATCAATGCGCAGGCGCAGTGCCTTGAGTTCTTGCTCAGACATTAGCCGTGTTCCTTCTCGAACTCTGCCATGTACGAAACCAGCGCATTGACGGCGTTGATGTCGACGGCGTTATAGATGGAGGCGCGCATGCCGCCCACGGAACGGTGCCCCTTGAGGTTCAACAGGCCACGCTCGTCGGCACCGGCCAGGAAAGGCTTGTCCAGACGATCATCAGCCAGGCGGAACGGCACGTTCATCCACGAGCGGTCCGACTTGTTGATCGGGTTGCTGTACAGGCCGCTGGCATCGATGAAGCCATACAGCGTGCGCTGCTTGACTTCGTTGAGCTTGCCGATGGCCTCGACGCCACCCTGCTCTTTCAGCCACTCGAACACCAGGCCGGACAAATACCACGCCAGGGTCGGCGGGGTGTTGTACATCGAACCGTTATCGGCCGCGACCTTGTAGTTGAGCATGGTCGGGCACAGGGAACGAGCCTTGCCCAGCAGGTCTTCGCGAACGATGTTGACGACGATACCGCTCGGGCCGATATTTTTCTGGGCGCCGGCGTAGATCATGCCGAAACGCGAAACATCCACCGGGCGCGACAGGATGTCCGAAGACATGTCGGCCACCAGCGGCACGTCACCAGTCTCCGGAATCCACTGGAACTCCAGGCCGCCGATGGTTTCGTTCGGCGCGTAGTGGACGTAGGCCGCGTCCTTCGACAACTTCCACTCGTTCTGACCGGGAATGGCGAAATAGTCGTACGGCTTGGCGGTGCCGGCAACGTTGACGTGGCCGTAGCGCGAAGCTTCTTCGATGGCTTTCTGCGACCAGATACCGGTGTCGATATAGTCGGCCGAGCCGTTTTCCGGCAACAGGTTCAGCGGAATCTGGGCAAATTGCTGGCTGGCGCCACCTTGCAGAAACAGCACTTTATAGTTCGACGGGATATTCAGCAGATCACGCAGATCCTGCTCGGCCTTGGTGGCAATGGACACGAACTCATCGCTGCGATGGCTCATTTCCATCACCGACAGACCCTTGCCGTGCCAGTCGAGGAGTTCACCCTGGGCGCGCTGCAGGACAGCTTCGGGAAGCGCCGCAGGACCGGCACAGAAGTTATAGGCTCTCTTGCTCACATCCAATCTCGCTCTGATTTGGTGGTAACACGCGATAAATCACAATATCAATCGACACAGGATCCCTGCTGACGCAGACAACCTGTGGGAGCGAGCCTGCTCGCGAATGCATCGCCGCGGTGTTTCAGAGGTACCGCGGCGCCTGCTTCGCGAGCAGGCTCGCTCCCACGGGGGATATCCATGGGTGTCGAAATTTTCCGTTCGGACAAACAACAAGGGGGCGAATTTTCATCCGCCCCCTCATATCCACTTACTCTTGTGGCTCTTCGTCAGCAGCGGCGTCGAGTTGCTGGTCTTCGGCAACGTCGTCAATCACGACCTCACCGACGAACCCTTCACCCTCTTCGCCTTCCAGCTCTTCACCTTCGACTTCCGACGGCTCCTGAACCCGCTCCAGCCCGACCAGCGTTTCGTCGTTGGCCAGTTTGATCAGGGTCACGCCCTGGGTGTTACGACCCAGGCTGGACACTTCGTCGACACGGGTACGCACCAGGGTACCCTGGTCGGAAATCAACATGATTTCCTCGCCGTCGAGCACCTGAACCGCACCGACCAGACGGCCGTTACGCTCGTTGCTGACCATGGCAATAACGCCCTGACCGCCACGCTTGTACTCAGGGAACTCGGTGATCGCCGTGCGCTTGCCAAAACCACGCTCGGAAGCGGTGAGGATCTGGCTGCCTTCTTCAGGGATCAGCATGGAAATCAGCTTCTGGCCTTCCGGCAGGCGCATGCCGCGCACACCGCGGGCGGTACGACCCATGGCGCGAACGTCGGACTCTTTGAAGCGAGTCACCTTGCCGCCATCAGAGAACAGCATCACTTCACGCTCGCCATCGGTGATGGCTGCGGAAATCAGCACGTCACCTTCGTCCAGCTCCAGCGCGATCAAACCAACGCTGCGTTGACGGCTGAAGGATTCCAGCGGGGTCTTCTTCACGGTGCCGTTGGCGGTGGCCATGAAGATGTAGTGACCCTCGGTGTATTCCTCGACCGGCAGCATGGTGGTGATGTACTCACCGTCGTCCAGCGGCAGCAGGTTGACCAGCGGACGGCCACGGGCAGCGCGGGAAGCCTCGGGGATTTCGTAGGTTTTCAGCCAGTACACCTTGCCCTTGCTGGAGAACAGCAACAGCGTGGTGTGGCTGTTGGCAACCAGCAGGTGAGCGATGTAGTCCTCATCCTTGACGCCGGTCGCCGACTTGCCTTTACCGCCACGACGCTGGGCCTGGTACGCAGCCAATGGCTGGGTCTTGGCGTAGCCGCCGTGGGAAATGGTCACGACGCGCTCTTCTTCCGGGATCATGTCACCCAGGGTCAGGTCGAGTCGGGCGTCGAGGATCTCGGTACGACGCACGTCGCCGTATTCGGCGCGGATCACTTCCAGCTCTTCGCGGATCACTTCCATCAGGCGCGTGGCGCTGTTGAGGATGCGGATCAGCTCGCCGATCTGGTTGAGGATCTCTTGATACTCGGCCAGCAGTTTTTCGTGTTCCAGACCGGTCAGGCGGTGCAGACGCAGTTCCAGAATGGCTTGCGCCTGTTCTGGCGACAGGAAGTACTTGCCATCGCGCAGGCCGTATTGCGGATCGAGGTTTTCCGGACGGCACGAATCAGCACCGGCCCGCTCGACCATCGCCACCACAGCCGAGGACTCCCAAGGGGTGCTGACCAGCGCTTCCTTGGCTTCCGACGGGGTTGGCGAGGCCTTGATCAGGGCGATGACCGGGTCGATGTTCGACAGGGCTACCGCTTGACCTTCAAGGATGTGACCACGCTCGCGCGCCTTGCGCAGCTCGAACACGGTACGACGGGTAACCACTTCGCGACGGTGACGGACGAAGGCTTCCAGCAGGTCCTTGAGGTTCAGGATCCGCGGACGGCCGTCGATCAGCGCGACGATGTTGATACCGAACACCGCTTGCAGCTGGGTCTGGGCGTAGAGGTTGTTGAGGATGACCTCAGGCACTTCGCCGCGACGCAGCTCGATCACGACGCGCATACCGTCCTTGTCGGATTCGTCGCGCAGTTCGGTGATGCCTTCGAGCTTCTTCTCCTTGACCAGCTCGGCGATCTTCTCGATCAGACGCGCCTTGTTCAGCTGGTAAGGGAGTTCGGTGATGACGATCTGCTGACGGCCACCGACCTTGTCGATGTCTTCGATGATCGAGCGGGCGCGCATGTAAATGCGCCCGCGACCGGTGCGGTAGGCTTCGATGATGCCGGCGCGACCGTTGATGATCGCGGCGGTCGGGAAGTCCGGACCCGGGATGTATTGCATCAGTTCATCGACGGTCAGCTCGGGATTGTCGATGAGTGCCAGGCAACCGTCGATGACTTCACCGAGGTTGTGCGGCGGAATGTTGGTCGCCATGCCCACGGCGATACCGCTGGAACCGTTGACCAGCAGGTTGGGAATACGGGTCGGCATGACCGCCGGGATCATTTCGGTGCCGTCGTAGTTCGGCACCCAGTCCACGGTTTCCTTGTGCAGGTCGGCCAGCAGCTCGTGCGCCAGCTTGGTCATGCGCACTTCGGTGTATCGCATGGCCGCGGCGTTGTCGCCGTCCACCGAACCGAAGTTGCCCTGGCCGTCTACCAGCAGGTAGCGCAGGGAGAATGGCTGCGCCATCCGAACGATGGTGTCGTACACCGCGGTATCACCATGCGGGTGATACTTACCGATCACGTCACCGACAACACGGGCAGATTTCTTGTACGGCTTGTTGAAGTCGTTGCCCAGCTCGCTCATCGCGAACAGCACGCGCCGGTGCACGGGCTTCAAGCCATCGCGCGCATCCGGCAGTGCCCGCCCGACAATTACGCTCATCGCGTAGTCGAGGTAGGACTGCTTCAGCTCGTCTTCGATATTGACCGGGAGGATTTCTTTGGCCAGTTCGCCCATGAGAAGCCTGATTCCTTTTTCTGGTGAAACTTCGTCAGGACCAACGAAGCTCGTCGATACAGGCTTAGTGCCATGCACCGACTTACGACAAATCAACGAGTTATGCCATGGATCTGCGCAGTACGGGCTACCACTTCGGGCAACCCTGGAAACCGCCGGATGTTATCACAAGAGCCGCCACGCACCTATCCCCCAGATGCGCATGGAGAGTAGTTAGTTGACCGATGACAGGCTTGAGGGGGACGAGAGGGGCTTAGAGCTGTATTGAATGAAAAATTTGCGACTGATTCGGGCTGATTTGTTGGCTTTTAGGGCCTCTTCGCGGGCAAGCCCGCTCCCACAGGGTTCTGTGGCGCTCACAAAACCTGTGGGAGCGGGCAAGCCCGCGATAGCCATCTATCAGGCGCTAGAAATCATCAATGCAAACGCTTGCGGCACATCAACTGCGCCATCTTCACCGTATCCGGACGCTCGACGATGCCTTTTTCGGTGACGATCGCATCGATCAGGTCCGCTGGCGTCACATCGAACACCGGGTTGAAGGCCTCGACGTCGGCCCCGACGCGCTTGCCACCGACCTCCAGCAACTCGCGACCGTCACGTTCCTCGATCGGAATGTCATCGCCACTGGCCAGGTTCATGTCGATGGTCGAACTCGGCGCCACCACCATGAAGCGCACGCCGTGGTGCATGGCGTTGACGGCCAGTTGATAGGTGCCGATCTTGTTGGCCACGTCGCCATTGGCGGTGATCCGGTCAGCGCCGACGATGACCCAGGTAGGGCCCTTGGTCTTCATGATATGCGCCGCGGCGGAATCGACATTGAGGGTCACGGGGATGCCTTCATTGGCCAGTTCCCACGCGGTCAGCCGCGAGCCCTGCAGCCATGGGCGGGTTTCGTCGACATACACCTGCTCGACCATGCCCTCGATGAATGCACCGCGAATCACCCCCAGCGCCGTGCCGAAGCCACCCGTGGCCAGCGCACCCGTGTTGCAGTGGGTCAGGATCGCCTGGGCATTGCCCTGATGCTTGCGGATCAGGTCGACACCCAGTTGCGCCATGGTCAGGTTGGCTTCGCGATCACTTTCGTGAATGGCGATGGCTTCGGCCTCCAGCACTTCCAGCGGGTCGGCATTGTCTTTCAGGCGATCAAGCCGATCATGCATGCGCCCCAGCGCCCAGAACAGGTTGACCGCTGTGGGACGGGAGTCGGCCAGCAGCGCAAAATCCTCTTCCAGTGCCGCATACCAGTCGCCACCTTCGGCAATCCGGGCACGGGCCGCGAGCACGATGCCATAGGCGGCACTGATGCCGATGGCCGGTGCGCCACGCACCACCATCGAGCGAATGGCTTCGGCCACACCGGCTGCGCTGGTGTAGGCGATCCAGGTTTCCTCGAATGGCAAAATACGCTGATCCAGCAGATGGAGAGCGCCATCACGCCAATCGATGGCCTTTACCTTTTCCGCAGCCAACAGTCGATCGCGCATCCCTCACCCCGCACTCATGAACAAAAGCCGCCGATTATAGCGATCCCACCGCGAAGACGCTCGGGTATACTTCGCCATCCTTTACAAAAGCACTGGAACCGACCCTCGATGCCGAACACTGCCGCTGCGCTCGACCTGTTATTGCTGCCGACCTGGCTGGTACCCGTCGAACCCGCTGGTGTTGTCCTCAAGGAACATGGCGTGGGCATCCGTGATGGACGCATCGTGTTTATCGGTCCACGTTCCGCCGCACTGAAGCTTAACGCAACCGAAACCCGCGAATTGCCCGACGTGTTGCTCAGCCCCGGCCTGATCAATGCCCACGGACACGCGGCGATGACCCTGTTCCGTGGCCTGGCCGATGACCTGCCCTTGATGACCTGGCTGGAGAACCACATCTGGCCCGCCGAAGCCAAGTGGGTCGACGAGGACTTCGTGCGCGACGGCACCGACCTTGCCATCGCCGAGCAGATCAAAGGCGGCATCACCTGTTTCTCTGACATGTATTTCTTCCCGAAGGTTGCCAGCGAGCGCGTGCACAACAGCGGCATTCGCGCACAGATCGCGATTCCGATCCTCGACTTCCCCATTCCGGGCGCCGCTACCGCGGACGAAGCCATTCGTCAGGGCGTTGAACTGTTTGGCGATCTCAAGCACCACGAGCGCATCAAAATCACCTTTGGCCCCCATGCACCCTACACCGTAGGCGACGAAAACCTGGAAAAAATCCGGGTGATCGCCGAAGAGCTCGACGCTTCGATCCACATGCACGTGCATGAAACCGCTTTTGAAGTGCAGCAATCGGTCGAGCAGCGCGGTGAACGCCCATTGGCTCGCCTGGCGCGCCTGGGCCTGCTTGGGCCGCGCTTCCAGGCGGTTCACATGACCCAGGTCAGCGATGAGGACCTGGCACTGCTGGTAGAAAGCAACAGCAATGTGATTCATTGCCCGGAGTCGAACCTGAAGCTGGCCAGCGGGTTCTGCCCGGTCGAGCGCTTGTGGCAGGCCGGGGTCAATGTCGCGGTCGGCACCGATGGTGCGGCGAGCAACAATGACCTGGACCTGCTCGGCGAAACCCGCACCGCGGCCCTGTTGGCCAAGGCTGTCGCCGGCTCGGCCACCGCACTGGATGCTCATCGCGCCCTGCGCATGGCCACCCTCAACGGCGCCCGGGCACTGGGCATCGAGGCCCAGGTCGGCTCGCTGGAAATCGGCAAGGCGGCGGACATGGTGGCTTTCGACCTCTCCGGCCTGGCCCAGCAACCGGTCTACGACCCGGTTTCGCAGCTTATATACGCCACCGGCCGCGACTGCGTGAAACACCTTTGGGTTGCCGGCAAGCAGTTGCTCGACGACCGTCGCCTGACACGCCTTGATGAACAACAGCTAGGCACTGTTGCGAAGGCCTGGGGCCAGCGCATCAGCGGCCATACCGAATCGTAAGCACCCTGGAGCACAATCCGGGGCAACAGGAATTTTCAAGTTTTTCGAGGACTTAAACCATGAGCAACGTCGACTACGCCGAAATCGCCAAATTCGAAGCCCTGGCCCATCGCTGGTGGGACCGTGAAAGCGAATTCAAACCGCTGCACGACATCAACCCGCTACGAGTCAACTGGATTGACGAACGGGTCAATCTGGCCGGTAAAAAGGTCCTCGACATCGGTTGCGGCGGCGGCATCCTCAGCGAAGCCATGGCCCAGCGCGGCGCGACCGTGATGGGGATCGACATGGGTGAAGCACCCTTGGCGGTTGCCCAGTTGCATCAGCTGGAATCGGGCGTGAACGTCGAATACCGGCAGATCACCGCCGAAGCCCTGGCCGAGGAAATGCCCGAGCAATTCGACGTGGTCACCTGCCTGGAAATGCTCGAACACGTACCGGATCCGTCGTCGGTCATCCGCGCCTGCTTCCGCATGGTCAAGCCCGGCGGCCAGGTGTTCCTCTCCACCATCAACCGCAACCCGAAGGCGTACCTGTTCGCCATCGTCGGCGCCGAATACATCATGAAGCTGCTGCCGCGCGGCACCCACGACTTCAAGAAATTCATCCGCCCTTCCGAACTCGGCGCCTGGAGCCGCATGGCCGGCCTGACCGTCAAGGACATCATCGGCCTGACCTACAACCCGTTGACCAAGCACTACAAGCTGGCCGCCGACGTGGACGTCAACTACATGATCCAGACCCTGCGCGAGGAGTAAGCCGATGCCTATCAGAGCAGTTCTTTTCGACATGGACGGCACCCTGCTCGACACCGCGCCGGACTTCATTGCGATCTGTCAGGCGATGCGTGCCGACCGCGGCCTGCCACCGATGAACGACAAACACATCCGCGACGAGATTTCCGGCGGTGCCAGGGCAATGGTCGCAGTGACCTTCGCCATGGACCCGGAATCGCCGGGTTTCGAGGAGTTGCGCCAGGAGTTCCTGGAGCGCTACCTCGTGGGTTGCGCCGTTCACAGCAAGCTGTTCGACGGCATGCCTGAATTGCTCGCCGATATCGAGAAAGCGAACCTGATCTGGGGCGTGGTCACCAACAAGCCGCTGCGTTTCGCCGAACCGATCATGCAACAGCTGGGACTGGCCGAGCGGTCGGCGCTACTGATCTGCCCGGATCACGTGAAGAACAGCAAACCGGATCCAGAGCCATTGATCCTCGCTTGCAAGATGCTCGACCTCGACCCGGCCAGCGTGTTGTTCGTGGGGGATGACCTGCGGGATATCGAGTCGGGTCGGGATGCCGGCACCAGGACTGCGGCGGTGACCTTCGGCTATATCCACCCGGATGACAACCCGCGAAATTGGGGTGCGGACGTGGTGGTCGATCATCCGCTGGAGCTGCGCAAGGTTTTGGATAGCGCCCTCTGTAGCTGCTGAGACCCGGTTTCGGGTTTTGGGAATACGGCGTGAATGCTGACGCCTTCGCGGGCAAGCCCGCTCCCACAGGGTTTGTTGGTGGATACAAAATGAATGAACACCTTCAATCCTTGTGGGAGCGGGCTTGCCCGCGATTGGCAGCGCCGCGATCTGTATCTGTTTTGTGAGGTTTTTTATGTTCGATTATTCCGCCCGCCCTGAACTGCTCAAGGATAGGGTCATCCTGGTCACCGGCGCCGGTCGCGGCATCGGTGCCGCCGCAGCAAAAGCCTACGCAGCCCACGGCGCAACCGTACTGCTGCTGGGCAAGACCGAAGCCAACCTGAGCCAGGTCTACGACGAAATCGAAGCCGCCGGCCATCCACAACCGGCGGTCATCCCGTTCAACCTGGAAACCGCCCTGCCCCATCAATACGATGAGCTGGCAGCGATGATCGAAAACGAATTCGGCCATCTCGACGGTTTGTTGCACAACGCTTCGATCATCGGCCCGCGCACGCCGATCGAACAGTTGTCCGGCGAAAACTTCATGCGCGTCATGCAAGTCAACGTCAATGCCATGTTCATGCTCACCAGCACATTGCTGCCGCTGCTCAAGCTGTCGCAGGATGCCTCGGTGGTGTTCACTTCCAGCAGCGTCGGGCGCAAGGGACGTGCGTATTGGGGCGCCTACGGCGTTTCCAAATTTGCCACTGAAGGCCTGATGCAAACCCTGGCTGACGAAGTCGATACCGTGGCCCCGGTACGCTCCAACAGCATCAATCCGGGCGCTACCCGCACCAGCATGCGTGCCCAGGCCTACCCGGGTGAAAACCCGCTGAACAACCCGACGCCCGAGGAGATCATGCCGGTCTACCTTTACCTGATGGGCCCGGACAGCGCCGGTATCAATGGCCAGGCGTTCAACGCCCAGTAACGACCGTACGTCGCTTTTTGCTGCCGCGCCGGCTTCCCGCCGCGGCTCGCGAAGGCTTTCAAATTCAGGCCAGGCACCTGTCAAACAAACGTCACACGCAGCGCCCTGCAGGTTGAAGACGAACACCAACCAATTGATTTAATACATATTTTATTCGGATGAACCGAATGGCACGACTTTCGCTCTAAGTTTGCTCAAACACGTAATGTGAAAGCAGACACGGGTGAAGCTTGAGTGCAGCAGTTACTCATCTTCTACAAAGCGGATTAAACTTGTACGAAATGTCCTACGGGACTGACGGACCAGTACGACGCGCAGCCCTAAGCCGCTCTCACCCTGCTTGTAAGACAGCCTTACTGCTTAGGGGCGCACGCCTTATGAAACCACCTTCCCAGACCAACGCAATTGACTTCGATAGCGCCAAATTGCAGCGCCTGGGCTTTGGTCAGCAGCCGCCTCTTCTGGAAAGGCCTGTCAGTCTTGCGCAAATGCGCCAGCAACTGAGCCTGCAGCTGCAAACCAGTCTGGAGCCGCAACGCATTCTCGGCACGTTCTATCGCGAGATTCAGCGCCTGGTGCCGCTGGATGCCTTGTGCTACCAACACAAGAGCAGCGACCTGCGCCTTGAGTTCGGCCAGCGCGGCCACCACTCCCTCAGTTACAGCCTCAGCCACGAAGGCGAACACCTGGGTGAGCTGGTTTTCCGCCGCAATCAGCGCTTCAGCGAAGCGGAACAGGGCAATCTCGAATCACTGCTGGCCGCGCTGCTTTTCCCGATGCGCAATGCGCTGCTTTACCGTACCGCCACCCAAAGCGCACTGCGCGACCCGCTGACGGGCACCGGTAACCGCATCGCCATGGACCAGACGCTGCAAAGGGAAATCGAGCTGTCCCGGCGCCATCTGCAACCGTTGTCGGTGCTGATGCTGGACATCGATCACTTCAAGCAAGTCAACGACACCCATGGCCACAGCTCCGGCGATGATGTGCTCAAGGCAGTCGCTGCCTCGATCAAAAACCAGCTGCGCAACGTGGACATGGTGTTCCGCTATGGCGGTGAAGAGTTCCTGATCCTGCTCTCGAACACCAGCCGCGAGGCCGCGGCCATGGTCGGTGAACGACTGCGTTTTGCAGTGCAATCTGAAGAATACCTTGGCGATGCTCATACGATCTTGCTGACGGTCAGCCTCGGCTGTTCGACCCTGTTGCCCGGGGAGTCCGCAGAGAGCCTGTTGCGACGGGCAGACAGCGCATTGTATGTGGCCAAGCGTGAAGGCCGTAACCGGCTGGAGATGGCGGGCTGATTTTTCAGCCACAACACAAAACAATGTGGGAGCGACGGTGCGACGATTCGACCTGCTCGCGATGACGTGCTTTCATTCAACACTTCTGGTGAATGTCAGGCAGCTATCGCGAGCAAGCTCGCTCCCACAGTTGTTTTTCAAGCAGACGCTGAATCAGCCTTCAGCCAATGCCATCCGCTCACGAACCACCGGCGCCCGCTCGGCGTGCTCCAGTTGCATGCAACGCTCGAGAAACAGGTACATGTAGTCGTAACTTTTGCAGACAGCCTGACGCAATTCCACCTGCAGGGATTTGCTTGGGTTGGTGCCCGCCAGGGTGCAAATGATTTCCAGCGCTTCCCATGGATGGGCATCGTCGTACTGGGCGTGCATCTTCAGCCACTTCATCGCCCGCTTGCGATCTTCCTCGGGGAACGAGGCGGCGTAGATACCGCTGGAACAAACGACCGCCGACCATTCACCGGTCGCCCCTTCGATGGCGTAGTTGGTGGCGGCAATCGCCACGATCAGCGAGTCGGCTGAACTGGTGTGCCAACACCAATGGCTCAGGGCATGAAGCTCCGGCGGCACCTGCTGTGCCTGCAGGTCTTCCAGGCTGACACCGTGCGCGCGGCTCCAGTGCACCCAGTAATCGGCGTGGTTCAATTCGACGCGGATATTACGCATCAGCCAGCGACGTGCCATGTCTTCGCCGGGATGACGGGCAAAGCGGGTCTTGGTCAGGTTTTGTGCCATATATAACGCGAACTGTTCGACCACCGGCCAGCCACCGATCAGGTACTGGCGCATGGTCTTCGCACTGAGTCTGTTGTCTCGCATGCGCTGGTACAGTTCGTGTTCGACAACCCGGCGCTTGCTCTCGCTGCAATCCTGGATCAGGCGCTGGGCCCAGGCAGGATAACTTGCAGCTTCCATGAGCGGTCCGGTTCGGTTGAATGTGTCGATCACTGTCGAGCTCCTTTTGATTGTGATTGTAAGACCGGCAGGAATTTCAACGGAACGTGCCAGGCGCCTTGAACAACAGCGGTTGGGGCCTGGCGGGACGACTCAGCAAGGTATCGCTGGTAAACAGATGCGGGCGTTCAATCACATACCCTTGAGCGTAATCCACCCCGATCTCGAGCAATGCCTGCTCGATCTGAGGCGTTTCGACAAACTCGGCAATCGTGCGCTTACCCATGACATGGCCGATGTGATTGATCACTTCGACCATGGCGCGGTTAATCGGGTCGTCCAGCATATCCTTTACGAAACTCCCGTCGATCTTCAGGAAGTCTACAGGCAAATGTTTCAGATACGCGAATGAGGACATTCCGGCACAAAAGTCATCCAGTGAAAAATGGCAACCTAAGCCTTTGAGTTCATTAATGAATCGAATGGCACTGCCAAGATTTGAAATAGCACTGGTCTCAGTAATTTCAAAACAAATCATTTCAGGCGGAATCGAATACGTCACAAACTGTTCGCGCAGGAAGTCCAGGAACGCCTCATCCCCGATCGTCGTGCCTGACAGATTGATCGCACACATGGCCAGCGGCCCGTGGCCTTGCTCGGCCCGGCACTGGGCAATGATCTTGAACACGTTCTGTACAACCCAGCGATCAAGCGAGCTCATCAGGCCATAACGCTCGGCCGCCGGAATGAAGCTGTCGGGCAAGATCATCCGCCCGGCTTCATCATGCAAACGCAGCAGGATTTCAATGTGCCCGCCGTCCTTTTCGATATGGCCCAAGGGGGCGATTTCCTGGGCGTACAGGCAAAAGCGGTCCTCCTCGAGCGCCATGTGCAAACGCTGCACCCAGGCCATTTCGCCGAAACGCAGGGACAATTCCGAGTCATCCGGATGATAGACCTGCACCCGGTTCCGGCCCTTTTCCTTGGCCATGTAGCACGCCATGTCGGCAGCACGCAGCGAGGCTTCGAGCGTCGTCGGATTCTGTGCGACATGGACCAACCCGATGCTCACCGTGGTGACGAAAGGCCGGCCCTTCCAGACAAAATGCAGATTCTGCACAGTCTGGCGCAGGCTCTCGGCAATTTTCTCCGCTGCTTCCGGTGCGCAGTTCTCCAGCAGGATGCCGAACTCGTCACCGCCAAGGCGCGCCAGGGTATCGCCTTCGCGCAGTCCCGACTGCAACAAGGCACAGATATGCCGCAACAGTTCATCGCCTGCCGCGTGGCCACAGGTATCGTTGACCAGTTTGAATTGATCCAGATCGAGGAACATCAGGGCATGGCGCCCCGTGTAACGGGTCAGGTTGTGCAGCGCCTGCTCCAGGCGATATTCGAATTCGCGGCGGTTGGCGAGGCCGGTCAAGGCATCGTGGGTCGCCTGCCATGACAGATTGGCAATGTATTGCCGCTCCTGGGTCATGTCATGCAGCACCAGTACCGTCCCGCTGACTTTGCCGGCATTGCGGATTGGCGCGCCGACCAGCGTGACCGACACCGTGCTGCCGTCCAGGCGTTGAATCAGCTTGGAGTGTTCACTGCCGCCACTGAGCTGGCCACTGAGAATATGCTCGATCAGGGTGAAACCATCGGTCTGCGCGTTTTCATCCAGCAGATTGAACAGCGCCGCCAGCGGCAATCCTGTCGCCTGCTCGGCCTTCCAGTGGGTCAGCGCCTCGGCCGCCGGATTCATGTAGGCAATCGCACCGGAAACGTCCGTGGTGATCACACCGTCGCCAATGGATTGCAGGGTGATCTGCGCCCGTTCCTTCTCCAGTTGCAACGCATCGGCGAAGGCATGGCGCTGCTTGAGCAGCTTGTGAGTGCGCATCAAGGCCAATGCAATCAGGCCCAGGGCGGTGGCCAGGTTCGTCACCAACAACAGACGCAGAATCACCCGCGAACCTTCACCCAAGGCATCGCTGAAGGCTTTCGCCGCCGGTGTCACACCGTCGTTGATGGCAAAAATCTGCTCCTTCCAGCGTTGCACATCCGCACGGGAGGCCGGGCCGGAGGCGATGTGCTGATGCATGTCCCGCGCAACGCCATCGAGCTGGACCAGATAGGCATCACCCACGGTCCAGAGGTTGATGGCCTTTTCGAGGTAACTGAAGTGACGAAAGTTGAGGTACAGCCAGATCAGGCTGGACACGTCGTCCGGATGGTTGCCGCCCTTGAGGATCGCCACACGTGCGGCCTCGATGTTCGGCGGCTGATGGTCCAGCGCCACACGCAACTCATGCCCGCCCTGGGGCACGGAGATGGCGTTCTGGTATTTATGAAAAATCGCTTCGTCGCCGCTGTCGGCATAGAGATTGAGGTAATAGATGGCGTCTTTCTGGCCCTTGGACCAGAGGCTTTCGCCGGCAACATAGCCGCGAACCGCCGACAGCACATATAGGCTAACGCCGCCCAACAAGGCTTGAAACAACACAACGGCGATAAATGGCCAGACGATGCCCAACAACCGTGGCGTTCCGAGAGTCCGCGTTTGATTCATGAGGTCCCTTGCATTAGCACTGCTTGCTCGTCTTCCGGACGAAATCGCTGTAGCTAGACTAGGTTGCGATTCCGATCCCGGCAAGCGACAAGCTATGCCCGGAGGCCGTATCGCGACCATTGAATCCGGTCGCGATGATGTTTTTTATAATTTTGAAGTGGCGCCCTGCAACCTTGATGTCGTCTCGCTACAACCGCTGCAAATGCCCATACAGCTTGGCGTACAAACCACCATCGGCAATCAGCTGCTGGTGGTCGCCATCTTCGGCAATTTGCCCGCCATCGAATACCAGCACCCGGTCGGCCTGCTTCACGGCTGACAAGCGGTGAGCAATGATCAACGTGGTGCGGTTGCTCAGGAACCGTGCCAGTGCCTGGTGCAGGTTGTACTCGGTGGCGGCATCCAGCGCCGAAGTCGCTTCGTCGAGGATCACCACTTTCGGTTCGGCCAGCACCATCCGCGCAATGGCCAGGCGCTGGCGCTGCCCACCGGACAAACGCACGCCGGAGCGCCCGACGATGCTGTCCAGGCCATTGGGCAAATCGCGGACCGTGTTGTGCAGCTGGGCGATTTCCAGCGCCTGCCAGCAGGCCTGGTCACTGCGTTCACGGCCCATGGTCAGGTTGGCGCGGATGGTGTCGTTGAACAGGGCCGGATGCTGCAGGACCACGGCGACATTTTCCCGCACGGTCTCCAGGCCGATCTCTTGCTGGGTCGAACCACCGAAACGAATGGTGCCGGCCAATGGCGTGTACATGCCCAGCAGCAGTTGCACCAGCGTGCTCTTGCCACCGCCGCTGGCACCGACGATCGCGACTTTTTCGCCCGGCGCGATGGAGAGATTCATCTGGCTCAGCACCAGTTCGTCACCGTAGCCGAAGCTCAAGCCCTGAACCTCGATCCCGACGGTTTCGCGACCGGTGAACGGGTCGACTCCGCCCGGGTACTCGGGTTCGTCGGCGCGCGACAGCAGTTCGTTGATCCGCGACAGCGCACCGCCGGCAGCGTAGTAGGCATATTGCAGGTTCAGCAGTTGTTCCACCGGGCCGATCATGAACCACAGGTAGCTGAACACCGCGAGCATCTGGCCGATGGACAGGTCGGAGAACAACACCGTGAGCATGGCCGCGGCCCGGAAAATATCGATGCCGAACTGGAACAGCAATCCGCTGGCCCGGTTCGAAGCGTCGGTTTTCCACTGCGAGTTCACCGCGTAATCGCGCACATCCCGGGCACGCTGGCCCAGGCGCCCGAGGAAAAAACCCTGGCGGTTGCCGGCGCGAACTTCCTGGATGGCATCCAGCGTTTCGGTCAGCGCCTGGGTAAAGCGCGAAGTGCTGTCGTTCTCGAGCTTCTTGAGGTGCTTGACCCGCTTGCCCAACTGCACGGTGGCGTAGATCACCAACGGGTTGAACAACAGAATCAGCAGCGCCAGCTTCCAGTGCATCCACATCAGGATGCCGGCAGTGCCGACCAGGGTCAGCATGGCCACGAGGAAACGGCTGAGGGTTTCACCGACGAATTTGTCCAGCGTGTCGAGGTCGGTGACCAGATGCGTGGCCACCGTGCCGCTGCCCAGGCTTTCGTATTCACCCAGCGAGATACGCTTGAGCCGTTCGATCAGGCGGATGCGTATGCGGTAGACGATATCCTTGGCCAACCCGGCGAACAATTTCGCCTGCACCACGTTGAACAGCAACGCCGTGCAACGCAGGGTCAAGGTCACCAGCAACATCAGGCCGATGTAGCCCGCGGCTTTCTGCCAGCCTTCGGGCAGCGCGTGGTTCATGATCTTCAGCGCGGCATCACCGTGCCCCAGCAATACCTCGTCCACCAGCAACGGCAGCAGCAAGGGAATCGGCACGCTGCACAGGGTCGCCAGCACGGCCACGCCGTTGGCGATCCACAGGGATTTCTTGTGATGCAGGGCCAGGCGACGGATTTCCGCCCAACTCAGGCGGTCGACACGTTTAACGGTAGCGACATCATCGGGCAGGTCATGCACAGGCGGCACGCTCCAGCCAGCGGCCAAGCAGCGGGGACAACTCGCCCAAAGGCTGATAGCCGTTGGTCAGCAACGCCAGTTGGCCGTTACGCTCAGCCAGCAGGGTGGGGAAACCGGCAATGCCCAGGTCCTGGACCCAGGTGAAGTCGGCAGCGGTGGCCGCGTGCATGTCGGCCCGGTCGAACGCACCGGCGAACTCGATGCGTGGCAAACCGGCTTGTTCCGCCAAATCCACCAACACGCAGGCCTGCGTGACGTCGCGACCCTGGGCATAGAACGCGTGCTGAATCAGCCCGAGCAGTTTCCACGCGCAATCCGGTGCCAGGCTGCGGGCCGTCACCAATGCCCGGCAGGCAGGTTCGGTGTCATAGACAAAGCCGTCGGGCAGCGCGCCTTCGAGCTTGAACGGCTGCCCGGTGGCCTCGGTAACTGCCTGCCAATGCTCAAGGATATAGCGCCGGGTAGACGGCTCCAGCGCTGAACCGCTGCCAGTGCGCAAACCTCCGACGATCAGGTGCACATCCACGCCTGCGGCTTGCGCCTGCTCGACCAGTGCGTTGGCCACCGGGGCAAACCCCCAGCACCAGGAACACATCGGGTCCATCACATAGAGCAGGCGCGCAGACATGGTTCAGGCCTCGGAGGATGCTTGCTTATAGTTGTAGCCGATCGGGTGAGGCTGGTTACGAGCCTTGGCCAGTTCGATCTGCTTCTGCCGGTCGATGGCGCTGCGACGGGTCTTCTCGCTCAGCTTATCCCAGCAATGCGGGCAACTGATGCCGGCCACGTAGTGCTCGGACGCGCGGTCTTCCACGCTGACCGGCGTGCGGCAGGCATGACATTGGTCGTAGTCGCCTTCGCTCAGGTCATGGCGAACCGTCACGCGGTTGTCGAACACAAAGCAGTCGCCCTGCCATTTGGTCTCTTCCTGCGGCACCTCTTCGAGGTACTTCAGGATGCCGCCCTTGAGGTGGTAGACCTCGTCAAAACCCTCGCTGAGCATGTAGCTCGAGGCTTTCTCGCAGCGGATGCCGCCGGTGCAGAACATCGCGACCTTCTTGTGCACGGCCGGGTCGAAGTTGGCTTTGATGTAGTCGGGGAATTCACGAAAACTGGTGGTTTTCGGGTCGATGGCGCCTTCGAAGGTACCGATCGAGACTTCGTAATCGTTTCGGGTGTCGATCAACAGCACTTGCGGGTCGCTGATCAGCGCGTTCCAGTCTTGCGGATCGACGTAGGTGCCAACCTTCTTGTTCGGGTCCACGCCTTCTACGCCAAGGGTGACGATTTCTTTCTTGAGTTTGACCTTGGTGCGGTAGAACGGCTGCTCGTCGCAGTACGACTCCTTGTGGTCGATGTCGTCCATGCGCGGGTCGTTCTTGAGCCAGGCCATCAGCCCGTCAATGCCTTCGCGGCTACCGGACACGGTGCCGTTGATGCCTTCTTCGGCAATCAGCAGCGTGCCTTTGATGCCGTTGTCGACCATCGCTTGCAGCAGTGGCTCGCGCAGGGCGACGTAATCTTCCAGGGTGACGAACTTATACAGTGCCGCCACGACAATCTGTTGTGTCATGGGTGAATCTCCAGGTGGCTACCCTCGTAAGGGGTGAACCGGATGCGAAAAAAAACGCGCCGGGTTAGCGGCGCGTTGGGCATTCTAACAAAAAACCGGGGTTTAGTGCTTGCTGCCACCGGCACAGGTCGGCGAGGCCGGAGCCGCGTCGATCCCGGCCCATTCCTGCGGCGTGTAGGTATGCAGCGCCAACGCATGGAACTCGCCCATCAGCTCGCCGAGCGTGGCGTAGACTTTCTGGTGGCGCTTGACCCGGTTCAGGCCTTCGAACTGTGTGCTGACGACCACAGCCTTGAAGTGGGTCTGTAACCCTCGGCTGTGCATGTGGCTCTCGTCCAGCACTTGCAGATGCTCCGGCTGAAGCAAGGCCAGCGTCGATTCGATGCGTTGTTGCATGGTCATACCGAACTCCGCTTAAGGCTTTTTCTTGGCTGGAGCGGCCGCGTCTTTCGGCGTCAGCTCGGCGGTCATGTCAGCCAGCAGCTTGTTGACCACAGGCACCGCGCTTTCCAGCTTGGCCTGGGTCATCTGGGCCGATTGCTGGGTCAGCTGGGGCATTTTTTCCAGGACTTTCTTGCCCAGTGGCGACTGATAGAACGCAACCAGGTCCTTGAGCTCGGATTCGGTGAAGTTGCTGGTGTAGAGCTTGACCATGTCCGGCTTCAGCTTGTTCCAGCCAATGGCCTGGTCCAGAGCGGCATTGGCCTTGGCCTGGTAGGTTTCCAGCACGGCTTTTTTCGACTCAGGGGCTTTGGTCTGTTCGAAACGCTGGGCAAACATCTGCTGTACTTGCATGTACACAGGGGTGCCCAGTTTGTCAGCGTGCGCCATGGTCAGGAAAGCCTCGGCACTGGCGTTATGGCTGGCGGTGTCGGCAAAAACCTGGCCGCTGGCGCAGACCAAAGCAACCGCGGTACAGATGGCACGAAGACGAGTCATCGAGTTTCCTTTTCTAGCTGGCGAGGTAAGACCCCAAGGGCGTCCATTCTGCGCCTAAAAAAGTGTGTCGCTCAACCCCAAGCCTTGTCGCGCCTGATTTAGAGGGGTTGAATGGTCAAATCCAGACTGATGGAACCACGGTCGTCGAGCACGGCCTAAACTGCGCAATCGGACCTACAGGAGTGAGCAAGATGAGCCGTATCGAAACCGACAGCCTCGGCGAGGTTGAAGTCCCGGATGAAGCCTATTGGGGCGCTCAGACGCAACGCTCGCTGATCAACTTCGCCATAGGCAACGAACGCATGCCGCTGGCCGTGTTGCATGCCCTGGCGCTGATCAAGAAAGCCGCGGCACGGGTCAATGATCGCAACGGCGACATACCCGCCGATATCGCCCGTCTGATCGAGCAGGCGGCCGACGAAGTGCTCGCGGGCGACCACGACGACCAGTTTCCGCTGGTGGTCTGGCAAACCGGCAGCGGCACCCAGAGCAACATGAACGTCAACGAAGTGATCGCCGGTCGCGCCAACGAGCTGGCCGGCAACCCGCGCGGCGGCAAGTCCCCGGTGCACCCCAACGATCACGTCAATCGCTCCCAGAGCTCCAACGACTGCTTCCCCACCGCCATGCACATCGCGGCCGTCCAGGCCGTGCAACAGCATTTGCTGCCGGCGATCAGCGAACTGTCCGGCGGTCTGGCCGAGTTGGCCGCCCGGCATATGAAACTGGTCAAGACCGGCCGTACCCACATGATGGATGCGACGCCGATCAGCTTCGGCCAGGAAGTCTCGGCCTTCATCGCGCAACTCGATTACGCCGAGCGGGCGATCCGCAGCGCACTGCCCGCGGTCTGCGAGCTGGCCCAGGGCGGAACGGCCGTCGGCACGGGGCTCAATTCCCCCCATGGCTTCGGTGAGGCCATCGCCGCAGAATTGGCCGCCCTCTCCGGCTTGCCGTTTATCACCGCACCGAACAAGTTCGCTGCGCTGGCCGGCCATGAGCCTTTGACCACGCTGTCCGGCGCGCTGAAAACCCTCGCCGTGACCCTGATGAAAATCGCCAACGATCTGCGCCTGCTGGGTTCCGGCCCGCGCGCCGGCTTCGCCGAAGTCAGGCTGCCGGCCAATGAGCCGGGGAGCTCGATCATGCCGGGCAAGGTCAACCCGACCCAGTGCGAAGCCTTGTCGATGCTGGCCTGCCAGGTACTGGGCAACGACGTCGCCATCGGCTTTGCCGCCAGTCAGGGCCACTTGCAGCTGAACGTGTTCAAACCGGTGATCATCCATAACCTGCTGCAATCGATCCGTTTGCTGGGTGATGGCTGCAGCAACTTCCAGCAGCATTGCGTGGCCGGCCTGGAGCCGGATGCGGAAAAAATGGCTGAACACCTGGAACGCGGCCTGATGCTGGTAACCGCGCTCAACCCGCACATTGGCTATGACAAATCGGCGGAGATCGCCAAGAAGGCCTACAGCGAAGGACTGACCTTACGCGAGGCGGCGTTGCAGCTCGGGTACCTGACCGACGAAGAGTTCGATGCGTGGGTAAGGCCGGAGAACATGCTGGAGGCTGGGGCCAAGGGCTGAGTTTTGTAGCGTCTGACAGTCAGCCTTCGCGAGCAAGCCCGCTCCCACATTGGATCTCTGTGGGAGCGAGCCTGCTCGCGAAGGGCGCGATGAAGATTTTCAGCCAGCGACCATTTTGGCTTTTCTGGCCCGCAACCCGGCAATCAACGACGGCCCCAACGCCACCAGCGCCGACCCCAGCACCACCAGCACCGCGCCGCCGTAACCCAGACCATTGATCGTCTCGGCATGCACATAGTCGGGCCACAGCCATGCAGCCATGGCGACCGCCGCAAAGGTCACCAACGGCGTGATGGCCAGTGTCGCGCTGACCCGGGAAGCTTCCCAATGGGCCAGGGCCTCGGCAAACGCGCCATAGGCAATCAGGGTGTTGAGGCAACACGCCAGCAGCAACCAACCCTGCAACGGGTTCAATTGCAACGCTTCGAGCGGATGCACCCACGGCGTTAGCAGCAGCGCGCAAAACAGGTAGATCACCATCATCACCTGCAGCGAATTCCACACCGTCAGCAATTGCTTCTGCCCCAGGGCATAGAAGGTCCAGACCGTGGACGCCAGCAGCACCAGCAGCACGCCGGCGGTGTAATCGGTCAACGATGTGAGCAGTTCGCTCAAGCGCTGGTTGAAAAACAGCGCAAAGCCGACCAGCAGCACCAGCAGGCCTATCCCCTGCCCCAGGCTGAAACGTTCCTTGAACACAAACACGCTGGCAATCAGCAACATGATCGGCCCCATCTGCACCACCAGTTGCGCCGTGCCGGCGCTGAGCAGGTTGAGCCCCATCAGGTACAACACGTAATTGCCCACCAGGCCAAGCACCGCCATCAGCACCAGCCAGCCCCCACGCGGGCCAAGCGCTTTGCGGCTGGGCAGGCGTTTCGTCGCAGCCAGGTAAATGAACAGACAGCCGCCGGACACCATCAGACGAAACCAGGTCACCGTCACCGGGTCCATCACCAGCAATACCTGCTTGAGCTTGATCGGCAGGATTCCCCACAACAACGCGGTCAACAAGGCCAGGAACAGACCGTAGACCCAGCGACCCGATGAAATGTGCATGCGAACCCCAATGCCAAAGTGCAGGAGCCGTCATTCTAGGCCTGGAGCGGTGGCGTACACAGGGACAGTTTCGCTCTGGCCGCGAATGAAACTGTGCGGGTCGTAAAGTGAAAGACCGCGGCGCCTGCATTCGCGAGCAAGCCCGCTCCCACAGTGTTCAGTTGCGATCACAAATGTTGTGTACGCCACCAAACCTGTGGGAGCGGGCTTGCTCGCGAAAGCTATCTGGCAGACAACACAAAAAACGGAGGCTTACCGCACCGCCTCAAACAGCCCGGTAGCCCCCATCCCGCCCCCCACGCACATGGTGACGATGCCGTAACGCAGATTGCGTCGCTGCAACTCACGAACCAGATGCCCGACCTGGCGCGATCCGGTCATGCCGAACGGGTGACCGATGGAAATCGAGCCGCCGTTGACGTTGTAGCGCGCGTTGTCGATTTCCAGTCGATTGCGGCTGTACAGGCACTGCGAGGCGAACGCTTCGTTGAGTTCCCACAGGTCGATGTCGTCAATCCGCAAGCCCTTGGCCTTGAGCAGCTTCGGTACCGAAAACACCGGGCCGATGCCCATCTCGTCCGGCGCGCAACCGGCCACGGTAAAACCGCGGAAAAACGCTTTCGGCTTGAGCCCCAGTTCCAGGGCTTTCTCCAGGCTCATCACCAGGGTCATGGACGCGCCGTCAGACAGCTGCGAGGAGTTGCCGGCCGTCACCGAGCCATCGTCGGCAAACACCGGCTTCAACCCGGCCAGGCTTTCCAGGGTGGTATCAGGGCGATTGCAGTCGTCGCGATCGACAACGCCGTCGAGAATCTGCACCTGGCCGGTGGCCTTGTCCTCGACCTGGTATTTCACCGCCATCGGCACGATTTCATCGCTGAACAGGCCGGCGGCTTGCGCCTGGGCAGTACGCTGCTGGCTTTGCAGGGCGTACAGATCCTGTTCTTCGCGGCTGACGTTGTAGCGACGGGCAACGACCTCGGCGGTCTGGCCCATCGGGAAGTAGATGCCTGGCACCTGCTCCTTGAGCAGCGGGTTGATCAGGTTATCGGTGTTGACGCTTTTCATGGTCAGGCTGATGGACTCGACGCCACCGGCGACGATGATATCGCTGCAACCGGAGGCGATCTGGTTCGCGGCGATGGCAATCGCCTGCAAGCCCGAGGAACAGAAACGATTGAGAGTCATGCCGGCCGTGCCGATGCCCAGGCGCGACAGCACCGCGACGTTGCGACCGATGTTGAAGCCCTGGGCACCTTCGTTGGAACCGGCGCCAACGATGCAGTCCTCGACGCTGGCAGGGTCGATACCGGTGCGCGCCAACAGCGCGTTCACACAATGGGCCGCCATGTCGTCCGGGCGGGTCATGTTGAATTTACCGCGAAAGGATTTGGCCAGGCCGGTCCGCACGCTGTCGACGATCACCACTTCACGCATGGCATACCTCATTGTTGTTATCGGTTGAGAGTGGACCGAGCATAAGCCCACCCAATTACCGATCGCGACAATCATTCACCCCGCGTATGCGCAACCATCGCCTCAATCCTTGTCCCTGTGCTTCTTGCGCTCCTGCCGGTCGGACTTTTCGAAAGCCTCCTCCAGCGCATGGTTGATGGTGCGCAAGACTTTGACCCGCGCCCAGCGCTTGTCGTTGGCCTCTACCAGGGTCCATGGTGAAATCTCGGTGCTGGTACGGTCGACCATGTCACCGACCGCCGCACGATAGTCATCCCATTTTTCACGGTTGCGCCAGTCGTCTTCAGTGATCTTGAAGCGCTTGAAGGGAATTTCCTCGCGTTCCTGGAAGCGCTCCAGTTGCGTCTGTTTGTCGATGGCCAGCCAGAACTTGACCACGATCACCCTGGCGTCGGTGAGCTGTTCTTCGAAGTCGTTGATTTCACCGTAGGCACGCAGCCAGTCCGCCGGGCTGCAAAAACCTTCGATGCGCTCCACCAACACCCGGCCATACCAGGAGCGGTCGAACACGGTGAATTTGCCCCGGGCCGGAAGGTGCCGCCAGAAGCGCCACAGATACGGTTGCGCCCGTTCTTCTTCGGTGGGCGCAGCAATCGGCACGATGCTGTACTGGCGCGGATCAAGCGCTGCCGCTACCCGGCGGATCGCCCCGCCCTTGCCGGCCGCATCGTTGCCCTCGAACACCGCCACCAGAGCATGGCGGCGCATGCGCTTGTCACGCATCAACCCGGAAAACCGCGCCTGCTCAGTGATCAGTTGCTCTTCGTAATCGTCTTTGTCCAGCTGCTGGGTCAGGTCCAGGCTGTCAAGCAGGTTCACTTGATCGACACTGGGGAACACTGGCGCGGCACTGACTTTTTCCGGATGGATCGTCGGCCGCTGCAATGCGCCGCGCAACCCCTCCAGCAGAATCCGCCCCACGGCCAGGCTGCGATAATGAGCATCCGCCCCGGCGATCACATGCCAGGGTGCATAGTCGCGGCTGGTGCGGCGCAGGACGCGCTCGCCGTACTTCACGAATTTGTCGTAGGTTTGCGACTGCTGCCAGTCCAGCGGGCTGATGCGCCAGCTGTGCAGCGGATCGTCGGCCAACGCCTTGAGGCGTGCTTTCATCTGCTTCTTGGAAAGGTGAAACCAGAACTTGAAGATCAGTGCACCTTCATCGCACAGCATCTTTTCCAGGCGCTCGGCGGCATTGATCGCCTGGTCGAGTCGTGGATCCTTGAACTCGCCATGGACCCGTCCCTGCAGCATCTGGCTGTACCAGTTGCCGAAGAAAATCCCCATGCGCCCCTTGGCCGGGAGCATCCGCCAATAGCGCCAGGCCGGAGGCCGCGCCAGCTCTTCGTCGGTTTGCTGATCGAACGTGCGAACCTCGATCAGGCGCGGGTCCATCCACTCGTTGAGAACCTTGATCGTCTCGCCCTTGCCAGCGCCTTCGATGCCGTTGATCAAAATGATCACCGGAAACCGGCGTTGCTGCTGCAATTCGAATTGCGCTTCGAGCAATGCTTCGCGCAGGGCCGGTACTTCGGCGTCAAAGGTATCTTTGTCGATGGCGTGATCGATTTCGGCAGATTCAAACATGGGGCGACTCCCTTCCAGATCTGAGCAAGCCTAGCGGATTGAACTGAAGGCAAGCAGAGATTTTCCTGAGGGTCCCTGATTACTGTGGCGAGGGGGCTTGCCCCCGTTGGGTCGCGAAGCGGCCCTGAAATCAGCCAACCGAGTCTGTCAGGTAAATCCGGTTGGCTGGTTTTACGACTGCTTCGCAGCCGAACGGGGCGGTGCGGCGTTCCGACAAGCCCCCTCGCCACAAAGAGCTTGAACAGGCTGTCGATCGGCTAGAATGGCGACCTTGCCGTTGCCGAGCCTGCCATGAAACCTGTATTGCCCCACGCCCAACTCGACTGGGACGACCAAGGTCGCCCGTATTCGCGAGTGTTCGACGATGTGTATTTCTCCGACCAGTCGGGGCTGGACGAAACCCGTTATGTCTTTATCGAGCAAAACCGTTTGGCCGAGCGCTTTGCGGCCTTGCCCGAGGGCGGGCGGCTGGTCATCGGTGAAACGGGGTTCGGCACCGGGCTGAATTTCCTCTGCGCCTGGCAGGTGTTCGAGCAACACGCGGCGGCCGGGGCTCGGCTGCATTTTGTCAGTGTCGAAAAGTACCCGTTGAGCCCGGCCGACCTGCAACGTGCCCTGGCGCTGTGGCCGGAACTCAAGGTGTTTGCCGATCAGTTGCTGGCGCAGTACGTGGCGATCCATCAGGGTTTCCAGCGCCTGACGCTGGACAACGGCCGCGTCACCCTGACCCTGCTGATCGGCGACGCGCTGGAACAACTGCCGCAACTGGATGCCCGCATCGACGCCTGGTTCCTCGACGGTTTCGCGCCGGCGAAAAACCCCGACATGTGGACCGCCGAACTGTTTGCCGAGCTGGCACGGCTGTCGGCTCCCGACGCGACCATCAGCACGTTCACCAGCACCGGCTGGGTACGGCGCCTGCTCAATGCTGCAGGTTTCAAGATGAAACGCACACCGGGTATCGGCCACAAATGGGAAATCCTGCGGGGCACGTTTACTGGCTGGCCTGAAGGAGTGCCGATACCGGCCATCGCCAAGCCTTGGTTTGCACGTCCGGCGCCGTTGAACGGCGAGCGTCAGGCTCTGGTGGTCGGCGCCGGTCTGGCCGGGTGCGCAACGGCAGCCAGCCTGGCCGCACGGGGTTGGCAGGTCATGCTGCTGGAACGTCACGACGCGCTGGCGCAGGAGGCCTCGGGCAATCCCCAGGGCGTGCTCTACCTCAAGCTATCGGCCCACGGCACGACACTGTCGCAAATGATTGTCAGCGGTTTCGGTTACACCCGACGATTGCTCGAGCATTTGCAACGCGGCACGGACTGGGACGATTGCGGGGTCCTGCAACTGGCGTTCAACGACAAGGAAGCCGAACGTCAGGCGCAACTGGCCGCGGCGTTTCCCGAAGACTTGCTGCACACACTCGATCAAGCGCACGCCGAAGCTCGCGCGGGTATCTCGCTGCCAGCGGGCGGTCTGTTTTACCCCGAGGGCGGCTGGGTGCATCCTCCTGCACTGTGCCAATGGCAGGCTGCGCAAACAAACATCGAGCTGCTGACGCATCACGATGTATTGGAACTGCGCCGTGCGAACGATCGATGGCAAGCATGGGATGGCGACAGGTTACTGGCCGATGCGCCCGTCGTGGTGTTGGCCGGTGCCGCTGAAATCAAGCGCTTCCCGTACAGCAGCGAGATGCCGCTCAAACGCATTCGAGGACAGATTACTCGCCTGCCACAGACACCCGAGAGCCAAAGCCTGAACACCGTCGTCTGCGCCGAAGGCTATGTCGCACCGGCACGGTTGGGGGAACATACGCTGGGGGCCAGTTTTGACTTCAACAATGATGACCTGACACCAACAGTTACCGAGCATGCCGGCAACTTGCAAATGCTTGAGGAAATCTCGCTGGATCTGGTCGCCCGACTCGGCGCGGACACCTTGCAACCCGAGGCGCTTGCAGGTCGCGTGGCGTTTCGTTGCACCAGCCCGGACTACTTGCCGATTGTCGGCCCCTTGGCCGACAGTCGTGCATTTACCGACGCCTACAGTGTCCTGGCAAAGGATGCCCGGCAGACACCGGACATCCCGTGTCCCTGGCTCGATGGCTTGTACGTCAACAGTGGCCACGGTTCACGCGGCCTGATCACCGCACCATTGTCAGGCGAATTGATCGCCGCGTGGCTGGATGACGAGCCGCTGCCATTGCCCAGAGCCGTGGCCGACGCCTGCCATCCGAACCGTTTCGCCTTGCGCCGCTTGATACGGGGCAAGGCCTGAGGCGCTCAATCCAGTGCAAAGCAGGTTTTTGACTCGTCAGCCTGGATGGCCGCCTCGGTCAGACGGGTCAACAAAGCTGCCTCAGCCGTGTTCAAATCCTCTGCTATGCGGTCGACCTCGTTGCGATAACCTGCCCCAAGCGAGGCCTGGTTTTCAAAGGTCGTCTGCATCCGCTCGTGAAAAGGCGCAACCAGGTCGGCGAACTGTTGGTCGTGATGCTGTCGTAGAAAATCCTCCCAAAACGAGCAGTTGCTCACGAAAGTCGTAAGCTCCGGGGAGCCCTCTGCAGCAACCACCCTGTTGTAGGCAATATCCAGGTCCTTTGATGTCACGCTGGAAAGTGATGCATAACGCATATGCCGGGGCTGGCCGACCAGTTCGAGTCGCTCGGCCAGCCCGGTGCGATAGGCCAGTTCCACCTCTACCGGATCAAGCGCAGGATTGGCCTGTGCCTGTTCCCGAGCGATCCGGGAGAGGCGATCCAGGCGGAACTGTCGTCGTCCCAGGCCCAATAGCCGCGCGGCCTGATCATGGGCATTGGCGGACTGCCGCACCACCCTGTCGATATCCACGGCCACCTCAAGATTACTGAAGATCGTCGCGGCAGAGTCGGCGCAATTGGCTTTCACTGCCAACGACAGCAACTGATCGCGCAACACCGGGTCGGTCTGAGTCGCCTTGATGACATCCCAGACCCGGCGTGTCATGTCTTCGTGCAAAAAACGGTTATCCCCCGTGCTTCCAACCTCTGCCAGCAAATCAAAAAAACCTTTCGATCCCGGTTCGTTTTTCAACGCGATCCAGGTACGGTTGTGACTGGCATACGTGGCCTCGGCCGGTTCAGGCATCCACAAGTCCCGAGCCCTTTGATCATTGATAACCGCGGTATCATTGCTCAGGAACCCCATGCCGATTCCTGTCCTGGCCCTATAGGTTTCAAGCTGCGTGCTGCTGGCGATTGATAAAGGGTTGTGCCGCAGATTGATCGTTTCGGCGAACCGTCTCGGGGCATTGAACAGCCAGGACGGCAACTCGCGAATTTCGTTGCCACGCAGGTCTACAAAATCCAGATACGGCAAGCCGCAAAGCCCGACGGGCAGTTCCGTGGCATGGGTATCGCGCAAAGTCAGGGTTTGCAGATGCAGCATTTTACTGACATCGACCGTAGCCCCCAGCCGATTGCCGCTGAGCCCCAGCGTGCGCAGATTGCGCATCTCGGCCAGCTTGCGCAGCGTGTGTTCGGTCAGCTGTATCCGATTATCGTCCAGCCTCAAGTGCTCAAGCCTGGGCATGTGCGACAACACCTCGGGCAGCCGTGTGAGTTGATTGCGGTCCAGTTCAAGACTGACCAGCTCTTTGAACGGCCGCAGGAAATACGCCAACTCATCCCCGCCCTGCATGTCCTTGATGGACAGACTGCGCACATGGGCGACATCCTGCTCGGTCAGGACAGGCAACGGGCCCGCCGGGTTACGCTCCAGCGTGAGCGTTGAAGCGGGCTGATTGTGCCGTGTGATCCGCCGCCAGCTGTTTTCGATGGTCTCGGCAACCTGACGACGGTTGGCACGGATATCGCTGGGTTGCCCCGGTTGCGCCTTCATTTGTACTTCATCGTCACGCCAGGTGTGCAGCACCTCGCGCAACCTCTTCAACTGCTGCCTCAACTCATCGATGCGTACCGCCCGCTCCCACTGGGTACTGCCGGCTCTATCGAGAAACGACGCAACCTGGGCATCGGTAAACAGCGGGTAGAGCTTTTTGACCTTGCGGATCAAGCCTCTCGCATACGAACTCGCTGTGGGGGGATCGGCCTGGACGCAGGCGGAAAGGTGTTTGGGTGTATCGATGCGTTCGCCCTGCAGCAACCGCCGGGTATGCACCGGGTCGACACTGGCAGCCTTCGACAGACGCGATCGCAGTGTCGTGATATCCATTGCATCGTTGCCAGTGAGGCCCATCCGGGTACGCTGGCTGGCGGGCAATACATCAAGAATCGACTGAAGCCGCGTTGTACTGGTAAGCGTTGAAGACTCATTGCCATTGCTTTGGGTGACCTGATAGCCACCGGACGTCCTGACGATGACTCCACGCGCCTGCGCATCAGCTTCGCCCACGCTGTCCAGCAGGGTGCCGGTTACCGACCCTTCTCGCACTTCAAGTCGATAGCCGTCATCCCAACCTTGCAGTCGATCCAGGAGCCCGAGCGCCAGTTTGTCGGTATCGGCATTGGCCAGTTGCGGCAGATGCAACCCCATGAGGGCACGGTTCTGCCTTATCGTGGCCTGCGCCTCGCTGACTTGCCGGGCGAGATCCACTCCGAGGATCTTGCGGTCACGCAGAAAACTGCGGTCTCTGCCAGAGGCGTTATCCAGCACCTCCTGCCCCACGCGCACGGGAAGGTCGGGGGCGTGCTCGCGCAGTGTCGCCATGTCGCCGGAGGCGGTGCCGTCATAGGTTTTATGGAGCCACTCATGCAGCGGCTGGCGATTGTTCTTGAGGCTTGTTGCGATCTTTGTTGCCAGCAGTCGGGATTTCGATTCGGTTGTGGTGGGGCCGATGATGCTCTCGACCTCATTCGGCTTGAGGCCACTGATGACGGTATCGAGCAGTTGTCCTGCTTCAAGTTGCTGCTGCGAAACATGCACACAGTCGATCTCGTCATCTATCGCCGTTTCGGGGAAACGCGCGACGACTACGTCTTCCGCATCGACCACTGTAATAAAACGCTCCACAGGCCAGCCGGGCAGTCCCGGCAGTGCATGCAGTTGCTCTTGGATAAAATCCGTATTCGTAGTCTCCCCCCGCTCCATCGCCTCGACCAGTGCGGTGATGCGCCGGTCGAACCTGAAGTGCTCGACACAGTCCTTCAACCGCGCTGGCAATTTGAGGTGGCTTTCATGCAAGTGATGTAACTTCTCAGGCGTCATGCCGGTAATGTCGGCAATCGTTTGCAGATCACCGCCGAGATCCTTTAGACGCTGATCCGTGCGTCCCAACGCATAAGCAGCGTCGCGCCACTCTCCGGCGTGCTCATGAACATGCCGCCAGCCACCTTCCGTGTTTCGCTCAATGGCAGGCTGGAAGGCATCAGATCGAACAGGATGGTTGATGGTCCATGGCGCCTGCGCGGCGTTGCGGGTGACCTCATAGGATGTCCCATCCAGAACGATCGAAGTCTGTCCGGCATGCCGGTAGAGCCCTTGCGAATCAGGTTGCAGATGAGTTGGCAGTGGCGTGGACTGTTTATAGGGTTCAAGGTCGGGTTTCCATAATCTTGCTTTGCCATCAGCGCGGGTAACAGCCTCAAAACCGTCGAAAAATGCCGCCTGCTCTTTCACCCCTCTGCTGAAGGCTGAAGAGATAATTTTGCCGCCTGCCGCAAACGCCGCCATTTGCGCAAGATTTTCCACAACGCTCAGCAAATGGGAGAGCGCCTCGGTACGCTCGCCGTGTGTCCAGTCAATCACACCTTCGTACACCTCGCTGACGATGTCGACGACAGCCACCGCCAACATCAACTGGCCGATCACGGGTACGAAAAAAGAGGCCGCGTTCAACAGCAACAGACCGCCATCGAGCAATACCTGAAGGGTTTTTTCCCGTTGCTGCTCATCGACGTCTGCAGTCGGCACCGCAAGAATTCGCGCATCTTCCCGGGTCTTGCTGACAAAACTGCTGAAGAAAAAATCGGCAAGACAGGTGTCGGCAGGAGTGGCAGCAAGAGTGCCCAGAGTCCTGTCCTTGTCAAACCGGCTAAAGAACTCGGTTTTGTCGTGTCCGGGCAGGTACTGTCCAACGAAAAACTTCCTGTAGCTCGTGCTTTGCAGATGAAGAGAGAGGTAGGCCTTGAAATCGTCCAGCGAGGCGTACTCATACACTGGCCGTCGCGGCTCGTTCGGCATGTAAACCACGCATCTGGCGTTCGGCGCGGTATCGATGGACGCCTTGGTAAATACCAATACTCCACAGATACAGGCGTCATGAATCGTCAGACCCTGCCAAAGTACAGGTGCACCATCAAACAATGCGCCCCGGGCTTGAGCGGCAGGGACATCCTGTTCGAGCACACTCAGCAGCAGCCTGTGGGTGGCCTGGGTGATGTTCTTTTTCAGGTAGGCAATGTGGAGGGCGACTTGCATGTCCAGCACCTTCAAGCGCCGGATGTCAGCGACGGAGGCCCGATCGTCGACCGACACTTTGTTTGCAGGTTTTGCCGGTAGCGCCAAGGCTTCACTGATATGCCGTTGATAGCGGTTACCCAGGTCGAGTTCACGACAGAACGCCGCGAATTTTACAGCGGTGATCTCAGGTCCCGATTGAACCTGCTTGTCGATTCGTATAACGGAGCCGTCTTCAAATCCGCCACTGCGCGCTTGCTCGGGCGTGAAGTTTTCCATGGCCCCCTGAAGCAGGCTGCATGAGGTGACGCTTTCCTGGACCAGGTAGCCCAGAGGAGTCAGTCCCGTTGATGTGTACAGGGTTTTCTTGATGTCCAGCATGTCGCGCTCGACATCGAAATCGATGGTCCATTTACCCTTGAGGAAGGCTGTCAGTTGCTCTTTGCAAAATACGTCCAGCGGCTTGAGCGCTTCGAGCGCGGTTTTCACTTTGCCTTGAGCAAGAAAAGACTGTTCGAACGCGCTTCTCAGAGCCTGCACCACTTGCAGATCGGCATTGACCAACCAGTCCGGAACGGTCGCTTGCAGTACTTTCGCCTTGTCCAGATCGCCTGTGTGTTCCAACAAAGCCTCGAGACGTTGCGCGGGTGTCATTGGCACAGCCGTGGAGGCCGTACTGGATGTCGTGGGTAGCATGAGCAATATCCTTATCGCGTTGAGAGACGCTCAGTTTATGAAGCTCAGCCAGCCATGAATAATTCGAATACCGGGTCAGACTAAAGCGCTTCCAAGCAGGTACTCCCATGTATCCCATCAATAATTACCACCACGGTGAAACGCATTTCTGCCCGGCTCGCCGCTCGACGGTTAATTTCGACTTATAACGCATCGGTCTAAAACTCCCCTTACCGAGGTGGGTCAGTTTCTGAGTACCCACCCTTTCGGCGTGGTATCGATTGACCCTCCCCAACGGAAAAACCGGTAAGGAATTTATGTGCGGATTAGCTGGCGAGTTACGTTTTGATCATCAACCTGCAGACCTTGCAGCCGTTGAGCGAATCACCCATCACCTGGCCCCTCGCGGCCCCGACGCCTGGGGCTTTCACAGTCAGGGACCGGTTGCGCTGGGCCATCGACGCCTGAAAATCATGGACCTGTCGGACGGCTCGGCGCAGCCGATGATCGACCCGCAATTGGGCTTGTCCCTGGCCTTCAACGGCGCGATCTACAACTTTCCCGAACTGCGCACCGAGCTTGAAAGCCTCGGCTACACCTTCTATTCCGGCGGCGACACCGAAGTGTTGCTCAAGGGTTATCACGCCTGGGGCGAAGCCTTGCTGCCGAAACTCAATGGCATGTTTGCCTTTGCTGTCTGGGAGCGCGATGCCCAACGCCTGTTCATCGCCCGCGACCGTCTCGGCGTGAAACCGTTGTACCTGTCTCGCACCGGCCAACGCCTGCGCTTTGCTTCCGCGCTGCCGGCATTGCTCAAGGGCGGTGACATCAGTCCGGTTCTCGATCCGGTAGCGCTCAATCATTATCTGAATTTCCACGCTGTGGTCCCGGCACCACGCACCCTGCTGGCGGGCATTGAAAAACTGCCGCCGGCCACCTGGATGCGCATCGAAGCCGATGGTCGCACCGAGCAGAAAACCTGGTGGACCCTGCCCTACGGCCCGCATGCCGATGAAATGGACCTGACCCTCGAAGACTGGCGCGACCGCGTGCTCGACAGCACCCGTGAAGCGGTGGCGATTCGTCAGCGTGCGGCAGTGGATGTCGGCGTGCTGCTGTCCGGCGGTGTCGATTCAAGCCTGCTGGTGGGCCTGCTACGGGAAGTCGGCATGGACAATCTGTCGACCTTCTCCATCGGCTTCCAGAATGCCGGTGGCGAGCGCGGTGACGAGTTCCAGTATTCGGACCTGATCGCCAAGCACTACGGCACCCGGCACCACCAATTGCGCATCGATGAAAAACAGATCATCGAACAACTGCCCGCCGCGTTCCGGGCCATGAGCGAACCGATGGTCAGCCATGACTGCATCGCCTTCTACCTGTTGTCACGGGAGGTAGCCAAACATTGCAAGGTGGTCCAGAGCGGCCAGGGCGCGGATGAACTGTTCGCCGGCTACCACTGGTATCCGCAAGTGGACGGTGCGAGTGATCCGTATGCCGCCTATCGCGAAGCGTTTTTCGACCGCAGTTACGACGACTATGCCGCCACCGTGCAACCGAAATGGTTGACCGCGAATGACGCCGCCGGTGACTTCGTCAAGGCCCATTTCGCCCAGCCCGGGGCCAATGCGGCGGTGGACAAGGCCTTGCGCCTGGACAGCACGGTGATGCTGGTGGACGACCCGGTCAAGCGCGTCGACAACATGACCATGGCCTGGGGTCTGGAAGCACGCACGCCGTTTCTCGACTACCGCCTGGTGGAGTTGTCGGCACGGATTCCGGGGCGCTTCAAACTGCCGGACGGCGGCAAGCAGGTCTTGAAAGAGGCGGCGCGACAAGTGATTCCCAGTGAAGTGATCGACCGCAAGAAAGGTTACTTCCCGGTGCCGGGCCTCAAGCATCTGCAGGGCGATACGCTGGATTGGGTGCGTGAATTGCTGCTAGACCCCAGCCAGGATCGCGGCCTGTTCAACCCGGCGATGCTCGACCGTCTGCTGACGGATCCACAGGGGCAATTGACGCCGTTGCGCGGCTCGAAACTGTGGCAACTGGCGGCCCTCAACCTGTGGCTCAGCGAACAAGGAATCTGACCGATGAAACCTCATGCCACGGCTTTCAGCCAACGCCTGTTGCGCGGCCAGTCGCCTTCCTATGAACGCCTGCAGGCTCGTCTGGCCGAAGATGGCAGTGAACTCGGCGGGGCGCCGATCGCCGTGCATTGCGGCTGGGGCCGCCTGCTGATCGGCCACACCTTTGCCGATGCCGCGAGCCTCGCCAGGGAGTTGCTCAAAGAACAGCCCGGCGAGCGGGACATTGCGCTGTACGTCGCCGCGCCCCAGCAAGTGCTGGGGCTGGAGCCGACACAACTGTTTCTCGACCCGTCCGATACCTTGCGTCTGTGGTTCAGCGATTACCGTCAAGCGACCCGGGTATTTCGCGGGTTCCGCATTCGACGCGCGCAAAGCGAGGCCGACTGGATGGCAATCAATCAGCTGTATCAGGCGCGCGGCATGCTGCCGATCGACCCCTCCCTGCTCACTGCGCGTCATCTGGGTGGCCCGGTGTACTGGCTCGCCGAAGACGAGGACAGCGGCGCGGTCATCGGCAGCGTCATGGGCCTCAACCACCACAAGGCTTTCAACGACCCGGAAAACGGCAGCAGCCTGTGGTGCCTGGCGGTCGACCCGCATTGTGCGCGGCCGGGTGTCGGTGAAGTGCTGGTGCGGCATCTGATCGAGCACTTCATGAGTCGCGGGCTCGCTTGCCTCGACCTGTCCGTGCTGCACGACAACCGCCAGGCAAAAAACCTTTACGCCAAGCTCGGCTTTCGCAACCTGACGACTTTCGCCATCAAGCGCAAGAACGGCATCAATCAACCGCTGTTTCTCGGGCCCGGTCCGGAGGCCGCGTTCAACCCGTACGCGCGGATCATTGTCGAGGAAGCACACCGTCGTGGCATTGATGTGCAAGTCGATGACGCCGACGCCGGGATGTTCACCCTCAGTCATGGCGGGCGCCGGGTACGCTGCCGTGAATCACTGAGCGACCTGACCAGCGCCATCAGCATGAGCCTGTGCCAGGACAAAAGCCTGACCCACAAAGTGCTCAAGGCTGCCGGGTTGAACCTGCCGGCGCAGCAACTGGCCGGTACCGCCGATGACAACCTGGCGTTCCTCGATGAGCACCAAAGAGTGGTGGTCAAACCGCTGGACGGCGAACAGGGCCAAGGGGTGGCAGTGGATTTGCAGACCATCGAAGAAGTGCAGCAAGCCATCGAGGCAGCCCGCCACTTCGACAGCCGCGTGCTGCTGGAAAGCTTTCACCAGGGCCTCGACCTGCGGATCCTGGTGATCGGTTTTGAAGTGGTCGCGGCGGCCATTCGCCGGCCGGCCGAGGTGGTCGGCGACGGCCACCACTCCATCGGCACCTTGATCGAAGCCCAGAGCCGTCGGCGACAAGCGGCCACAGGCGGTGAAAGCAAGATCCCTCTGGATCACGAGACCCGGCGCACCTTGAACGCAGCCGGTCATGACTACGACAGCATTCTGCCGGCCGGCAAGCATCTGTTCGTACGACGTACGGCGAATCTGCATACCGGCGGGACACTCGAGGACGTCACCGCAATTGTGCATCCGACGCTGGCAGATGCCGCCATCCGCGCTGCGCGGGCGCTGGACATACCCGTGGTCGGCCTGGATTTGATGGTGCCCGCTGCCGATCAGCCCGACTACGTGTTCATCGAAGCCAACGAGCGCGCCGGTCTGGCCAATCACGAACCGCAGCCAACGGCGGAGCGGTTTGTGGATTTGTTGTTTCCGCACAGTCAGCCGGTGGTCTTTTAGTGATGCATTGCCTGGGCTGGCCCCTTCGCGAGCAAGCCCGCTCCCACAGGGGAATGCGATCTAATGTGGGAGCGGGCTTGCTCGCGAAGGCGGACTGACAGGCAGCACAAATCCCCTCATCGAAACCATCGATGGCCACAACTCATCAGGAGTTTCCATGACCAGCAAAATCCCCGAACCGGACCTTGGTTACCTGCAAAAAGTACTGCTGGAAATGCTCGCCATTCCCAGCCCCACCGGGTTCACCGACACCATCGTGCGCTACGTCGCCGAACGCCTTGAAGAACTGGGCATACCCTTCGAAATGACCCGGCGCGGCACCATTCGCGCCACGCTCAAGGGCAAGAAGAACAGCCCTGACCGCGCCGTTTCCGCCCACCTGGACACCATCGGCGCGGCGGTGCGTGCGGTGAAGGACAACGGCCGACTGACCCTCGCGCCAGTCGGCTGCTGGTCCAGCCGCTTTGCCGAAGGCAGTCGGGTCAGCCTGTTTACCGACAACGGCGTGATCCGCGGCAGCGTCTTGCCGCTGATGGCGTCCGGGCACGCGTTCAATACCGCCGTGGATGAGCTGCCGATCAGTTGGGATCACATCGAACTACGTCTGGACGCCTACTGCGCCACCCGTGCCGACTGCGAGTCGCTGGGCATCAGCGTCGGCGATTTCGTCGCCTTCGACCCGCTGCCGGAATTCACCGAAAGCGGCCACATCAGCGCCCGCCATCTTGACGACAAGGCCGGGGTGGCCGCGCTGCTGGCGGCACTCAAAGCCATCGTCGACAGTGGCCAGGACCTGATGATCGACTGTCATCCGCTGTTCACCATCACCGAAGAAACCGGCAGTGGCGCCGCGGCGGCATTGCCTTGGGACGTCAGTGAATTCGTCGGCATCGACATCGCACCGGTCGCACCTGGCCAACACTCCAGCGAGCACGCGGTGAGCATCGCGATGCAGGACTCCGGCGGGCCGTATGACTATCACCTGTCGCGCCACCTCCTGCGCCTGGCCAGCGACAACGAGCTGCCGGCACGCCGGGACCTGTTCCGGTATTACTTCAGCGACGCACATTCGGCGGTTACCGCCGGCCACGACATTCGCACCGCCCTGCTCGCCTTCGGTTGCGACGCCACCCACGGTTACGAACGCACCCATATCGACAGCCTCGCGGCCCTGAGTCGCCTGCTCGGTGCGTACATCCTCAGCCCGCCAGTGTTTGCCAGCGATGCGCAACCGGCCACGGGATCACTGGACCGCTTCAGCCATCAGCTCGAGCACGACACCCAGATGGAAAGCGATACGCGGGTGCCGTCGGTGGACAGCCTGGTGGGGCAGCGGTCGGAGAGTTGAGTTGCAACGCCGAGATATTTGGTGTCTGACAGATCGCCTTCGCGAGCAAGCCCGCTCCCACAGTTGACCGCATACACCGTTCAATGTGGGAGCGGGCTTGCTCGCGAAGGCGGCAGATCAGACAACACCGGATCCCAGGCTAGCCGATACCGGACATTCGCCGTAGCATCGCGCCATTGATTGAACCGAGGTACCTATGCTGATCCCCTACGACCAACTTCAAGTCGACACCCTCACCCGCCTGATCGAGGATTTCGTGACCCGTGACGGCACGGACAATGGTGACGACACGCCACTGGAAACCCGCGTACTGCGCGTGCGCCAGGCCCTGACCAAGGGGCAGGCACTGATTGTCTTCGACCCGGAAAGCGAGCAATGCCAACTGATGCTCAAGCACGACGTGCCCAAGCACCTGTTTGACTGAAGCCTTCAGCGTTCCTTGGTTTTCGCCAGTTTGTTCTGGATCCGTTGGTAGATTTCGCAGCGGTACACACTGACGTCCTGAGGTGCTTCGACGCCAAAGCGGACGTTGTTTCCGTTGATCGCGAGAACCCGCACGGAAATGTTTTCACCGATGGAAATGGTTTCGCCCACAACGCGGGTGAGTACGAGCATGAGGAGTGTCCTTCAGGGGTTACCGGCCCTTGAAGATGCCCAGCCCGCGGTACACCTACAATGCTCCGACAGCAAACCAGACCGGACTGACAGCCATGACACGCCGTGCTTACGGAAAGGTCTGACAAGCCGGTGGATTGTAGGGTTGATCTGTCAGGACGCGGAAAATCGTGGCCCGAACAGGATGATGCTCGCCCCGAGGACACACAACGCCACGCCCAGCCAGTCCGAACCCAGCGGACGAATCCGCTCGACCACGGCCAGCCAGCCGATGGATGCAATGATGTAGATGCCACCATAAGCGGCATAGGCGCGCCCGGCGTAGGTGGCTTCAATACGGGTCAGCAGCAGGGCGAACAGGGTCAGGCTGAGGAGCGCCGGCACCACCCACCACACGCTTTTACCCTGGCGCAGCCACATCCAGAAGGCGAAGCAACCGGCAATTTCGAACAGCGCGGCGAGTAAAAACCACAGGTAATTGAGCATGCAAACGTCTCGCGAGGATGGCCGATGGCGGCCACCCTAACCACAGCGTTGCCTGCGAGCAAGATCAGCTTGCGGATTGCCTGGCCTTGGCGCGCATTTTATCGGCCATGACCGTCATTTCGTTGTAGAGCAGTTGCGGGTTCTTCTGCTTGAGCGCCCACGCCATGCGCCCCTGTTCGTGGGGCAGGATCATGAACTCGCCGGCAGCGACCTGCCGATAGATATAGTCGGCGATGTCGGCGGCGCTGATCGGCGAGCTCTCCAGCAACTTGCCGACCTGGGCCTTCATGGCCGGTGTCGGGCCGCGAAAGGAGTCCAGCAGGTTGGTCTGGAAGAACGACGGACACACCACATGCACGCCGACTTCCTGATGCGCCAGCTCGATCAGCAGGCTTTCGGACAACGCCACCACGCCCGCCTTGGCCACGTTGTAGTTGCTCATCGCCGGGCCTTGCATCAGCGCGGCCATGGACGCGATGTTGATGATCTTGCCTTTGCTTTTTTCCAGCAGCGGCAGGAAAGCCTTGCAGCCCTTGACCACGCCCATCAGGTTGATTGCGATCTGCCAGTCCCAGTCCTCCAGGGACAATTCGCTGAAGAAGCCGCCGGACGCCACACCCGCATTATTGACGATGACATCGATGCCGCCGAGCTTGACTTCGCAGGCCTGGGCGAACGCCGTCAACTGGCTGTAATCGCGCACGTCGCAGCGTTGGACAAAACCATCGCCGCCCGCTTCGCGGACCAGCTTGAGGGTTTCCTGCAAGCCGGGCTCGCTGACGTCCGACAAGGCCAGTTGCCAACCTTCGCGCGCCCAGCGCAGCGCGATTTCGCGACCCAGGCCAGAGCCTGCACCAGTGATCATCATGCGATTTTGCATAGCAAACAGCCTTGTTGTTCTCGGAAGATGCATCGAGTGTAGCGAAGGAAATTGCCCGACCCACGCTCCATCAGATTGCTGAATGGCCCGAGCAAACCGCCGGAGCATCCGAGGTAATTAATGCAACAACTAAAAGTTGGAGCCCTGTTCGAAATACTTGAAAAAAACTGGAATTTTCCCGCGCGCGTGAGAGTCGGACCTTTTAAGCAGCTCGAATTTACTTTATTCCCGCTGAACTTGATTGGCATGGTCAATCCACTGCATTTTCGACAAGGAAATAGACATGGGCACAATACTGATCATCATTCTGATCCTGTTACTGATCGGCGGTTTACCGGTCTTCCCGCACTCCAGAAGTTGGGGTTATGGCCCATCCGGAATCCTCGGCGTGGTGTTGGTGGTACTGTTGATCCTGCTTTTGCTCGGGCGAATATGAAAATTCGCCAGGCAAAAAAAAGAGGCCCTTGAAGGGCCTCTTTTCCATTGCGTCACAACTTACTGCGGTGTGCCGTGAACGACACCGGCGGTGTTGTCCAGCAGGCTCTTGGTCGCGGTTTGCAGGAACGCTTCGAGCTTGAGTTTCAACTCCGCGGTACGCGGTGCATCGTCAATGATCTCGGCGTGCGCCGTAGCGCCCATTTCATACTGGTACAACTTGGGCGCCATGTCCTTTTCCTTCGGCAACACCAGGATCTGGTCGTCGCTGAGGATGGCCGTGGTCTGCTCGTTACCCGAAGGTTTGATCACACCGAAACCCTTGTCGCCCTCAGGCAGGTTGAGCAGGTCGCGGCCCCAGCATTGCTGGCGGGTTTCGCCGCCCAGGCGGCCCATGATGGTCGGTACGATGTCGATCTGGGTGCCCACGGTGTGGTCACGCTGGCCGAACTTCTCCTGGATGCCCGGTGCGATCATCAGCATCGGGATGTTGAAGCGGCCCAGGTCCATTTCGGTGATCTGCTGTTCGTTGCCAAAACCGTGGTCACCGACAACGATGAACAGGGTTTCCTTGAAGTACGGCTCCTTGCGGGCCTTTTCAAAGAACTGGCCCAGCGCCCAGTCCGCATAACGCATGGCGGTCAAGTGCTCGTTCAGCGTGCCGCGATTGGTCACGCGCTCGACCGGCAATGGCGTCGGCAAGGCATATGGCGTGTGGTTGGACAGGGTCTGCAGCAACGCATAGAACGGCTTGCCGTTTTCCCGCGCCTTGAGTTCTTGCAGGCTGCGATCGAACATATCCTGGTCGGACACGCCCCAGGTCGGGTCGGAGAACACCGGGTTGACGAAGTCGTTACGGCCGATGAAGTTGGTCATGCCCTGGTTGCTGAAGAACCCCGACTGGTTGTCCCAGGCAAAATCGCCGTTGTAGACGTACACGTCGTCATAGTGACGGGCACTGAGCAATTGCGGCAGGCCAGACAGCTTGTGGCTGCCTTCCGGGGTCTGCATCAGGTATTCGAAACCCGGCAGGTTCGGGAAGCAACCCATGGTGGCGAACATACCCTGGTGGGTATGGGTACCGTTGGAGAAGAAGCGGTCGAACAGCAGGCCTTCCTTCGACAGTTTGTCGAGGTACGGCGTGATGTTGTCCGGGCCACCCAACGCACCGACCGAGTGACCGGCCATGCTTTCCATCAGGATCACCACGACGTTCTTGATCGGCAGCGTCTTGTCGGCCGGCGGCGTGTAGTCGCGACGTACGGCGGCGATGTCGGCCTCGACCAGTTTTTCGTCCGGCAGCACCAACATGTCACGCACGATTTGCTGGGCTTGCTCCTGCGGCAAGGTGGCCTTCCAGATATTGTCGCGCTCCTCGGACATCCGGCTCTTGGCAGCCGCGACCAATTGCAGGGTACCGTTGAGGCCCAACTGGTTGGCGAAAATCGAGTTGGTGGTGTAGACGTCACCCCAACGCAATGGCGGACCCTGGCGCAGGGTGCCACGTGCGGCAACCACGCAGATCAGCAGGCACACCACGAATACCGCGATGCGCGCATACCATGGGGCAACCTGGCGCGTGCCGATGCTGCCGCCACTGAACGGGCCACGGGGACGGGTCGCACGGTCGGCGCCCTTGAAGGCCAGGCTCAGGATCCAGGTGCCCACGGCCCATGCCAGCAGGTAGCGAACCACCGGGAAGCCGTACCAGAGCATGCTCATCACGGTTTTCGGGTCTTCCTTGACGTACTGGAAGACCAGGCCGTTGAGGCGCTGGTGGAATTCACGGTAGAAGTCCATTTCCATCAGGCCCAGGAACAGCGCGATGCTGGAGACGACCGTCAGCCAGAGACGGAACAGCCCGCGTGCGGCCATGGCCCGGGCGCTGAACAGTGCCAGCAGCAACGGAATGCTCAGATAGACCACCAGACGCAGGTCGAAACGCAGACCGTTGGCGAATGCCTCGAGGAAAGTCGAGGCCGGTGTGTCGAGGATCATCGAGCGGTTGTAAACCAGCAGCGCGACGCGCAGCAGGCTGAACATGACCATCATGACCAGGGCACACAACAGCGTGTAGGCCAGATGCGATTTGACGGTCGGTTGCAGCAGGCGACTAGAGGCTCGCTGCTGATTCAGGGCGTCCGGGATTGCCATGTCGTTTTAGGACCCATTGGAAGTTTAAGTTTCGAAAATACAGCTGCGCCTTGCCCTCTTTTCGGCCCGTACCAGGCCCGGGGTTTGCGCGGTGCGCAAATGTTGCACGATCAACGACTGTATTGCCATTGATTACTACCCTCATCCCGACTCTTTCATCCTGCATTCAGGACGACGCTGCTTGTCGCGGGAGAGCCGGCGAATTGTCTTGGAGACTTGGTGAAAATTTCGTGCAACGCATATTCGGAAACAAATTAAAGCGCCCGCCTCCCGCCAAAAATGCAAACGCCCCGAACCGGTCGGGGCGCTACGAAGTCACCTTGAAGGAACGACAGCGTTACTTCTCGGCGCGCGCCTTGAGGGCTTTCAAGGTGTTGAACGGGGCATCCACCACGAACTTGTTGGCCACCATCGACGGCACGCTACCGCCCGGTTCGGTGTGCACCTGATAGGTCACTTCGATCTGGTCGCCCTTGGGTACGAACTTCCAGAAACCGTCGACCTTGGCGACCCGCACGAAGCCCTTTTCTTCAGGAAGGTATTTAGGTACGCCTTCGAGCTTGCGGGTCAGGCTGCCATCGGCGCCTTCGGTGGTGGTGACGTGCAGCACCGAATCACGCGGAGTAACCGGCCACGGGGTGTTGAACTGAGTGTAGGTCCAGCTCTGGTCACCTTCGTGCTTGAGCAGCTTCTGGGTTTTGCACTCGTGAATCCAGGCGCAGGCTCCGGACACGTCGTCCTGCAACGCACGCAGCTTGGCCACGGTGGTCTTCATCAGCGTGACGCCCTGGTAGGCCTTGTAGTCGGACCCGGCCACTTCACTCAGGGAGACCTTGATGCCGTCTTCGTTTTTCGCGACTTTCCAGTCTTCGGCCTGGGCCGCCGAGGTAGCCAGCACAACCGTCAAACCACACAGCACAGCAATACGATGCAACGAACCCATAGTCTTGTTCCTTATTGTTGAAGTTCCGTTCGTAGAACACATCACGCCGCCGTCATTTGCTCCCACCAGCCGATCAGCCGAATGGCTTCTTCGCTGCTGCTTCCGCACACCTCGGGGTCGGCCTCGAAGGCTGAACACACCGCCGGCCGTTCCGGTTGGCCGAAAATACGGCACAGGTTATCCGCGGAAAGCTGCAGGCAACGCTGCCCCGCCGCTTTGCCATTGGGCATACCGGGAATCGGTGAACTGATGGAAGGGGCAATGCAACACGCGCCACAGCCCTCACGGCATTTCATGACGACAAGCTCCTCGCGACGAGCAATGTGTTAAAGGACGGGGCACAGAGTACCCGCTAAAACAGTTGTTTTAAATTACCTGCGAGCGGGTTTTTCAACGCAAACGCGCGTGACCGGCCAGTCTCCGACAAAGCGTCTGCCCTGCGGCTCACCGATCCTTGAGACGTTACTGCTTGAACTCGAAGTCCAGTGCCGCGCCTTCGACCTCGCGACGCTCTTCATTGCGCAGCTGCAGCTGCATTTCATTGGTGAGCAGACGGCCGTTGAGCTGGAACGGGCTGCTACTGCCGCTCTTGTCACCGAACATCTGGGGCAACAGCGGTTCACGCCTGGTCAACGGCACCGTTCCGACCGGCTTCAGCTCTTGAACCATATCCTTGGGCAAGCTCAGGTCCAGCTTGGCGGATGGAAGCTCAGTCGTTACCACTTCGCTAGCCGATTTCGATTTGGCGGCAACGGGTGGATGCTTTTTCGCGGGCGTCGCCGTTTTTTTGGCCGACGAGGCTTTTTTTGCAGGTTCGGCTTTTACCGGTGCAACGTGAAAACTGCCGGTAGCCTGTTCCTGCTCGGTGGCGGCAACGACGGATGCCGGCTGAATACTCGCAAACAGACAGAGCAATAGCCCGGCGGCAGGAAAAATCGGTTTCATGTATCCCACGGTGGGTGCAAACGGCAGAGGTGCATATGCTCGCCTGTTGCAGCCCACAAGACAAGCACAGTAGCAGCCTGTTACAAACCGCCCGCCATCTCCTGGCAAAGTTGGGTGGCCAACATGCCCAGGGTCATCAACGCGCGCTCGGCTTCACGGTTCCATGGCGTGCCGCAATTGAGGCGAATGCAGTGATTGAATTGCTCGGTATTACTGAAGATCAGTCCCGGCGCAATACTGATGCCCTGCTGCAAGGCCCGCACGTGCAGCTCCTGGGTATTGACCCGCCCCGGCAGGCTGACCCACAGAATGAAGCCACCGGTAGGCCGGGTCATCTGCGTGCCTTCCGGGAAATACTGCTGCACCGCCAGCTGGAAGGCGCTGAGGTTCTTGCGGTATTCCTGACGGATGAAGCGCAAATGCCGATCGTATCCGCCATTTTCCAGGTAAGCGGCGATACCCATCTGGGTGACGCTGCACGCTGAATGCGTACTGAACGTCTGCAAGCGCTGGATTTCCTGCTGATACTTGCCGGCAATCATCCAGCCGATCCGCACGCCCGGCGACAGGGTTTTGGAGAAGCTTGAGCAATAGATCACCCGGTCCAGCCGATCGTAGGCCTTGAGGGACTTGGTGCGCCCCTGCTCGAACATCAGCTCACCGTAGATATCGTCTTCGACAATCTGGATATCGAAGTCCGACGCCAGGCGCAGCAGTTGTTTCTGCCGCTCTTCAGGCATGGTGCCGCCCAATGGATTACTCAGCCGGGTGGTCAGCACCAATGCCTTGATCGACCATTGGTTGGCCGCCAGTTGCAGGGCTTCCAGGCTCATGCCCGTGGCTGGATCACTGGGGATCTCGATGACCTTGAGGCCCAACAGGTCGGCCAGTTGCAGCAACCCGTAATAGGTCGGCGACTCGGCCGCAATCAGGTCGCCCGGACGGGTCAGCACGCGTAATGACATCTGCAGCGCATCGACACAGCCGTGGGTGATCACCACTTCCGAGGGATCGACCACCACGCCGGCATCGCGCATGCGGATCGCCACCTGTCGGCGCAATGGCTCGAAACCAGGGCTGAACATGTAACTGAAGGCCCGCGGGCTATGAAAACGGGTGACTTTGGCCAATTGCTGATGCAGTGCCCGCACCGGCAGATAGTCGACACTCGGCACGGCAGCACCCAACGGGAACACGCCTTCACGACGGGATTCGACCAAAACTTGTTGAATGATGCTGCTGCGGGTGACCAGGCCGGGGCGCTCGACCCGGGCGATGTCCGGCGTCGGTGCGGTGAGTGCCGGCGTCTGGTGCACGTAGTAACCCGACTGCGGCCGGGCGCGGATCAGCCCCTGATCTTCGAGATTGGCATACGCCTGCAATACCGTCGCATGGCTGACATTGAGCTGCGAGCTCATCTTGCGCACCGAAGGCACGCGCTCTCCCGGTTGATAGACCCCACGGCGGATGTCTTCGGCCAGTTGTTGAGCAATACGTTGATAGAGCAAAAGATTGGTCATGACGCAGCACTCGATTTCACGGGCATTTTATTCTTGTGTGAAACAATACCGGAACAGTTTAGAAGTGTACGGGGACAGTTGCCACAATAGTCGACCGTACAGTGCAGTGTCAGCAAAATCTGTACTGTTTTGTGCGGTAATCGGCAGGCACAAAAAAACCCGGCGCTGCATGGCAGGCCGGGCTTTCCAGTAACGCAACCCCTAGCGGGCAGCGCCGAGCTGGCCCTTTTCGTCGGAAAACACAATTTCTACCCGACGGTTCTGCGCTCGTCCCCGTTCCGACGCGTTCGCGTCCACCGGATATTCGTCGCCATAACCTTCGACCTGGATGCGCTTGTCGTCGATGCCCAGGTCCATCAGCACGTCAGCCACCGATTGTGCGCGGTCGCGGGACAGCTTGAGGTTTTCCTGCTTGCCCCCGGTACTGTCGGTATAACCTTCGATCCGCACCACACGCTTGGGGTTGAGTTGCAGGAACTGCACGATCTTCAACACCACGCGGTTGGCCGAGGGTTTCAATTCCGCTTCACCGGTGTCGAACAGCATGTCACCCAATGTCATCACCAGGCCACGGTCGGTCTGGGTGGTCGTCAATGCCAGGATCTGCTCTTCGAGCCATTTGCCTTGCTGCTGCACACTGAACAGTTTGGATTCACGCAACGCCAGTTGCAGGCGCTGGCGTTCCAGTTCGAGTTTTGCCGCTTGCTCTTCGTTAAGCGCCTGATTGGTGTGTTCCCGGGCAATGGCACTGTAGCGCTGGCTCAGGTAGGCGTAATGCACCACGTCCGAACCGCTGCCCCAATAGCTGGACAGACGATCGGCGCGGGCCAGGGACTCACCGGCGCGAATCACGTCCTTGGGAGCGATTCGCAGCACATTGGAGTCTTCCTTGACCTTCTGAAAATCGGCTCCAGCCTGCTGCAGCGCGGTCTCGCTGTGCTGGCTGGCGCAACCGGACAGCGCAGCCAAGCCTGCCAGGATCAAACCGCCGAGGGTTTTGCTCTTGAGGCTCATTCGGCATCTCCCAATTGCTTGCGCAGACGGGCAATGCGGGCATTAAGCACGTTCAACTGTTCCTCGCTCTTGGCCGTCAACACCTTGGCTTCGGCCAGGCGCGCATCGAGCTCGGCCTGTTCGGCCCGCATGCGTGCGTTTTTGAAGGATTGGTCAGTCATGTTGCCCTTGGCGCGGTTGAACTTGTCTTCGGCCAGTTTCATTTCCGGCACATCGTCGGCGGTGGCGCCCACGGCCTTGGCCTGTTCAAGTGCCTGTTCGGTCAGGCGAATCTGTTCATTTGGCGCAGGATCAGTTGCACAACCCGCCAGGACCACAAGGGCCACGGCAGCGAAAAGAGGTCGAATACTCACTAAATATCCCTACTGTTTTGGGGTACTGACGGGTTGTTGCGAGGGTTGTTGCGGTTGTGAGCGTTGTGCCTTCCAACGTTCGATATTGCGCATCAGCACGGCTTCCGTCAGACCGGACGCGGGCAATTCTGTCATCTTTTTGGCCAACTGTCCGCGCAACCACGGATCGTTGCAGGCCGAGTCATGGGAAATCGCCAGGTACAGGCCCGGCTGGTCGACCGGTTGTGAGCGAGCGAGCAAATCACCGGCCATGCCCAGTGTCTGTGCGGTCGCCATGCCCGAGTAACGTCCTGCCAGTACGAATTCGACCTCGCCCAGCAGCAGTTTCTGAAAGGCCTGGGTCAGGCTGGACGTGCGAGCGAGGGTTAATTGCTGTGCGGCAAAGGTGCTGAATTGCGCAGTCAATCGGGCCTTTTCCGAAATGGCACCGGGATGGCCGTGCAGGTCCTGTGCTTCGTCATAGACCAGCGTCGAGTCCTTGCGCGTCCACACCAGATAGTCGTTTTCCAGCAAGGGTGGATGGATGTAATCCAGGGTTTCCAGCTCGCTGACCGTCAACGCGGCGTCCGCCAGCATGTCCATGCGCCCGCTGCGCACTTCGTCCAGGGCCTGGGCGCGCTTGCCGGCATAAAGCAGTTCGACCTTGAGCCCCAGCTCCCCCGCCACTTGCTGCAGCAAGTCGGCGCTGGCACCGATCAGGTGCTTGGGATTCTGCGGGTCTTGCCACAGGTACGGTGGCGCGTCCGGGCTGCCGGTTACCACAAGGCGTTCGCATTTGCCGGCGGCGAACGACAGCGCCGGCAATAGCGTCAATCCCAGCAAACTCCACACAAGGCGCAGATCCATGGCGACACACTCCACTCATACCTGGTGATGCCCCCCTGTAGGAGCGAGCTTGCTAGCGATGGATTCAAAGACACCGCGTTTATCCAGGCTCAACTCGTCATCGTTAACGTCCATCGCGAGCGAGCTCGCTCCTACAGGTAAACGAAGGGCAAAAAAAAGCCCGGCCAAAAGGCCGGGCTCTTTATAAGTGAAGCAGCCGGATTAGACCAGCTTCTCCAGCTCAGGGATGGCTTCGAACAGGTCTGCCACCAGGCCGTAATCGGCCACCTGGAAGATCGGCGCTTCTTCGTCCTTGTTGATCGCAACGATCACTTTGGAGTCTTTCATGCCGGCCAGGTGCTGGATCGCGCCGGAGATACCGACGGCGATGTACAGCTGAGGAGCAACGATCTTGCCGGTCTGACCAACCTGCATGTCGTTCGGTACAAAACCTGCGTCGACTGCGGCGCGCGAAGCACCGACGGCAGCGCCCAGCTTGTCGGCCAGGGCGTACAGGTGTTTGAAGTTGTCGCCGTTCTGCATGCCGCGACCGCCGGAAACGACGATCTTGGCAGCGGTCAGTTCCGGACGATCGGACTTGGCCAGCTCTTCGCCAACGAAGCTGGAGATGCCAGCGTCGTGGGCAGCGCCAACGGCTTCAACGGCAGCCGAACCACCTTCGGCGGCAACCGGGTCGAAACCGGTGGCACGCACGGTGATCACTTTGACCGCAGCGTTCGATTGAACGGTAGCGATGGCGTTACCGGCATAGATAGGACGCTTGAAGGTGTCAGCGCTTTCTACCGAAATGATCTCGGAGATCTGGTCAACATCCAGTGCAGCGGCAACGCGCGGCAGGATGTTTTTGCCGTTGGAAGTGGCGGCAGCCAGGATGTGGCTGTAGCCCTTGCCCAACTCTGCAACCAGGGGAGCGACGTTTTCCGGCAGCTGGTGAGCATAGGCGGCGTTGTCGGCCACCAGCACTTTAGCCACGCCAGCCACTTTCGCAGCGGCTTCAGCCACGGCGCCAGCGCCCTGGCCTGCAACCAGAACGTGGATGTCGCCACCGATTTTGGCGGCAGCAGCAACGGTGTTCAGCGTGGCCGGGGCCAGCACTTTGTTGTCGTGTTCAGCAATAACCAAGATAGTCATTTAGATTACCTTCGCTTCGTTTTTCAGTTTCTCGACCAGTTCAGCCACCGACTTGACCTTGATACCCGCGCTGCGTGCAGCAGGCGCTTCGACTTTCAAGGTCTTGTTGGTGGAGGCGGTGGAAACGCCCAAAGCGTCCGGAGTCAGCGTCTCGAGAGGCTTCTTCTTGGCTTTCATGATGTTTGGCAGAGACGCGTAGCGCGGCTCGTTCAAACGCAGGTCGGTGGTGACGATGGCCGGCAGCTTCAGGGAAACTGTCTGCGCGCCACCGTCGATTTCGCGAGTCACGGCAACGCTGTCGCCGCTGATTTCGACTTTCGAAGCGAACGTGCCCTGACCGTAGCCGCTCAATGCAGCGAGCATCTGGCCGGTCTGGTTGTTGTCGCTGTCGATGGCTTGTTTGCCAAGGATCACCAGCTGAGGCTGTTCCTTGTCGACAACGGCCTTCAGCAGCTTGGCAACGGCCAGCGAAGTCAGGTCTTCGGCGGACTCGACGAGGATGGCGCGGTCGGCACCCAGAGCCAGCGCAGTGCGCAGTTGCTCTTGAGCGGTGGACGGGCCGACGGAGACGACGACGATTTCAGTCGCAACACCCTTCTCTTTCAGGCGTACGGCTTCTTCCACGGCGATCTCGCAGAACGGGTTCATCGACATCTTGACGTTGGCAAGATCGACGCCGGAATTGTCCGCCTTGACGCGAACCTTGACGTTGTAATCCACAACGCGTTTGACAGCTACAAGAACCTTCATGGATTCCTCGTTACTCTCCGGTGAAAAGAAAGTCGCCTAGGCGAACCTGGCGGTTGATGCTCATCGGGCGCAAGGGCACCTCCAAAAACGCCGGCCAAGGTGTCAAGTGACCATCGCTCATGCTGTGGATGACCGTTCGTCAGTGGTGACTGACGAGTCATTCAACATCGCGGCGTGTAAACTGCGCAGCAAACCCGCGCGGCGCATCACTCTCTACTGCCATCGCCCTGTCTTTAGAGGTGCTCTTGAAACCAACAGTCAGCCTACGGCGAGCGCAAAACCGCCCGTATCTTGACCGGAACGCCTATTCCGGTCAATACGCCAAAACAGCCGTTCATAAGGCGCGTGACTTTGATTTCTCTGGCTTTGAGCCAATTCAAACAAACGTTTGTATTGGACGCTGAGAGTGGTGTAGATATAATGCGCCACCCAAAGAGAAAGGTGGTCAATCGATTGTCCGCTTTCGGCGTTGCGCCGGAATTCATGGATGCGACACCCAACCTCCAAATTAGAAAAAAAACTGTTGAGCCTTGAGTAGGAGATAACCTGTGGAACGCGAATACATGGAATTCGACGTGGTCATCGTCGGTGCCGGCCCCGCTGGTCTTTCCGCCGCCTGCCGCTTGAAGCAGAAGGCCGCCGAAGCCGGTAAGGAAATCAGCGTCTGCGTGGTCGAAAAAGGCTCCGAAGTCGGTGCTCACATTCTGTCCGGTGCCGTGTTCGAACCACGCGCCCTGAACGAACTGTTCCCGGACTGGAAAGAACTCGGCGCGCCGCTGAACACCCCCGTCACCCGCGACGACATCTTCGTGCTGAAGAACGCTGAAAGCGCGCAGAAAGTTCCAGACTTCTTTGTGCCCAAGACCATGCACAACGAAGGCAACTACATCATCTCCCTGGGCAACCTGTGCCGCTGGCTGGCCCAGCAGGCCGAGAACCTGGGCGTGGAAATCTACCCGGGCTTCGCCGCTCAGGAAGCGCTGTTCGACGAAAACGGCGTGGTGCGCGGGATCATCACCGGTGACCTGGGCGTCGACCGCGAAGGAAATCCGAAGGAAGGCCTGTACACCCCGGGCATGGAACTGCGTGGCAAATACACGCTGTTCGCCGAAGGTTGCCGCGGCCACATCGGCAAGCAACTGATCAAGCGCTTCAACCTCGACAGCGATGCCGACGCCCAGCACTACGGCATCGGCCTGAAGGAAATCTGGGAAGTCGACCCGGCCAAACACCAGCCAGGCCTGGTGGTCCACACCGCCGGTTGGCCGATGGACATCATGGGCACCGAGAACACCGGCGGCTCGTTCCTCTATCACCTGGAAAACAACCAGGTGGTCGTCGGCCTGATCGTCGACCTGTCCTACAGCAACACCTACCTGTCGCCGTTCGACGAGTTCCAGCGCCTCAAGCATCACCCGGTGCTCAAGCAGTACCTGGAAGGCGGCAAGCGCATCAGCTACGGCGCCCGCGCCATCTGCAAGGGCGGCTTGAACTCGCTGCCGAAAATGGTCTTCAAGGGCGGCGCGCTGATCGGTTGCGACCTCGGCACCCTGAACTTCGCCAAGATCAAAGGCAGCCACACCGCGATGAAGTCCGGCATGCTCGCCGCTGAATCCGTGGCCGAGGCACTGTTCGCCGACAAAGACGGCACTGAAGAACTGACCACCTACGTGGACGCGTTCAAGAAGAGCTGGCTCTACGACGAACTGTTCGCCAGCCGCAACTTCGGCCCGGCGATCCACAAGTTCGGCGCGATCGTTGGCGGTGGTTTCAACTGGCTGGACCAGAACATCTTCGGCGGCAAACTGCCATTCACCCTGCACGACACCAAGCCGGATTACGCATGCCTGAAACTGGCCGCCGACTGCAAGAAGATCGACTACCCGAAACCGGACGGCAAGATCAGCTTCGACAAATTGAGCTCGGTGTTCATCTCCGGTACCAACCATGAAGAAGAGCAGCCGTGCCACCTGAAGCTGGCCGACGCGAGCATTCCGCTGGCGAAGAACCTGCCGCTGTATGACGAACCTGCCCAGCGTTACTGCCCGGCCGGCGTGTACGAGGTGGTGACCAAGGAAGACGGCGAGAAGCGCTTCCAGATCAACGCCCAGAACTGTGTTCACTGCAAGACCTGCGACATCAAGGACCCTGCACAGAACATCACCTGGGTGGCGCCGGAAGGTGCCGGCGGCCCGACTTACCCGAACATGTAAGCCGAACGCCTGAACAACGAGGCTCCCGAAACGGGGGCCTTTTTGTTGCCTGCAATTGCGGGCATTACATCATTGCCTGTAGGAGCGAGCTTGCTCGCGAAAAACTCCAATACACCGCGTGCATTCAGACAATACGCGTTGGCGTTATCGGCCATCGCGAGCAAGCTCGCTCCTACAACCGAGCTCCGCCGACAGCCGTGCCGTAACCCCTTTGATCAACGGAATCAGCTCGGCCATTTTTTCCAGCGGCATGTAAGGCACGGTGCTGGCGATGCTGATGCCGGCGACGATGCGCTTGCTGGCATCGCGGACTGGCGCCGCCACGCAACGGATCGACGGCTCGTTATCTTCCAGGTCGAAGGCGTAACCGCCCGCCACGTACTCGACCATGCGCTGCTCGAACTGTTCCCAGGATTGCTCCGGGTGCTGCGGCCAGAACTGGTTCTTGCCACCCACCGGCAGGCTGACTTCGTACAGGCGCTGCCACTCTTGCGGTGAATCATCGAGCATCAGCGCCTTGCCGATCCCGGTGCGCGCCAGCGGCATGCGATGGCCGACCCGCGAACGCATTTCCGGGCCATTGCGCCCGGGGTTCTTGTGCAGGTACAGCACTTCGTCGCCTTCACGAATCGCCAGGTGAACGGTGTCGCCGGTCAACGCCGACAACTCATCCAGATAAGGCCCGGCCAGGGTCACCAACGGCAGCTCTTCACGGGCCTGAAAGCCCAATTCGATCAGTTTCGGCCCCAGCAGGTAACCGACTTGCGGCACCACCCGCAGATAACGCTCGTCCACCAGGCAACTGGCCAGGCGATGGGTGGTGCTGCGCGTAGTGCCGATCAGCCGGGCGATTTCCTTGAGATCGCGGGCGCCGCTGGCCACGGCCTGGACCACACCCAACCCGCGAAGCAGGGTCTGGGTGCCGGTCGGCGCGGCGTCCTTGGCGATTTTTGGGGCGTCTTCCTGCATATCCAGCCTTTACCGTTGAGCGAGGGAACGGGCGGCATTATGGTCGCCCGCGTGCCACGACTACAACTTGATACGCTCGACCTTGCCCACCAGCAGGATGTAGGACAGTGCGCCGATCAATGCCAGCACCGAGATGTAGGTGATCGCCGGGGCAAAGGAGTCACCCGTAGCCAGAAAACCGATCACGATGGGCGTGGCAATCGCCGACAGGTTGCCGATGAAGTTGAACACCCCGCCGGTCAGCCCGAGCAAGCGCGCCGGGGCGAGCGTCGACACCAGCGACCAGGTGATCGAAGCCAGCCCGTTGCCGAAGAAGGCCAAGGCGAGGAAGGCGATCACCAGCGGCGTCGACTCGACAAAGTTGGCACCGATGATCGAGGTGGAAATCAGCAAGCCACTGATGATCGGCAACTTACGCGCGAACCCCACCGTGCAGCCGCGACGGATCAAGAAGTCCGAGAAGAAGCCGGAACACAGCACCCCGATAAACGCGGCGAGAAACGGCAGCGACGCCAACAGGCCGGACTTTATGAAGTCCATGCCGCGGTACTTCACCAGGTAGGTCGGGAACCAGGTGAGAAAGAACCACAGCGTCGAGTTGAGGCAGAACTGCCCGAGGTAGATGCCCCAGAGCTTGCGTTTGGTCAGGACAATCCCCAGGTCGGTCCAGCTGAATCTGGCCTTGACCCTGGCCTGCTCGGCCTGGATGTCCACCAACCCGCCGCCCTCGCGGATCAAATCGATTTCCGCATCATTGGCGCCTTTGAAATCCCGTGGCTCGCGATACACCGCGTACCAGATCACCGCCCACACAATGCCCACCGCGCCGGTGGCGACAAACACCATGTGCCAGCCGAATTCGTGCTGGAGCCAGGCCAGCACCGGCGTCAGGAATGCCAGGCCGACGAACTGCCCGGAAGTATAGAAACCAATGGCCGTGGCGCGCTCACGCTCGGGGAACCAGGTGGTGACCACGCGACTGTTGATTGGATAGGCCGGCGCTTCCAGGGCACCGACCGCCATGCGCAACACGAACAGCGCGATGAAGCTGGCAGCGAAGCCGAGCATCACCGTGGCCACCGACCACAGCAGCAAGGCAACGCTGTACAGAATCCGTGGCGGCACACGGTCCACCAGCCAGCCACCGGGGATTTGCATCGCCGCGTAGGTCCAGCCGAACGCAGAGAAGATCAGGCCGACGTGGATCGGATCGATGCCCAGGTCACTGGTCAATGCCGGGGCGGCAATCGACAGGTTGCTGCGGTCCAGGTAGTTGATCACCACGGTGATGAACAACAGCACCATGATGAAAAAACGCTTGCGGCTGGGCGTCACCAACGACGCCTGCCCGGTGAGGGTTTGCGGTTGCATGGGGGGGCCTCTTCTTATGGTTATTGAGGTCAATCAGAAAACCGGGGGGAACGCAGATCCCTCTATCCATGGAGATCCAGTGTGGGAGCGGGCTTGCTCGCGAAGACGGCGGCACATCCAACATTGATGTGACTGACAGGACGCTTTCGCGAGCAAGCCCGCTCCCACAGGGGACGGCGGTGTGTCAGTGACTCACCACTCGGCAAAACTGCCGTCGGCATGGCGCCAGATCGGGTTGCGCCAGCGGTGACCGATGGCCGCACGTTCGATCACGTATTCTTCATTGATCTCGATACCCAGGCCCGGGCCGTTCGGGATCTTCACGAAGCCCTGGTCGTAGTCGAATACCCGTGGGTCTTTCACGTAGTCGAGCAGGTCGTTGCTCTCGTTGTAATGGATGCCCAGGCTCTGCTCCTGGATGAACGCGTTGTAGCAAGCGGCGTCCAGTTGCAGGCAGGCGGCCAGGGCAATCGGGCCCAGCGGGCAATGCAGCGCCAGCGCCACGTCGTAGGCTTCGGCCATGTTGGCGATCTTGCGCGTCTCGGTGATGCCGCCGGCGTGGGAGGCATCCGGCTGGATGATGTCGACATAACCTTCGCTGAGCACGCGCTTGAAATCCCAGCGCGAGAACAGCCGCTCACCGAGGGCAATCGGCGTGCTGGTCAACGGAGCCAGTTCCTTCAGCGCTTCGTAGTTTTCGCTGAGTACCGGCTCTTCGATGAACATCAGCTTGTACGGATCGAGCTCCTTCATCAGTACCTTGGCCATGGGCTTGTGCACCCGGCCATGGAAGTCCACGCCGATACCCACGTTCGGACCGACCGCATCGCGCACGGCAGCGACGTTGGCCAGGGCCTGATCGACTTTGTCGAACGTGTCGAGGAACTGCAGTTCTTCGGTGCCGTTCATTTTCACCGCAGTGAATCCACGCTCGACCGCTTCTTTCGCCGCACGCGCCGTGTCTGCCGGGCGGTCGCCGCCGATCCACGAATACACCCGGATCTTGTCTCGCACCTGACCACCCAGCAGATCGCTGACCGACACGCCCAGCGCCTTGCCCTTGATGTCCCACAAGGCCTGGTCGATACCGGCCAGGGCACTCATGTGGATCGCGCCACCACGGTAGAAGCCGCCGCGATAGAGCACGGTCCAGATGTCTTCGATGTTGCGGGGGTCTTTGCCGATCAGGTAGTCGGACAATTCTTCAACGGCAGCGGCAACGGTGTGGGCACGACCTTCGACCACAGGCTCGCCCCAACCGGTGACGCCTTCGTCGGTTTCGACCTTGAGGAAGCACCAGCGCGGCGGAACGATGAAGGTGGTCAGTTTGGTAATTTTCATCTGTCGGTCTCTCTTATTGGATGCAGCGCTCGCAGCGCCAAAAAGTCTTAGCGAAGGGCTTTCCAGGCAGCGACGTAAGCCTTGGCATTGGCCGCCACTTGCGCAGGCGTCATGCCCGGTTTGAACAGGCCGGAACCGAGGCCGAAACCTTTGACGCCAGCGTCGATAAACGCCTGCATGTTGTCCGGGGTGATCCCGCCGACCGGCGCCAGAAGCGTTCCCGCCGGCAATACCGCAAGCCAGGCCTTGACGACTGCCGGTCCCATCTGCTCGGCCGGAAACATCTTCAGTACATCCGCGCCTTCGGCCAGTGCCGCGAAGGCCTCGGTCGGCGTGGCGACACCCGGAGACAGGTACAAACCGGCCGCCTTCGCCGCGCGCAGCACCTTGGGATCGCTGTGGGGCATGACGATCACCTGGCCGCCCGCGGCTTTCACTTGCCCGACCTGCTCCGGCGTCAACACGGTGCCGGCACCGATCAGGCAATCGGCCGGCAAGGTACTGCGCAGAATGCGGATACTGTCGTACGGTTCAGGGGAATTGAGCGGCACTTCGATGACGCGAAATCCGGCGGCGTACAGGACTTCGCCGATGGCGGCGGCTTCCTGTGGACGCAGGCCGCGCAGGATCGCGATCAGGCCGTTTTGCGCCAGCGCTTGTTTGAGCATGTCAGACCTCCAGGCAGGATTAACGGGATGCGGTGGACGTGACCAGGCCGGCGGCGCGCGCCAGTTGCCACAATCCGCGTTCGGTGGCCTGTTCGGCCAGGGTCACCCGGGCAAAACCGCAGGCGGCGAGCGCACAGCTATAGCGGGCGCAGAGTTGGGTATTGCCGATGAGGATGATCGACGGCAGGTGCACGCTGTTGCGCCGACGCCGCTGGGCACTGGCCAGGGCCGCCAACTCGTGGCCGATCAGCAGGCCCGACAGATAGTCCGCCTGGGCGGTGGCGCTCAATTCGCCCGTCAGGCCCAGGCTACGGGCGCTGAACATCGTCGACAACGGACCGGTTTCACCGTCCGCCGACAACGCGACCTGCACGCCGCGATCAAACGCGTCGCCATCGAAGGACCCGCCACGCTGCTGGGTGCGTCCGAGAATGCTGTGCTCGCTGAGCACGGCGAAGACTTCGCCGGTCATGAACGTATCGAAATGCACGATGCAGCCATCGGCCACTTCCACCCATTTCGAATGACTGCCCGGAAGGCCGATCAACAGGTCGGCGCCCGCCTCGCTTGCCAGGTTTTGCAGTACACCGAGCACCTGGGTTTCTTCGCCGCGCATCACGTTCGGCAAACGCGAGCGCTGGATGACGCCAGGCACAATGTGCACATCGACGCCGCGCAGGCTGCGCACGGTTTGCAAGGAAGTACCGAGATTGGCGACGTTCGCCGGTGTGTCGCGGTAAGCCGCTTCACGCCAGCCCTGGGCGCTGCCGACCATGCCGCAGGCAATCACCGGTAATTGCGGCTGCGCATCGAGCCAATCGCCGCAAGCCTCGTCGAAGGCCAGTTCGAAACCATCGGTGCATTCGCGGCCGCCAATGATTCGTGGCGCCTTCGGCAGTTGCATGATCCCCGATGACAGCGACCGCTGTTCGAGCACCTGCCCGCCTTCAGCCAGTTTGTAAGCACGTAATGAGGTCGTCCCCCAGTCGAGCGCGATCAATTGCGCCTGCATCGCTTCACCTGTTTTGGTTTTTGGCAGTGAGTGAGCAGGACTATAAACCTCAGCCGGGATAAATCTCAATATATAAATATCAATCCCACATAGTGAGACAAAGCAAAAAAAAAGCAGCCCGAAGGCTGCGATCTTTCAAAAGTGATCAGTTACCCGCTGCGAAATCCCGCAGCACAGCCCCGTCCATCCGATACCGAACCCACTCTTCCTGCGGTTGCGCGCCCAGGGATTTGTAGAATTCGATGGCCGGAGTATTCCACTCCAGCACACTCCACTCGAAACGGCCGCAGTCGTTGGCGCAGGCGATTTTCGCCAGATGCCGCAGCAGGGTCTTGCCCGCACCGCCGCCGCGCTGTTCCGGGGTGATGTAGAGGTCTTCGAGGTACAGGCAGTTGCTGCCAAGCCAGGTGGAATAGCTGAAGAAGAACACCGCGAAACCGATGGGTGCACCGTCGCGCAGGCAGATCAGGCCATGGGCAGTGGCGCCTTCGCTGAACAGGCTGCGCTCGATGTCGGCAACGCTGGCGATGACTTCATGGCGGGCACGTTCGTAGTCGGCCAGTTCAGTGATGAACGCGAGGATTTGCGGTGCGTCACTGGGGGTCGCCGGGCGGATTTCGATCGTCATGGACGTGCCTTGTCAAAAATGGAAAACGCCATACTAAGTCGGCGCGGTATTTGTGGCGAGGGGGCTGTCCCGACACCTGTAGGAGCGAGCTCGCTCGCGATGGTCGTTAACGATAACGCGTGCTTTCTGGATACGCGCGGTGTTCTCGGGTTCATCGCGAGCGAGCTCGCTCCTACAAAGGGTGTTTACTCCGGCCTGCACTAATCCTGGAATCGAAAAACTCGGACCTGACATTCGGGCAGTGCGTGGTTAGATAGACGCGCTGCCCATTTATCCGGTCAAGGAACCGCGTCATGTCTACCGCAACACCCCCTGTCTCAAGCAAGTTGTTCGGCCTGTTTTGCCTCGCCAGCTACCTGCTTTCGTTGTCCTACGGCTCGACGTTCCTGCTGTCGCTGCTGATTGGTTCTCGCGGCGGTAACGAACACGACGCCGGAAGCGTGATTTCGGCAGCGATGCTCAGCACCTTTGCGGCGGTGATTGTTTCCGGTCATTTGTCCGACGTGCTCGGTGCCGCCCGATCCGTGGCGCTGTTCGGCGTATTGCTGGTGGCGGCCAGCCTGGGCTTCGCCCTGACCCCGGGCTTTGGCCATCTGCTGTTGTTTTTCGGGTTGCTGCTGGGGTTGGGCTGGGGCGTGTTCTACACCCTCGGGCCGATCATCGTGGCGGGCCTGGTGACACCCGCACAGCGCGCCAGGTACTTCGCCCTGCTGTCGGGCAGCATGATGACCGGGATCGGCAGCGGCCCGTTGCTCGGTCGTGCGGCGAGCGCCCTGGGCTATCCGGTGACCGCGGCGTTTTACCTGGCGGCACTGGCCAGCCTGATCGGCGTATTGCTGTTCTGGCACCTAGGTCGACAACTGCAACCGGCGCCCGCGCAATCGAACAGCGTGTCGCGGATTTCCTGGCGTGCAGCCGGTCAGGTGCTGTCGTCCAGGGCCGTTTTCCCGATCATCATGGTCGGTCTCGGCGGCTGCGTGTTTGGCGGTCTGTCGAGCTTTCAAACCAGTTATGCCGCAGCGCGTTCGCTTGACTATTCACTGTTCTTCCTCGGCTTCATGAGTGCGGCGATCAGTGGTCGCATGCTGGTTGCCGGCTTCGTGGTCAAGCGCGATCCATTGCGTGCATCGTGCCTGCTTTCGGGGCTGATGCTGGCATCGATCATGATGTTCGGTTTTGTCGTCGACAGCAGCTTCAGCTATGTGCTCGCAGCGGTGATGCTCGGGATCGGTTACGGCCTGACCTACTCGGTGATCAACGGCCTGGCCGCCAATGAAGCGCCGAACGGCACCACCGCGCAATCCTTGCTGCTGTTCAGCCTGTCGTACTTCATCGGCGTGTTCGGCTTTCCCCTGCTGGCCGGGAAAATCATCGTCGAGCAAGGCATGGCCAGCCTGTTGCTCACGGTGCTGACGGTCGCCGTGCTCAACTGGATGATCACCGTGGGCCGGTTGATCTGGCGAAGAGTTGCAGCGGTCAGGGTATTGGAGCAAGCCTGAGCCGTTCGTCGCTGATAATGCACCCATTCAGATCGAGTGTGGACTAATCAGGTAAGGACTCTACTCGTTGGAGACAACACCATGATCCTGTCCAGGTTGATCGCCCTCGTTCTCGTGGCCCTTTTTTCGACTGCCACCTTCGCCGCGGCCCTCGGTTCCAGCACCGGCCCGACCAACCCGGTGGAAAAACCCAGGGCGCCCGCCATCCAGAGTGCCCCCGGCATGAACACCGATGGCACCACGATCGACCACAACCTGCCACCGTCCACCGGCACCGACCCGCGGGTTCAAGGCAATGATACGGGGCGCCAGGGCGGTATGAGTTTGCCAGGCAGCAAAACGCCCGCCAGCGGCGGACTGGGCTCGACCACTAGCGGTGACTCGGCTGACGACGAAGGCGACAGCCAATAGTCTCCGGCTTGAGGACATGGCAATGGATCAGGCGCCGAAGGACCGCCTGATCCATTCATCCACTTCAGCCGTCCCCGGCGAAGTCGCCGGCCCCCAACGGGTGACCGCCAGCGCCGCCGCGGCATTGGCCCGCTGCGCCGCCTCGAATGCCGGCAAACCTCGCGCCAGCCCCGCCACAAACACACCGGCATGGGCATCGCCGGCACCATTGCTGTCCACGGCGTCGACCTTGAACCCCGGCACATGCCGACACTCGCCGCCCTGGCTGATCCAGCAGCCCTTGGGCCCGTCGCGCACCACTATCAGCGCCTTTGCCGACAGGTGCCCGGCCAGGCAGTCCAGCGCCTCGGTGATGTCCGACGCGCCGGTAAATTTCCGCGCTTCCACAGCATTGCTGGTCCACACATCGATGCGCGAGAGCAAGGCTTGCATCATGGGTTCGTCCGGCGAATCCACCAGCGGTCCCGGATCGAACACCACCTTGACTGTGCTCGGAAGCGCCAGCGTCCAGTCCACCAGCGCTTGCGCCTTGCCGACGTGCAGCAGGCTGTAGCCGCTGACGTACGCATAATCACCCGCCTCAACCGGCACGCTGGCCAGATCCTGCGTGCTCAACTCGCCTTCGGCGCCGATGTAGGAGACGAAACTGCGCTCGGCCGAAGCGTCGGTGATGGCCACGCACAGCCCGGTATCGCGCCCGGCGCGGTCAGCAATGCCGATGCGGATGCCTTCGGCGTTCATCGCGTCACGGGCCAGGTCACCGAATCGTCCGGTACCGTGACGACCAAGGTAGACCACCGGCAGCCCATTGCGTTGTGCGGCCGCCATCACATTGAAGCCGCCGCCGGCCTCGAAACTGGCGGACTGCGCCAGCACGTCGCCGCCCTTCTCGGGCAGTTTGTCCACGGCCATGACCAGGTCGATGATGACCTGGCCGGTGTGCAGCATTCTAGGCATGAGCATTCTCGACCAGCGCGGCACGACGATCCTTCGCCCCGCCGAGTATCCAATAGATTCCGCCAGCCACCACGAAGGTCACGATCCAGCCGAGGCCGTTGTGGCCCAGCCAGGAGTCCGACAGAAAGCCCTTGAACCAGACATTTTCGGCGGTGGTGCCGATGGTGGTGAAACTGAAGCCCAGCACGATCGCGACCGCCCAGGCACCGAAGGCACGCCATTCGACACCGCCGCGATACCAGTAGGCACTGCTCGGGCTGACGTCCAGCAGGTCCTTGGGGCTGTAGTAGTGGCGATGAATCAGGTCGACCACGAAGATCCCGACCCACGCGGTGATCGGCACCGCCAGCAGCGAGATGAAGGTAATGAACGGACCGTAGAAGCTGTCGGCGATCAGCATGAAGTAGATCGAACCGGCGAAGATCGCGACGATGTCCACCACCACGGCATAGACACGCTTGACCTTCAAACCCAGGGTCAGCGTGGTCAAGCCCGCGGAGTACACCGACAGGTTATTCGACAGCAACAGGCCGCCGAAGGCAGTGATCAGGTACGGCACGGCCATCCAGGTCGGCAGCATGTCGCGGATCGCGATGATCGGGTCGGTGGCTTGCGCCAGATCGTTGTTGCCCACCGACAGCAGGCCGCCGAGCGTGATCAGCAGCACCAGGGGAATCCCCGCACCGAACGCCGCCGAGGCCACCAGGCGCACCGCCTTGACGTTGCGGTGCTGGTAGCGCGACATGTCCGCGCCGGCGTTGGCCCAACCGATCCCGGTGCCGGCGGCCATGGTGCCGACGCCGATGATCATCGCGCTGAGCGGCGCGGGGGTGGCGTTGAACACGGCGCTCCAGTCGATGGTGGCACAGAGGAAGCCGCCGACCAGAATGTTCAGCGCGCCGAACACGTACGTCGCCCACTTCTGAATCACCAACAAGGTCGCATGGCCGAGACCGGACACCGACAAGGTCAGCAGCACGAAAATCGCGATGAACACCAAGGTCAACACCGGCGCGCTCTTGGCCTCCACCGGCGAGCCGAACAGGATCGAACACAACGACAGCAAAACGAACGCAGCGGTGGTGGTGTTGACGGTTTCCCAGCCCAGGCGCGACATCAGCGAGACCAGCGTCGGGCCGATGTTGCCGCGCACACCGAAGATCGCTCGTGACAGGGTCAGGCTCGGCGCACGGCCACGGCGGCCGGCGATGGAGATGATCCCGACCACCGCAAAGGAACCGGCGGCACCGAGAATCGCGACGATGATCGCCTGCCAGATCGCCAACCCGCGAAAGGCCACGAGCGTCGCACCCAGCGGCAGGCCGAGGATGGAAATGTTGGCGGCGAACCAGACCCAGAACAGCTGCAGCGGATGCCCGTTGCACTCGGCTTCCGGCACCGGTTCGATGCCACGGGTTTCCAGTTGCCCGGCGCTTTGCCCGGCGTTGGTTGAACTCATGAAAATGCTCCTGTTGCCATTTGTTGTGGTTGTGGGCAATTCGGGAAATCGACACTACAGCCCGGCCATCCTGGCCGTGTTCATGCGCTCCATCGCGGGGGGTATCAAACTTTATTTGGCGGCGCGCCCATCGCGGGCAAGCCCGCTCCCACAGGTACAGCGTGAACTTGAGGCTTGCACTAAACCTGTGGGAGCGGGCTTGCCCGCGAAGGCGCCAGTCCAGTCAACGCAAAGCAAGAAGCCCTGTCACAAGGGGCTCAAGCTCCAGACCATTAACCACCTTGACCTTGTCGATCATCTCGACCGGCCAGCTCTCAAGACCCAGGCAGGCTCCGAGCATCGCGCCCAAAATCGCCGCGATGGTGTCCGTGTCGCCGCCCAGGCTGGCCGCCATGCACAACGCATCGAAGGCGTTCATTTCACCGATGGCCACTTGCTGGGCCAGGGCGAACGACACCACCACCGACTCCTGGGACGCCACCGAGGTGCCGATCACGTCGTACAGCAAATCGGCGAGCAGCCCTTTGTCACTGTCGACGCTGATGCTCCGTGCCCAACTGATGCGCGAGGCCATCCGCCCACCGGCGACCCAGTGGCCATGGCTTTCCGCCTGTTGGGCAATCTGTTGGCCGAGGTTCAAGGCTTCACCGAGATCCATGCCGTTGATACCGGCAGACACCACCGCCGCCACCGCCGCCGCACTGGAAATCCCCAGTGTGGTGTTGTGGGTGACCTGACAGGCCTGCACGACGGCTTCAATGAAACGCTGCGGATCGGCGACGTTCGCCGCGATCCCCACAGGCGTAATACGCATCGCCGCGCCGTTGGTGGTGCCATAGCGCCCCGCTTCTTCCGGCGAATGACCGGCGAGGATCATCTCGATGGCGCGTTTGGTCGAAGGGCCAAGCAAATCCTGCGAGCCCTTGGCCTGCATCACGGCTTCCCATTCGATCAGCCGCTGTGCAAGTACTGACGGCTCGATCTTGCCCTCGCCATCGATCAACAGCTGGCCGACCAGGATCGCCTGTTCGGTGTCGTCGGTGATCGAACCCTTGGGCATGTTGGCGGCGATCGGCTGATTGGGGCCGGCGTCTTCCAGGTCGGTGATTTCACCAAAGCGCGCCTGGATTTCAACTCGGCTCAAGGATTGGGTCGGCATGCCCAGGGCATCGCCCAGGGCCAGGCCATAGAACGCGCCCAGGGCACGATTGAGCGCGGTCATTTCGAGTTTCCAAATTGCAGGTGCAGGCGAAAGTGCACGGGATCGAGCAGGCTTTCGACCTGTTCCATGAAACGGTTCTGCCGGTCGTAGGTGGTGCGCAAGGCCTTGAGGAAAACCGTGCCCTCCGGGCGCCCCAGCAGTTCGGCGTCTTCGGCGTTCAGGGGCTCGGCACCAATCCACTGATCGCCGCGCTCGCCGATATAGCCATAAGCGGCCAGGGTAATAGTCAGGGAGTTGTCGATCAGGCCGACCCGCGGCAGGCTTTCCAGGCCTCCGCTGGCGGGCATCAATGAACGTTCGAGGGAGACCAGCGTACCGTCATTTGAGCGGCGGCGACGGTCGAGGGTGATGAACTGGTCGGTGCCGAAACGCGACAGCAGATCGGGACGGGTAACCGCCTCCAGCCGCAACACCTCGGTATTGACCAGCGCCCCGCTGTCAGCCAGCGCCTGCGCCCAACCGCTGCGCTGGTCGAGTACCACACCGTCATACGTGACGATGGAACCCACCCCGCTCTGCGTCGCGATGTAGTTGCGCCGTTTCAATTCGGCCAGCGCTTCACGCAAAGTGCCTCGGCTGACTTTGAATTCCTGAGCCAACTGATGCTCGCCCGGCAACTGAAAGCCGTCCTCCAGGAGGCCGCTTTCGATGCGCCGGATGAGTTCGTCGACCACCCGTTGTTTCTTGTCAAATCGTACCTGTCTAATCATGTACAAATTGATACCTGAAACGGGTAATCACGGGCAAGGAATATTTAAGGAACATGACGGAAGGAGTGCCGCGCCCTTTGTGGAAGCGAGCCTGCTCGCGAAGATGTCGGCACAGCCAACATCCAGCTGTCAGACCCACCGCTTTCGCGAGCAGGCTTGCTCCCACAGGGAATTACGGCGTTAGCGTTGCTTGAGACGGTCGATCACGACAGCCAGCAGCAAAATCGAACCCCGGATCACATACTGATAAAACGTATCGATGTTCTTCAGGTTCATCGCATTCTCGATGATCGCCAGGATCAACACCCCCGCAATCACATGCCGGATCATGCCGATCCCGCCACTCAACGACACCCCGCCCAGCACGCAGGCCGAGATCACCGTCAGCTCGAAGCCCTGGCCGATCATCGGCTGTCCCGAGGTCATGCGCGACGCCAGGATGACCCCGGCCAACGCCCCGATCACGCCATGCACGGCGAAGATGATGATCTTGGTCCGGTCGACATTCACCCCGGCCAGCAGCGCCGCTTCCTGGTTGCCGCCGATCGCCATGGTGTTGCGCCCGTAGGTGGTGTAGTTCAGCAGCCAGCCAAAAAACAGGAAGCAGACGATGGTGATCAGGATCGGTACCGGCACACCGAACAGCTGGCCATTACCGAAGACGAAAAACGATTCCTGAGACACACCCACCGCTTTGCCATTGGCAAAGATGTAGGCCAGGCCACGCACGATCTGCATGGTCGCCAAGGTGGTGATCAACGCGTTGACCCGCAGTTTGGCGATGACGATGCCGTTGATCAGCCCGACGATCAGCCCCATCACCAGCGCCGCACAGACACCGAGAAACACGCTGTCGGTGTCGCGCATCACCACCGCTGCGACCACTCCGGCACAGGCGATCACCGAGCCCACCGACAAGTCGAAATGCCCGGACGCCAGGCAATACAACATGGTGCAGGCAGCAATGCCCGTGGTGGAAATCGCCAGGCCCAGGCCACGCATGTTCAGTGGTGAAAGGAAGTTGTCGATCAGCAAGGTGCAGGCGACAAAGATGCCGACGGCGGCCAGCAGCATCACCCAGTCATCGAGGAAGCGCCGCAGGTCCAGCGGTCTGCGCGTGGTTGGCAGGGTGTTGTTTTGGGTTGTCATCATAGTCACCTCTCAGTTCGCCACGCCGTCAGCGCGTTGGCGCGGCAAAGCCAGTTGCAGCAGGTTGGATTCGTTGGCCTGGTCGCGGCTCAGTTCGCCACTCAGCGCACCTTCACAAAGCACCAGGATGCGGTCGGAAATGCCCATGACTTCCATCAAGTCACTGGACACCACGATCACCGCGATGCCTTCGTTCGCCAGGTTATGGATGATCTGGTAGATCTCGGCCTTGGCACCGATGTCGATGCCGCGGGTGGGTTCGTCAAGCAGCAGCACTTTCATTGGCATCGACAGCCAGCGGCCGAGAATGGCCTTCTGCTGATTGCCGCCGGAAAGAAACTTGATCGGCTGCCCGGCGTGCGGCGTTTTCACCTTGAGCGCCTTGATCTGCCGGTCGGCGTTGTCCTTCTCCCACAGGCCGCGCAACAGGCAGCCAAAGGTGGAATGGGCGCCGCGTGCGCTGATGTTGATGTTCTCGGCGACGCTGGCCAGCGGCAGGATGCCCTCCTTCTTGCGGTCCTCGGGGCACAACAGGATTCCGGCGGCAATGGCGTCCCGGGGTGAGCGCAGTTGCAGTTCATGGCCACGCAGTTCCAGGCGTCCGGCGCTGTTGCGCGCCAGGCCACTGAGCAGGCGCAGCAGCTCGGTGCGACCGGCGCCGACCAAGCCGAACAGGCCGAGGATTTCGCCTTTGTGCACCTCGAAACTCACCGGCTCGCGTAACCCGGGCCCGAGCAAACCGTCGACCTTGAGTGCCACGGCACCACGTTGGCGGGGGCGGTAATCGTAGATGTCCTGGATGTCGCGCCCGACCATGCAGGTGACCAGTTGATCGTGGGTCAGCTGGCTCATGTCGTCGAACGTGCACACGTATCGCCCGTCCTTGAACACCGTCACTGCATCACAAATGCGGAACACCTCTTCCATGCGATGGGACACGTAGAGCACCACTTTGCCCTCGTCCCGCAGTCGGCCGATGATCGCCATCAAGCGCTCGATCTCCCGCGCCGACAGGCTGCTGGTGGGTTCGTCGAAGGCAATCACATGGGCGCCACGGGACAACGCCTTGGCGATTTCCACCAGCTGTCGCTGGCCGAGGGACAGGCGCCCGACTTTCTCTTGCGGGTCGATTTCATCGGCTAGGCCTTTGAGGCAGGCCAGTGCCCTTTGGCGCAGGGCAGCGCGGTTGATCAGGCCGAAACTGGCTGGCAGGTGCCCGAGAAACAGGTTCTCCGCCACGCTCATTTCCGGCACCAGATGCAGCTCCTGGTGGATCACCGCGACGCCACTGCCGATGCTGTCGGCGGTGGACTTGAAGTCCATCGTCCGCTCACCGATCTGCAAGGCACCACTGCTGGGAATGTACGCCCCGCCGAGGATTTTCAGCAGCGTCGACTTGCCGGCGCCGTTCTCGCCCATCAAGGCATGAACCTGCCCCGGATGGGCGGCGAAGCTGATGTTGTCCAGCGCCTTGACCCCGGGAAAGGTCTTGCCGATCCCGTTGAAGCGCAAGCTGCCGCTGTGTTGTTGAGTATTTGTTTGCGCGTGCATAACCCACCTCTTCACACCGATCAGGCAACCCCATCACCGAGGCCGCCACTGAAATCCAACGGCCGTCAGTTCCACAAGCCGATCTTTTCCAGTTCCTGCTTGAAGTTGTCGCGGGTGATCAGCGTCACGTCGTCCATGGCCGTGAATTTCGCCGGTTCAGTGCCGGTGGTGACCCACTCGTACATCATGCTCGCGGTGTTGTAGCCCTCGATGTGCGGGCTTGGCAGCATCGAGCCGTAGAAGCCGCTGTCGGGTTTCTTCAGCTCGCCGATGGCGTCGGTACCGTTGATGCCGATGCCGATCACGTTGGCCGCAGCGAAGCCGGCGCTCTCGGTGGCGCGCACGCCGCCGAGCACGGTGTTGTCGTTCATGCCGCCGATGATCAGGTTCTTCGCCGCACCCGGCAGCTTCACCAGGGCCGAGTTGGTGGCGTCCATGCTGCCCGGCACATCGAGGGTTTTCAGGGCCGCGAACAGGATGTGGTCCTTCGGCATGCCAGCATCTTGCAGGGCCTTGACCGAGCCGTCGGTGCGCTTCTTGCCGGTATCGAGTTCGTTGTAGGTGTTGATCACCGCATAGGTGTCTTTCCAGTCCCAGCCGCGCTTCTTCGCCTCAGTGGCCATGGCGTTGCCCTGCTTCTGCCCGACTTCGAACGCGGCCATGCCCAGGTACGGCACGTCTTCCATGAATTTGCCGCTGGCATCGACGAAACGGTCGTCGACAGCAATCACCTTCAACCCGTTGAGTTTGGCCTTGGCCATGATCGCAGGGCCCAGGGACACGTCCGGCGGACAGATCACGAACCCCTTGGCGCCATTGGCCGCAAGGCTGTCGATTGCAGACAGGGTTTTCTCACCGTCCGGCACGGCGATCTTGATCAGGGTGAAACCCTTCTCTTTCCCGGCCTTTTCGGCAAATGCCCATTCCGTCTGGAACCAGGGCTCCTCCGCTTGCTTGACCAGGAAACCGATTTTCACTTCCTCGGCCGCCAGCAGCGTGCTGCTCAGGCTGACCGCCGAGACCGCCAAAGCGGCACAGCACAGGGAACGGATAGCGTGACGACGATTCATAAGCAGACTCCTTGTTATTGTTCTTGAGCGTTCTTTGAAAGCGTTCTTTGTAGCCAATGGACGGTACAGCCGTACTGCCAATAGTCATATCGTATGATGATTGAATTTCGGACGTAGCAAGACGCCCAAAAGCCCGATCACTCAGTCGTGGTACATCACCGAGCGCCCGCCATCGATGGTGATGCACGAGGCATTGATGAACGGCGCTTCATCACTGGCCAGGAACACGGCCGTCATTGCCACCTCGATCGGCTGCCCGATGCGGCGCGGCGGGTGCAGGTCGAACGCGCGCTGACGTTCGGCGTGGGGGTCGGCGAAACCGTTCCAGTAATCGATGTTGATCTGGGTTTCGATGTAGCCCGGTGCGATGGCATTGACGCGGATGCCCCTGGACGCATATTCGATGCCCAGCGCGCGAGTCAGGCCGAGCAGGCCATGCTTGGCCACCGGGTACGGGAAGCAGCCCGGAATGATGTGGCTGGAATGGGTGGAGGCAATGTTGATGATGCTGCCGATGCCCTGCTCGATCATCTGTGGCAATACCGCCTTGCAGCCGTACCACGCACCGTCCAGGTCAATGGCAAAGCAGCGGCGCCAGTCTTCCTCGCTCATTTCCAGCGGATCACGGAACACGTTGACCCCGGCGCAGTTGACCAGCACATCGATCCGGCCGTGCAGGTCGATTGCCAGCCGGGCCATGGCCTGCAGATCCTGCTGGCGCGATACGTCGGCCTTGATCGCCACCACATCGGCGCCTTGACCGCGCCAGTGCGCCGCGACCCTCTCGACCTTTTCGGCCTGGATGTCGCTGATGATCAACCTGGCTTGCTGGGACGCAAAGGTCGCCACAATCGCTTCGCCAATGCCCTGGGCGGCACCGGTCAGCAATACGACCTTGTTTTTCAGGCGTTCGCCCTTCGGCGGTTCGGGTACCGGTGGCAATGACAACGGTTCAGCCATGGATCAGGACTCCTGTTCGAAAACACGACGAAAACCGGGCATCTGGCGATGTCCGGTCAAAAGGCGTTGAGCAAGAAACAGGTGAGCGCAAAAACGTTTCAGCCTGGAAACGGTCTGAGGCCGTGTCTGCGCAAGGAAATGCGGGGGAGTTTCGCTGCATCACTTCACCTGTTTTGTTTTTTTAAGTGTGAGTGCATGTCACTGGTGAGGCCGACTATAAACCCGGCTTGCGAAAAATCTCAATATATATATTTACATCCCATATTTTGGGATTCAGCCAGCAAAACGAGTGCAATGCTTTCCAGGCACATCCACCGCAATTGACAACACGGCCCCATCCAACGGATGGCCCAGCGGACTTGCCGCGCTGGTGATGTACAGGGTTTTCAGGTCCGCACCGCCGAATACACAACTGGTGGGACGGCTGATCGGCAGTTCGATGATCCGATCGACCTTACCGTCAGGGTTCAACCTGAGCAGACAGTGGCCGTCCCAACGGGCATTCCAGATAAAACCTTCGGCATCCATCGCCGAACCGTCCGGACCGCCGCGCCCATGGGGGCCAAACCAGACCTGCGACGCATCGAGGGCTCCGTCGGTACGGATGAAATGTCGATACAAAGTGCCATCGAGGCTATCGCCGAAATAAACGCCGGTGGCGTCATCGCTCCACAACAGCGTGTTGGGGATGCCCAACCCTCGGAGCAGCGGCATGACCCGAGCGTCCCGATCAATGCGAAACAGCCCGCCGGAGCGCCGTTCGATGGGCAAGTCTTCGCCCCGCTCGCCGATGTTGTTTTGCATGGTGCCGAGCCAGAGCCGGCCCTGGGCATCGCAGCGGGCTTCGTTGGGGCGATTGCCCGGTTGCGGATCGGCCACACAGAACAATGTCAGGCGCGGGTCCAGCCCGGGGGAGTCCAGGTCCAGCCGATACACACCACTGCCCAGTGTCACCAGGGCGTCGCCGCTGGCGCAGGGGATGAATGCCGACACATGCTCCGGCATCTGCCAGATCTGCACATTGGCGCCAATCAGCCGCAACGCCTGTTTACCGGCGATATCCACCCAATACAGGGCCTGGGTCGGCGCATCCCAGAACGGGCCCTCGCCCAGTTTCGCCCGATGCCCGGTAACCGCGGTCCACGTCATGAAGCCTCCTGCAGTGTTCTTGTTTTTATTGTGCAGGAGCGAGCTTGCTCGCTCCTGCAACAGCTCTTCGTTTTCAGCTGGCTTTTCTATCGGCCATGACTTGCGGGTAGTAACGCTTGATCGCCAGGGCGGCGTTATCGATCAGGGTCATGCAGGCCCAGACGCCCCGGGCGGTATCACGGGCCGCGATGGCCTCGGCCAGGTCCCGGTGAATCGGCAAGGTACGACGCAGTTCATCCGGGTCGGCGGCGGACACTTCAAAGGCCACGGCCAGTAACGCGCCGAGGGCGGGAACCATCTGTTCGATGAACTGATTGTGGCTGGCAGCGAGGATGCATTCGTGAAAGAACTGGTCGGCACGGTTGTAGTCGATGCCGCTGTCCACCGCCCGCTCCAGTGCGTTGCAGGCCATCAGGATGGCGTCCACCTGCTCGCCGGTTGCGCGCTCGCAAGCCCAGCGCACCGCCATCGGTTCGATGGTGCGGCGCAGGTCGAGCAGATCGTCGACGAAGTTTTCCGGCAAGCCGCTGCGCGACAACCAGCCGACGACTTGGGGATCGAAGAGGTTCCAGCGCCGCACCGGCAACACCCGCGTGCCGACTTTCGGACCGACCTCGAGCATGCCTTTGGCAACCAGGGTCTTGATCGCTTCGCGGATGACCGTGCGGCTCACGCCAAGTTGTTCGCCGAGCTCGGCTTCGACCTTGAGTGACTCACCCGGCTTGACCTGCCCCGTGGCGAGCCAGCATCCCAACCAGTCAACCGTCGACGCATGAAAGCTGCTGGACATGGACACCTCAAAGCCGTTCGCAATGGAAGCCCACGCTAATCATCATACGATTGGGTGTCAATTTGATTTTTTGGAGAAACTCATAAGCCTAATGTGGGAGCGGGCTTGCTCGCGAAGACGGAGTCACATCCGACAAAGATGTCAGCTGACCCGGCGCCTTCGCGAGCAAGCCCGCTCCCACAGGGTTATGCGTCAGGGCTCGAGGCCGATGGGGAAGAACTCGCCGCCACTCCAGACACCGAGCCAGCGCTGGCCATCTATTTCGCGACTCACCGCCAGCTCCACGAGTTGATAGAACACATTGCGGTGAATCAATGCTTCAAGGTTGCTGCGCACATGCACGTAAGGCGCGGGTTCCTGCGTTACCGGGTCGATGACCACCCGCATCGGGTGCTCGCTGCCTGCCTCGGTGGTTTCATCGACGTTGGTGGTAAAGCGCAACACCTGCGCTTCGCCCTCGCCTTCCACGTCCACCGCAATCGCCACGAACGGCGCATCGTCGACCTTGATGCCGACCTTTTCGACCGGGGTGATCAGGAAATAATCATCGCCGTCGCGGCGAATGATGGTGGAGAACAGTTTGACCATCGGCTTGCGGCCGATCGGCGTGCCCAGGTAATACCAGGTGCCGTCCCGGGCGATGCGCATGTCGATGTCGCCGCAGAAATCGGGATTCCACAGGTGCACCGGCGGCAAGCCTTGGGTCTTGGGGATTTGCCCCAGCAGGTCGTTGGCTTTTTGCGGGCCACTCATGGCGTTCTCCTTGGTTTTACTGGTCGCTGAGCCCCAGCAGGCTGCGCGCATATTGTTCCAGCGGCGGGCCCATCAGGTCTTCGGGTTTTTTATCGTGAAACGTCAGTAAACCGCCACGACTCTTGATGGTCGCAGTATCAATCAAATACTGGGTGCTGGTCTCGATCAACATGATCTGAATCATACCGCTGTCGATGCCGAGGCGGTCCAGGGCTTCCTGATCCAGCCACTCGTCTGAGTTGCCGATACGGTCGTCAGACTTGGCAAACCGGGTGTAGAGCAGATAGTGCGCACCGGCGGCACGGGCTTCGCCCATGGCCTGGTCAAGGCCTTCCGGTGTACGGGCACGGCGGACCATCGGGAAGTATTCGACGAAGCCATCGAACGCGACTTCGGCTATCACGTTGGGTCGTGGATAAAGGGTGCTGCCCGGCGGCACGAAAGCGCCCTGGGCGATGTAGACAAACGAGTCAGGCTGAATGCGCAGGTTGTTTACGCGACGGCTGTCGCTGTGATCGAGCAAGCCCGCATCGCTCATATGGTAACGAGTCCCCTCGGCCATATCGCTGACGTTCATGCAGCCACCAAGTGCCAAAACGGCCAGCAGCAAAACCAGGCTACGCATCCTATCCTCCAGAGGCCGGTGTCGGAAAACCGGCGAATGGCCGTAGGATGCAGCTTTTGCGCCAGCTTGTGACCAGCAAAACTTCATAGACCTCTTCGCGAGCAGGCTCGCTCCCACAGGGTTTGCGCAAATCCCTGTGGGAGCGAGCCTGCTCGCGAAGAGGCCGGTTCAGCCGCCGATAATCTTCATGACAGTCGCGCCGCCGGAGAACGCCACTTCCTGCTTGTCGCCCAAGGCTTTCACCAGCAGGCGTTGCAAGGCCGGCAGCGCCTGGTGACGGGGCTTGTCCAGCAGGTCGCCGATGTAATGGCGATTGCTCGACGACAGGCAGCCATGCAGCCACCCGGTGGAGGACAGGCGAAGTCGCGAGCAGGTACGGCAGAAAGGCACGCTTTCGTTGGCGATCACGCCGAAGTAACCCTGGCCGGGAATTTCATAGCGAACGGCCGTCGCATCGACCGGGGCATCGGCCTGCAGGTACTCATAGCGCTCGCCGATCAGGCCCAGCAGATGCTGAAGGCTGACGAACTGTTGCAGAAAGGCATTGGAATCGTTGGCCAGGTGGCCCATGCGCATCAGCTCGATGAAGCGCAATTCATAACCGCGCTCCAGACAGTAGTCGAGCAACGGCATTACTTGATCAAGGTTCTGCCCGCGCAGCGGCACCATGTTGACCTTGATCTTCATGCCGGCCGCACTGGCCTCGCTCATGCCGTTGAGTACAGTGGCCAGGTCGCCGCCCCGGGCAATGCCGCGGAATGCACTGGCGTCGAGGGTATCGAGAGAGACGTTGAGGCGCCGAATGCCGGCGTTCACCAGCAGAGGCAGTTTCTTCGCCAGCAACTGACCATTGGTGGTCAGGCTGATGTCTTCCAGGCCCATCTTCCCGACCGCCGTCATGAACGCCTCGAGTTTCGGGCTGACCAGCGGCTCGCCGCCGGTAATGCGCAGGCGTTCGATTCCCGCCGCCTCAATCAGATAAGCCACACCGCGGGCCATGGCTTCTGCCGACAGTTCGTCCTGCGCAGCCACCAGCCGCTTGCCGTTGGGCACACAGTAGGTACAGGCGTAATTGCAGGCAGAGGTCAGACTGATTCGCAAGTTGCGAAAACGCCTGCCTTGACGGTCAACGATCATGGTCACTCCGGCGGAAGAATATCGGGTTGCTAAAACTTGACTCAGAAATCAAGTTTTAGCAAGTCCCACTACCTGAGTATATTCCTGCGGTACTGCGCCAAGTAGCAAAATCATGGCGCAATAAGACAACTGAATGGCTCAGCTGCTCGGTGTGTCGGTGTCGCGCTTGCGCTTGTTGCCCATGCGCACGCCGATGTCCATGAGGAACTGGAAGAAACCTTCCTGATCTTCCAGCACATTGCTCCAGAATGGCGAGTGATAGAGCGCGACGGCACCGTGCACCAGCGCCCAGGACGCGCAGTAATGGAAGTAAGGCGGCACGTCTTCAAGCTTGCCTTCGCTGATCCGGCCCTTGATCAGCAGGGTCAGGCGTTCGAAGTTCGAGGCGCGGATCTTGTGCAGCTCCTCGATCATCTCCGGCACCTGGTTGCCCTTGACCACTTTCTCTTCGAGGCGGTCGAACAGGCGATAGCGCTGAGGATCGCGCATGCGGAATTCGAAATACGCGCGGGACAAGGCTTCCTTGTCCTTGTCGACATCAGCCGAATGCAGCAGTGCGTTCAAATCGCGCTCGTAGTCGAGCATCAGGCGCAGGTAGATTTCCGCCTTGGATTTGAAGTGCTTGTAGATCGTGCCTTTGCCGATACCGACGGCATCAGCAATCATCTCGACGGTGACACTGTCTTCACCTTGTTCGAGGAACAGCTTGAGCGCGGTATCGAGAATTTCCTGCTCGCGGCGACGAAACTCACGGACCTTACGAGGTTCTTTATGCATAAGAAAAGGTCTGTCGGGGTCAAAATTCGAAGCCGCGTATTATGCCTAACTTGCACAAAAATGCACGGATCATCCGACCATATCTGTGCTTTCCGGTCATTTCGCGCACGTTTACGGGTTGATGAGAACTCTTCCGAAGCGCATGTATTCCAAATTTGTTTAAAAACCCGTGCCACCAAACTGGACTAGGCGCAATCCTGATCAATACTTGAAATGTCGGCGGGGCATCTCCCCCAAGTGTCACGCCGATATTGGTACCAACGGACCGCGTGCCATTGTTTTACTCCTAATGGTCTTAACCCGGATTCACCCCCCAGAACCCGGGTTTTTTTTGCCTGCGATTTAACCTTTCACATGCGCCAGCGGGAACAGCCGCTTGAAATTGGCCGTGGTTTGCTCGGCAAACCGCTCGTAGGGTTCACCGCGCAACATTGACAGAAATTCCGCTACTTCACGCACGTACTGCGGCAGGTTTGGCTTGCCGCGATGGGGAATCGGCGCCAGGTAGGGTGAGTCGGTTTCCACCAGCAATCGGTCGGCCGGTACCTTGCTGGCCACATCGCGCAACGCATCGGCATTGCGAAAAGTGACAATCCCGGACAGGGAAATGTAATAGCCCATGTCCAGCGCAGCCTTGGCCATTTCCCAGTCTTCGGTAAAGCAGTGCAGTACGCCCGCCTGGGGCAGTGCCGCCTCGCGCAGCAAGTCCAGGGTATCGGTGCGGGCCCCGCGGGTGTGGATGATCACCGGCTTGCCGGTCTGCTGCGCCGCCTGCAGGTGCAGGCGAAAGGACTCTTGCTGCAACTGCGCCGCTTCCGGCTCGTAGTGGTAATCGAGGCCGGTTTCGCCGATGGCGACCACACGCGGGTGATTGAGCTCCTGCAACAGCCAGTCCAGCGCGGGGGCGGCACCCGGCTGCACATCCAGAGGGTGCACACCCACCGAGCAGTCGACGTCGTCATAACGTTCGGCCAGGGCCTTGACGTCGGCCGCGTTGTCCGCGCTGACACCAATGCATAGAAAGTGCCCTACCCCGCGCTGCCGGGCAGCCTCCAGGGCAGCATCCAGGGAGCCGTCGTGGGCGGCGAGGTCGAGGCGATCAAGGTGACAATGGGAATCTACGAGCATAAAGGGCTGCAACTTGCATCGAATGGGTGGGACGGCCGGATGTTCTGATATTCAGAGTCTAGGCGCGGGCAGTCATCTTTGGCCAGGCAACGACGCCCATTGCACCAGCAAGGCCTCCAGCAGCAAGGCCGGATTGAGGTTGGCTTTGCTCAAGACTTTCTGTCGCTGGGCGAGGATCCAGTCCTGAATATCGAGGACTTTACCCTGGGCGCTTTTCTGCGCCAGGTATTGCACGACTTTGCGCATGTCGGCCAGGCCGAGGCCGGCTTCATCCTGGGTCAATTGATAGCGCAGGATCAGGCTCGACCAATCGCAGAACCAGTCGAACAGGCGCAGCATCGGAATGTTTTTCCATTCTTCTGCCAACTGCGTCGGCGATTGCTGTTGCTTGAGGAGTTTTTTCACCCCTTCGACCACCTGCGTGCGCTGTTCACGCACGCCCTGGGCCTGAAGATTGACCGCTGCCAGTGGCGAACCGGCGGCCAGCGTCAGCAGTTCGACGCGCTCATCTTCGGAACACTCCGGCAATGCCTGAGCCAGCCACTTCAAGCTCATGGCCTCGCCCGGCAGCGGACAGGCTTGCTGAACGCAACGACTCTTGATGGTTGGCAACAAGCGGCTTGGCTGATGACTGACCAGCAACAGAACGGTATCGCCGGACGGTTCTTCAAGGCTTTTGAGCAAGGCGTTGGCGGCGTTGATGTTCATCGACTCGACCGGCTCGATCAGCACCACTTTGCGACCGCCCAACTGCGCGGTCTGCACCACGAAACCGACCAGGTCGCGAACCTGATCGACCTTGATCGCCTTGTCGGCTTCCTCCGGCTCCAGGATGTAGTTATCCGGGTGGCTGCCGGCCTTGAGCAGCAGGCAGGATTTGCATTCGCCGCAGGCGTCCAGCGCGACCGGACGCTGGCACAGCAGGCTGGCCATCAGGCGCTCGGCCAGTGCCCGCTTGCCGATCCCGGCCGGGCCATGCAGCAGGTAGGCGTGCGCATGCTGGGTGCGACCCGCCAGTTGCTGCCAAAGGTTCTCCTGCCACGGATAGGCCTCAGCCACGGCTCAACTCCAGCAGACGCGGCAACAAGTCATCCAGCGATTGCTGGACCTGTGCCAACGGTTGGGCAGCATCGACCAGCACATAACGCGCCGGATCAGCTTTGGCCCGCTTGAGGAAGGCATTGCGCACGGCATCGAAAAAGGTCCGTCCTTCGAGTTCGAAGCGATCCAGGCGACCGCGAGCACTGGCGCGGGCCAACCCCACCTCGACTGGCAGATCGAAAATCAGTGTGAGGTCCGGGCGCAGATCGCCTTGAACGAAGGTTTCCAGGTTCGCGATGCGCTCCAGCGACAAGCCGCGACCACCGCCCTGGTAGGCATATGTCGAATCGGTAAAACGATCACACAAGACCACGGCACCGCGGGCCAGCGCCGGGCGAATCACCTCAGCCAGATGCTGGGCACGCGCGGCGAACACCAACAGCAACTCGGTATCCGGATTCATGACTTCGTCGACGGGGGCCAGCAGAACTTCACGGATGCGCTCGGCCAGCGGCGTGCCGCCCGGCTCGCGAGTCAGCACCACCTCGATGCCGGCAGCGCGCAAGCGCTCGGCCAGGTACTCACGATTGGTGCTCTTGCCGGCGCCTTCCGGGCCTTCCAGAGTAATAAACAAGCCAGTCACAGGCAGTCCTTAGTCAGAGTCATTGCGGGCTTTTCGGTGCGTTGGCATCGGGGGCTGGCGTTTCAGGGGCCGGCGCTGGATCTTGCGACGGCACCTGCGGCAGCGCCTCGGGGGCCGTGTTCGGTGAAGCCGCCGGGATCGGCATCTGCTCTTGCGAAGCCTTGGCCTGCTGCGTACCGCCTTGTTCAGCCTGGGATGGCGGTGGTGTCTCTGGCGTGGAGACGGGCGCCGGGCTGGAACGGTAATCGGCGCGACGCTTGAGCTGGAACTCCTTCACCGCATTGTTGTGGGCATCCAGGTCATCGGAGAACACGTGAGTGCCATCACCGCGCGCCACGAAGTAAAGGCTGTTGCCCTCCACCGGATTGAGTGCCGCATGGATGGCTTCGCGACCGACCATCGAAATCGGCGTCGGTGGCAGGCCTGCATTCATGTAGGTGTTATAGGGCGTCGCTTCCTTGAGGTGCGCCCGGGTCAGCTTGCCGCTGTAGCGGTCGCCGAGGCCGTAGATCACCGTCGGATCGGTCTGCAGCAGCATGCCAATCGCCATGCGCCGTACAAACACGCCGGCAATCTGCCCCCGCTCCTGGGGTACGCCGGTTTCCTTCTCGACCAGCGAGGCCATGATCAGCGCCTGATAGGGTTCGGTGTACGGCGCATCCGCGGCGCGCTGCTCCCACTCCTTGGCGAGCACTTCGTCGAGGCGGTCGTAAGCGGTTTTCAACAACTCGATGTCGGACATGCCGCGCACGTAGCGATAGGTGTCAGGGAAGAAACGTCCTTCCGGAAAAATCCCGGTGTGGCCGAGCTTCTCCATGACCTGGCTATCGCTCAAACCGTTGAGGCTATGATCGAGCTTCTCTTCCTTGGCCAGCGCGGCACGAACCTGACGGAAATTCCAGCCTTCGACCAGGGTCAGGCTGTACTGAACCATTTCCCCGCGTTTCCACAGGTCGATCAGGCTTTCGACGGTCATGCCCGGTTGCATGCGATATTCGCCACTGTGCAAGGGTTGTTTGGCGAGATTGAAACGCCAATACACGCGCAGCCAGAATGCGTCCTTGATGACGCCATCGGCTTCGAGTCGGTAGAAGGTTCGGGTCGGCGTGGTGCCCTTCGGCACATTCAGCAATTGTTCCTGGGCAATGTTCAACGGCTGTACCAGCGCCGAATGAATTTTCCAGGCTGAAGCACCCAACAGCAGCCCTGCCAGAACCAGTCCGGTTTCCAGCAGCAGCAAGAGTTTACGTCTCACGTATCAAGCATCCAGTAGTGCACGGGCAATGGATTGAAGTTTACGGGTGAGCGGCCCAACCGGCCAGCTCAGTGCTGCATAAGCACGCACCGGCCACACGCCATACACACTGTTACAGACAAAGACTTCGTCAGCCCATTGCAGCTGTTCGAGGGGAATATCGGTGATTTGCGTGGGAATTCCCAGCGACTTGGCCTGAAACAATATTTCGGCGCGCATCACGCCGGCCACGCCACAGCGCTTGAGGTCAGCAGTGATGAGCACCCCATCACGCACCAGGAACAAATTGCTGAACACGCCTTCGATCACACGCCCGGCCTGATCGAGCATCAAGCCTTCGGCATGTTCGGCGTCCTGCCATTCGGCGCGGGCGAGGACTTGTTCAAGACGATTCAGGTGCTTGAGCCCGGCAAGCAATGGTTGCCTGGACAATCGCGTGGCGCAAGGGAACAAACGAACACCCTGCTCGCCATGCACGGCAGGGTAAGCCGCCGGGGGATTGCCTTGCAGAATGCGTCGGGCCTGGGCCGAAGGATCGGGGGCGTAACCGCGCAGACCGTCGCCGCGGGTGAGAATGAGCTTGAGCACGCCATCACCCAGCGCTGCGGCGTAGGCCAGCAGTTCGCTGCGGATCAGTTCATGCCCGGTTGTTATCGCCAGGCGCGAACAGCCATCCGCCAGACGCGACAGATGTCGGTCCAGCAACACTGGCTGGCCGTTGCGCACGGCAATGGTCTCAAACAGACCATCGCCATAAGCCAGGCCGCGATCCTTCAGCGACAAAGCGTCAGCCGGCTGACCGTCGACCCAGCTGTCCATCAGCCTGCGAACCGGCGGAACACCAGCGAGCCGTTGGTGCCGCCAAAACCGAAGGAGTTGGAAACGACCACATCGATATCCATGTTGCGCGCCGTGTGCGGCACGAAATCGAGGTCGCAGCCTTCGTCCGGCTCATCAAGGTTGATGGTCGGCGGCGCTACCTGGCTGTTGATTGCCAGCACGCTGAAGATCGCCTCGACCGCGCCCGCCGCACCCAACAGGTGGCCGGTCATGGACTTGGTGGAACTGACGGCCAGCTTGTAGGCGTGATCGCCAAACACCGACTTGATCGCACAGGCTTCGGCAAGGTCGCCGGCCGGGGTCGAGGTGCCATGGGCATTGATGTACTGGACCTGATCGCTGTTGATCTTCGCATCGCGCAAGGCGTTGGTGATGCAACGGGCGGCACCGGCGCCATCGGCCGGCGGTGATGTCATGTGGTAAGCATCGCCACTGGTGCCGAAGCCGATCAGCTCGGCATAGATGGTCGCGCCGCGAGCCTTGGCGTGCTCCAGTTCTTCGAGAACCAGCGCACCGGCGCCATCGGACAGCACGAAGCCGTCGCGGCCCTTGTCCCATGGACGGCTGGCGCGGGTCGGTTCGTCGTTGCGGGTCGACAGCGCGCGGGAGGCACCGAAACCGCCCATGCCCAGGCCGCAGGCCGCCATTTCGGCGCCGCCGGCAATCATCACGTCGGCTTCGTCGTACATGATGTTGCGGGCTGCCATGCCAATGCAGTGGGTACCGGTGGTACAGGCCGTGGCGATGGCGTAGTTGGGTCCCTGTGCCCCCAGATGGATCGACAGGAAGCCGGAAATCATATTGATGATCGAACCTGGCACGAAGAACGGGGAAATCCGTCGTGGGCCAGTGTCGTGCAGGGTGCGGCTGGTTTCTTCGATATTGGTCAGTCCGCCAATACCCGAACCCATGGCCACGCCGATGCGCTCACGGTTGGCGTCGGTGACTTCCAGGCCGGCATTGCGTACCGCCTGAAAACCTGCGGCCAGACCGTATTGAATGAACAGGTCGAGCTTGCGGGCTTCCTTGACCGACAGGTACTCCTCGACATTGAAGCCCTTTACCGAGCCGCCAAAGCGGGTGGAATAGGCAGAAAGGTCGGTGTGTTCGATCAGACCAATGCCACTGCGGCCAGCCAGAATGCCCTGCCAGCTGCTTGGCACATCCGTGCCCAGTGGCGACAACATACCCATACCGGTGACTACGACGCGTCTACGCGACACAGCACTCTCCTTTTTTTCAAATGACGACTTTTGCATCAGGCCTAAAGAAAAAACCGCACGCCATGATGGCAGTGCGGTTTTTCCATGACAGCGAGCAACGATTACAAACTATTACGCCTGGTGGCTAGTAACGTAGTCGATTGCAGCTTGTACAGTAGTGATCTTCTCAGCTTCTTCGTCAGGGATTTCGGTCTCGAATTCCTCTTCCAGAGCCATCACCAGCTCAACGGTGTCAAGGGAGTCGGCACCCAGGTCTTCTACGAAGGAAGCAGTGTTGACCACTTCTTCTTCTTTAACGCCCAGTTGCTCAGCAACGATTTTCTTGACGCGCTCTTCGATGGTGCTCATACCTTGTTTTCACTCCTAATGGACAAATTCAGGCAGCTGGCCAGTGGGTAAGTGTATAGAAAGGCTTTTCAGCTTTTCAACTGAAAGCTTCACTCCTCAAACCCGGTGACCCTCTGCCTATAAATAGATTGCAGCTTTATAACGGATTTTAGACAGCTCGTATGACATTTTTTTGAAGCAATCCGTCACATTTGAATTACATGTACATCCCGCCGTTCACCGGGATTGTAGCTCCGGTAACGTAAGCCGCACCGTCCGACGCAAGAAAAGCGACCACGGACGCGATCTCTTGAGCTTGCCCCAGACGACCCAGCGGAATCTGCGTCTGCAAGGCTTCACGCTGTGCCTCGGGCAGTTCACGGGTCATATCGGTATCGATGAACCCAGGGGCCACCGAGTTTACCGTAATCGAACGCGAACCGACTTCACGCGCCAGTGCACGGCTGAAACCTTCGAGGCCGGCCTTGGCGGCAGCGTAGTTTACTTGGCCTGCGTTGCCCATGGCACCCACAACCGAACCAATACTGATAATTCGGCCCCAACGGGCTTTGGTCATGCCACGCAAAACGCCCTTGGACAGGCGGAACAGACTGTTCAGGTTGGTATCGACAACGTCGTGCCACTCGTCGTCTTTCATGCGCATCATCAGGTTATCGCGGGTGATACCGGCATTGTTGACCAGGATCGCCGGTGCACCGAACTGCTCCTGAATGCTCGCCAGGACCGCAGCCACGGACTCGTCACTGGTGACATTGAGTTCCAGGCCGGTGCCCTGGATACCGTTTTCCTTCAGGGTGGCGGCAATGCGCTCGGCACCCGACGCGGAGGTCGCCGTACCGATAACGATGGCGCCCTGACGACCCAGCTCCAGGGCGATAGCCTGGCCAATGCCACGGCTTGCACCGGTGACCAGTGCAACTTTACCTTGCAGACTCATGCAAGCTTCTCCTGATTCAGGCCAACGCTGCGCGGGCGGCAGCGAAAGCGTCTGGGGTATTGAGGTTGGATGTCGATACGCCTTCGGCGCAACGCTTGTTCAGACCAGCGAGCACCTTACCCGGGCCGCACTCGACCAGACCGGTTGCGCCCTTGGCGGCCAGGGTCTGTACGGATTCGACCCAGCGTACCGGCTTGTACAGTTGCTCGAGCAGATCGCGCTTGAGGGTTTCCAGATCGGCCGGCACTTGGGCACTGACGTTCTGCACTACAGGAATCTGTGGCGCCTGCCAGTCGATAGCGGCAATGGATTCGGCGAAACGCTCGGCAGCCGGACGCATCAGCTCACAGTGCGACGGTACGCTGACCGGCAGCGGCATGGCACGCTTGGCGCCACGGGCCTTGCAGCCTTCGATGGCGCGTTCAACGGCAGCCTTGGCGCCGGCAATCACCACCTGGCCCGGCGAGTTGAAGTTGACGGCGCTGACCACTTCGCCTTGCGCCGCTTCGGCACAGGCAGCCAGCACATCGGCATCTTCCAGACCGAGGATGGCAGCCATGCCACCCTGCCCGGCCGGAACCGCTTCCTGCATCAGCTGGCCGCGGCGCTCAACGAGCTTCACCGCGTCAGCCAGCGTCAGGCTACCGGCAGCAACCAGGGCGCTGTATTCGCCCAGGCTGTGCCCGGCAACGAAAGCCGGGCGCGCGCCACCTTCTGCCAGCCACAAGCGCCACAGGGCAATCGAAGCGGTCAGAATGGCCGGCTGGGTTTTATCGGTTTGATTGAGTTGCTCTTCCGGCCCTTGCTGGGTCAGTGCCCACAGGTCGTAACCCAGTGCTTCGGAAGCTTCTTTGAATGTTTCGAGGATCAGCGGATATTGTGCGCCCAGCTCGGCCAGCATGCCGAGGGACTGCGAACCCTGTCCTGGAAAGACGAATGCGAGGGAAGCAGACATGTAACAAGCCCCTAATGATCTTGTCGCCGGAGAATGACGCCCCCCTTGGGGACGCAAGAAACTGACAGTTGGATGGCCCATCGAACCAAGCGGTCACATTTAAGCATTGTCCGACGAAAACGCCTAAGACAACAAATCCTCCAGACGGCCGTGGAGACGCTCAGGCAAGTTCTCCTGAATCTCTATCAATGCACGTTGAATCGCACTCTGGAAGCCCTGAACCCCGGCGGAACCGTGACTCTTCACCACGATGCCCTGCAAACCGAGAAAGCTTGCACCGTTATGTCGCGCCGGCGCCAGATCAGCCTGCAAGCGCTTCATCAAAGGCAGCGCCAAGGCACCGACAGCGCGAGAGGCGAGGTTTTTCCTGAACAAGGCTTCGATGCGCGTGGCAATCATGGTCGCAAGACCTTCGCTGGACTTGAGCAGGATATTGCCGACAAAACCATCGCAGACCACTACGTCCGCCTCACCGCGATACAAGCCATCCCCTTCGATGAAGCCGATATAGTTGATACCCCGGGCGGCCTGCAGCAACGTCGCAGCCAGCTTGACCTGCTGATTGCCCTTGATGTCTTCGGTACCGATGTTCAGCAGCGCTACCCGTGGACGGGCTATGCCCAGGGTCTCGGCCGCCACCGAGCCCATGACCGCAAACTGCAACAGATGCTCGGCACTGCAATCGACGTTGGCACCCAGGTCGAGCAATTGGCAGTAACCCTTTTGCGTCGGAATCGCCGCCACCATGGCTGGGCGGTCAATGCCCGGCAGGGTTTTGAGCACGAACCGCGACAACGCCATCAGCGCACCGGTATTGCCGGCACTGACACAGGCCTGGACCTTGCCGTCGCGCAGCAACTCAAGGGCCACGCGCATCGATGAGTCCGGCTTGCCACGCAAGGCCTGGGCGGGTTTTTCGTCCATGGTGATGACTTCACTCGCCGGAGCAATCGACAGGCGCGCGCGATCCACAGCCGAATGGCCAGCGATCAATTCTTCAAGAAGGGAGGGTTGACCGACGAGGGTCAGGTGCAGCGAGGGCGTAGCAGACAGACAAGCAAGGCTGGCCTGGACAATGCTGCGGGGACCGAAGTCCCCGCCCATTGCGTCAATCGCGATGACTTGAGCGGACAAGTGATTACTCGTCAGCGCCCTTGTCGATCACTTTACGGCCACGGTATACGCCTTCTGGCGATACGTGGTGACGCAGGTGAACTTCACCGGTGGTTTTTTCTACAGACAGGGTGCTAGCCTCGAGAGCGTCGTGCGAACGGCGCATGTCACGGGCAGAGCGGGATTTTTTGTTCTGCTGAACAGCCATAATTGATTAACTCCTAAACGTTTGGGTCACGCTTTAACTGCGCCAATACACTGAACGGGTTGGACCGCGTTACCTCGTCCTCGCTCGGTTCGGGCTCATCTGCTCCCGCCGGCTGCTGGCATTCTTCCGGATGATGAGCAGGCACAATGGGCAAGGCGAGCAGAAGCTCCTCCTCGATCAGTGACTGCAGATCCAAAGGATCTTCGCCCAGTTCCAGCACGTCATAACCTTTCGGCAACGACTGGGTATTCGCACCCTCCTTCACCACAGCGTAACTGCATTCGCTATGGATCGGCAGGGTGACCAGCTCAAGACAACGCTGGCAAACCATTTTGACTTCAGTGTCGATAAAGCTGTGGATAACCACAGATTTACGTTCATCTCGTTCAAAAACGAATTTAGCCTGCACCGTACCGACATTGTCGGAAAGCGGGTCGCAGAGTCTCTCCAAATCGGCCAGCAGCATTTCACCTTGAAGGGTGGTGCCACGATCAGCCAATTTGCGCGGGTCAACGTGAGGTGGAATCGGGTCATTCAACATAGGCGCAGCATTATAGGGATGCACCCGCCCATGTCAAAGGAAATTCAGCCCTGTCCGTCACTTGGAACCCTCGCTAGAATTCGCACCTGCCTTCTGGAGATGCGCATGCTGCCTTTATTACTCGCTTCCGGCTCGGTCTATCGCCGGGAATTACTGACTCGCCTGCAGCTGCCTTTCATGTGCAGCTCGCCGGATATCGACGAAAGCCACCGTCCAGGCGAACCCGCCGTCGAGCTGGTCAAGCGCCTCGCCGAAGAGAAAGCGCGCGCCCTGGCCGACAGCCATACCGCTCATCTGATAATCGGCTCCGACCAGGTCGCCGTGCTGGGAGACCGAATTATCGGCAAGCCCCACACGTTCGAAAAGGCCCGCGAACAACTGCTGGCCGCCAGCGGTGCGAGCGTGACCTTCCTGACCGGCCTGGCCCTGCTCAACAGCCAGACCGGGCACTGCCAGGTCGATTGCGTTCCGTTCACCGTACACATGCGCACACTCGACGCACCCCGTATCGAACGCTACCTGCGTGCCGAGCAACCCTACGACTGCGCTGGCAGCTTCAAGGCCGAAGGCCTGGGGGTCAGCCTGTTTCGCAGCACCGAGGGACCTGACGCCACCAGCCTGGTCGGCCTGCCACTGATTCGCCTGATCGACATGCTGCTGGCCGAGGGCGTGCAAATTCCCTGAGCCCCAGCAATGAAAAAACCGGCCACGCGGGCCGGTTTTTCATGTCACCCGCAAATCAGCGCAGCGACGGACCACTGAACCCCATCCACATCGCCAGATGCTCAGCCACGCTGGCACCGAGTTTTTTCGAGAAGCGATCGAACGGCGACTCCTGAACGGTAAAGTCCACCAGTTCCTTTTCGCCGATCACATCCCGCGCAACCGAACTGGCATTACCCAGCCCATCGATCAACCCCAGTGGCAGCGCCTGCTCGCCGGACCAGACCAGGCCGGAGAACAGCTCCGGATGCTCCTTGTCCTTCAGGCGATCGCCGCGCCCCTGCTTGACGCTGTTGATGAACTGCTGGTGGGTCGTATCGAGCACGCCCTGCCAGAAGGCGGTTTCATCCGGCTTTTGCGGCTGGAACGGATCGAGGAATGACTTGTGCTCGCCAGAGGTGTAAGTACGACGCTCGACACCCAGCTTCTCCATGGTGCCGACAAAACCATAACCGGCCGCCGTCACACCGATGGAGCCGACCAGGCTCGCCTTGTCGGCATAGATCTGATCCGCTGCGCTGGCGATGTAGTAGGCACCGGAAGCCCCGAGGTCGGAAATGACCGCATACAGCTTGGTGTCCGGATGCAGACCGCGCAAACGACGGATCTCGTCATAGACATAACCCGACTGCACCGGACTGCCACCCGGACTGTTGATGCGCAGGATGACACCCTTGACCTTCTCGTCCTCGAAAGCCGCGCGCAAGCTGCCGACGATATTGTCCGCACTGGCCGGCTCCTTGTCGGCAATCATGCCAGTCACATCGATCAGCGCCGTGTAATTGGCACTGCGGGTGGCGGCCTTTTCCATATCCATCAGCGGCGAAAACAGAGCAATAGCGCCGAACAGGTAGATAAAAGTCAGAAGCTTGAAGAATATTCCCCAGCGACGGGACCGGCGCTGCTCCTGCACACTGGCCAGCAGCGTCTTTTCCAGCAGCTTCCAGCTTTTGTCGTCACCGCCCTCTGCGCTCGCCTTGGCGGGCGCCTTCCATTCGTCGGTCATGCCATCCACCCCAAAAACAACCGGTTAAGCCCGCTGACTCAGCCAGGCATGCAATTCTGAAAAACGGTCGATGGCCAGTCGCGGCTCATACAACTTCAACGCATCGATCGATTGAGCACCATAGCTGACAGCCACTGAGCCCATGCCGGCGTTGCGCGCCATCTGCAAATCAAAAGACGAATCCCCCACCATCAACGCCTGCTCCGGGCGAACCTCGCAATGAGCGAGAATCTGCTCGAGCATCAACGGATGGGGCTTGCTGGCAGTCTCGTCGGCGGCACGGGTGATGTCGAAGTAATTCTCCCAGCCATGGGACTTCAACACCCGATCCAGCCCGCGACGGGCCTTGCCGGTCGCCACAGCCAGATGATAACCCTCGGCGCGGAATGCCTCGAGCGACTCGACCACACCCTCGAACAGCGGCGAAGGAACAGCCTCGGAGGCAATGTAATGCTCGGCATAATGTTCGCGAAATGCGATCAGTTCGGCGTCGCCAATCTCGGGGTACAGGGTGCGGATCGCCTCCGGCAAGCCCAGGCCGATAATGCCTTTGACGGCAAGATCATCGCGCTGTTCAAACCCGGAACGCTGCGAGGCAACATGCATCGCCTCGACAATCCGGCCAATGGAGTCGGCCAGGGTACCGTCCCAATCGAAGATCAGCAGCTTGTAATCAGATGGGCGCACTCAATCGCTCCACGGTCTTGGCCCACATCTCGTCGACCGGTGCCTGCAACTTCAGCTCGCCACCGTCAGGCAGCGGCACGGTCAGCATGTAGGCGTGCAGGAACAGGCGCTTGCCACCCAGATCGCGGATTTCCTTGCTGAAACCCTCGTCGCCATACTTGGTGTCGCCAGCGATGCAATGCCCGGCGTGCAAGGTATGGACGCGAATCTGGTGAGTACGACCGGTAATCGGCTTGGCTTCGATCAGGGTGGCAAAGTCGCCGAAACGGCGCAGGACCTTGAACACGGTCACGGACTCCTTGCCCTCCTCCTCGTCGACCTCGACCATACGCTCGCCGGAGCGCAGATTGCTCTTGCCCAGCGCCGCACGGACTTGCTTGATCGAGCTCGCCCAGTTACCGCGGACCAGCGCCATGTAGCGCTTGTCGACGCCATCACCGCGCAACGCAGTGTGCAAGTGGCGCAACATGCTGCGCTTCTTGGCGATCATCAACAGGCCGGAGGTATCTCGATCGAGACGGTGAACCAGCTCGAGTTCCTTGCAATCGGGGCGCAACTGACGAAAGGCTTCGATCACACCGAAAGTCAGCCCGCTGCCGCCATGCACCGCGATGCCCGCAGGCTTGTTGATCACGATCAGCGCCTTGTCTTCGAACACAATCGAGGCTTCGAGCCGCTGCAGCAGGCCCTGTGCCAGTGGCACCGGCTCGTCGCGCTCAGGCACGCGAACCGGCGGCACACGCACGATATCGCCCGCCTGCAGCTTGTACTCGGGCTTGATCCGACCTTTGTTCACGCGCACTTCGCCCTTGCGCAAAATGCGGTAAATCAAGGTCTTGGGCACGCCTTTGAGTCGGGCGAGAAGGAAATTATCAATACGTTGGCCGGCATATTCCGGCGAGACCTCAAGCAGTTGTACGCCTGGAGTCGGGGGGGTAGTCGTCGTCATGGCGCGGATGATAACAATTTTTTATGGAATTGAAGCACTTAATCATTGCTGCTATAGTCGCGAACGTCGCCAAAAGCGGCCTGGACAGCGGACCAACGGTCAAAAACCGGCCCTGACCAACGCAATTCACCAGGACGCGAGGCCGTCCTACGGGGCTTTCGCTGCGTAACGGTGGAGTTCGCAGGTGTAACGAGCGCAGGTGACATGAGGCCTGAATCACGCCACAAAGCAGAGTTTTCCACTCGTTTTGCGAGCCATATTCACGGCCAGTTCACAAAGTGCAGTCAGCTGCGAATGACCCCGAGCGAAGGCATCGGAAACAACGCCTAAATTAGCCATGATGCGTGACCTCCCCTTTCGGAGCTCACGGTAAATGCCAACCCGCTGCGGATTCTGCGCGCGGCAGCACCCGAATTATCAGGGATACGTGTAGGGTGGAGATGCACAACCGCCGGACTGTGTAGCAACAGGCTTTCTCAAGACGCTTCATCTCGTCCACAGCCGCTGGTTGATTCCTCCTCCTGACTGAGTGCTTAAGTAGCCACAGCAAGCAGGACGCGTACGTCGCGATGAAGGCCCACATTGGCCGGACTTCGCTGGACACGGGAAATGGCCAACCACTCCCGACGCACCTGACACCGACCGTGAGAAGTCGTGTGTGCCGAACGCCGTTTCCGGCAGCCCGGAAACCGACGGTACTACATGAAAAGAATGCTGATTAACGCAACTCAACCCGAAGAGTTGCGTGTTGCACTGGTAGATGGCCAGCGCCTCTACGACCTGGACATCGAATCCGGTGCACGCGAGCAGAAGAAGGCCAACATCTATAAAGGCCGGATTACTCGCATCGAACCAAGCCTTGAGGCTGCCTTTGTCGATTTCGGCTCTGAGCGCCATGGCTTCCTGCCCCTCAAAGAAATCTCCCGCGAATACTTCAAGAAAGCCCCGGAAGGTCGCGTCAACATCAAGGACGTCCTGAGCGAAGGCCAGGAAGTCATCGTTCAGGTCGAAAAAGAAGAACGTGGCAACAAGGGCGCCGCCCTGACCACTTTCATCAGCCTGGCCGGTCGTTACCTGGTGCTGATGCCGAACAACCCGCGTGCCGGCGGTATCTCCCGTCGCATCGAAGGCGAAGAGCGCAATGAACTGCGTGAAGCCCTGAACGGCCTGGTTGCCCCGGCCGACATGGGCCTGATCGTGCGCACTGCCGGCCTGGGCCGCAGCAGCGAAGAAATGCAGTGGGACCTCGACTACCTGCTGCAACTGTGGACCGCCATCAAGGAAGCCTCGCTGGACCGCGCCGCGCCGTTCCTGATCTACCAGGAAAGCAACGTGATCATCCGCGCGATCCGCGACTACCTGCGCCAGGACATCGGCGAAGTGCTGATCGACAGCGTTGAAGCCCAGGACGAAGCCCTGACCTTCATCCGCCAGGTGATGCCGCAGTACGCCAGCAAGATCAAGCTGTACGAAGACAGCGTTCCGCTGTTCAACCGTTTCCAGATCGAAAGCCAGATCGAAACCGCTTTCCAGCGCGTTGTCGAACTGCCTTCCGGCGGTTCCATCGTTATCGATCCGACCGAAGCCCTGGTGTCCATCGACATCAACTCGGCGCGCGCCACCAAAGGCAGCGACATCGAAGAAACCGCGCTGCAAACCAACCTTGAAGCAGCCGAAGAAATCGCCCGTCAGTTGCGCCTGCGCGACATCGGCGGTCTGATCGTCATCGACTTCATCGACATGACCCCTGCCAAGAACCAGCGCGCCGTGGAAGAGAAAGTCCGCGAATGCCTGGAAGCCGACCGCGCTCGCGTGCAAGTCGGTCGCATCTCGCGCTTCGGCCTGCTGGAAATGTCCCGTCAGCGCCTGCGTCCATCCCTGGGCGAAAGCAGCGGCATCGTCTGCCCGCGTTGCAACGGCACCGGCATCATCCGTGACGTTGAATCGCTGTCCCTGGCGATCCTGCGCCTGATCGAAGAAGAAGCCCTGAAAGACCGTACCGCCGAAGTTCGCGCACAAGTGCCGATCCCGGTGGCTGCGTTCCTGCTCAACGAAAAACGCAACTCGATCACCAAGATCGAACTGCGCACCCGCGCCCGCATCGTCATCCTGCCGAACGATCACCTCGAGACGCCGCACTTCGAAGTGCAGCGCCTGCGTGACGACAGCCCGGAAGCGGCGACCAACCAGTCCAGCTACGAAATCGCCGCTGCCGCTGCCGAAGTCGAAGAAGTCCAGCCAGCCGCTGCAACCCGCACCCTGGTTCGCCAGGAAGCGGCAGTCAAGACGGCCCCGGCCCGCGCCAACGCTCCGGTTCCGGCCGAAGTTGCCACTCCGGCCCCTGCTCCGGTTGCCGTGCCAGAGCCAAGCCTGTTCAAGGGCCTGGTGAAGTCGCTGGTGAGCCTGTTCGCCACCAAGGAAGAGCCTGCTGCACCGGTTGTGGTTGAAAAGCCTGCAACCACCGAGCGTCCGGCCCGCAACGAAGAGCGTCGCAACGGTCGCCAGCAAAGCCGCAGCCGTAACGGTCGCCGCGATGAAGAGCGCAAGCCTCGCGAAGAGCGTGCACCGCGTGAAGAACGCGCACCACGTGAGCCGCGCGAAGAGCGTCAGCCACGCGAAGTTCGTGAACCTCGCGAGACCCGTGAAGAAACGCCGGCAGTCGCCCGCGAAGAACGCGCACCTCGCGCGCCTCGTGAAGAACGTGCACCGCGCGCTCCGCGTGAAGATCGCAAGCCTCGTGGCGAGCGTGAAGAACGCGTTCGTGAACTGCGCGAGCCTCTGGATGCCGCTCCGGCTACTCCGACCGTTGCTGCTACCGCTGAAGAACGTCCGGCTCGCCAGCCACGCGAAGAACGCGCTCCACGCCCACCGCGTGAAGAACGTCAGCCACGTGCCGAGCAAGCCGCCGCTGCCGCAGCCGAAGAAGAACTGACCAGCAACGAAGAGCAACTGCAGGAAGAGGGTCAGGAAGGCGCCGAAGGCGATCGTCCACGCCGTCGCTCCCGTGGCCAGCGCCGTCGCAGCAACCGTCGTGAGCGTCAGCGTGACGCCAACGGCAACGTGATCGAAGGTTCGGAAGAGTCCGAGTCCGGCGAAAACGCTGAAGCGCCAGGCACTGCCGATCTGGCCGCCGGCCTGGCTGTCACCGCAGCCGTTGCCAGCAGCGTGATCAGTGCTCCGGCTGAAGCAGAAGCCAACGTGCAAGCCGAACGCGCCACTGCCGCGACCCTGGAGTCTGCTCCGGTTGAAGCGCCAGTCGTTGAAGCGACCACGCCGGTCGAAGTCACTGCGTCGCCGGAAATCGAAGTGGCCCCAGCACCTGAGGCACAGCCTGCCGTTGAGGCCGCTGCCGAGCCGGCCCCAGTGATTGAAGCACCTGCCGTGGTTGCAGAAGCCGTCGTCGAGACCGTGACTGAAACCGTTCGCGAAGTACGTGAAGAGCAAACCGCGTTCAACTGGGTGGCCGAGCCGGCCGTCACTGAAACCGCTGCACCAGCCGCCGAAACCCAAGTGGCTGAAGCCATGGTTTCCGAGCCGGTAGTTGCCGCAGCAGAACCGACTCCAGCGCCAGTCGTTGAAGCACCGGTCGTTGCCGAAGCGCCTGCTCCGGTAGTCGAGGCTGCGCCAGCCAGCGCCCTGACGCCAAGTGGTCGTGCGCCTAACGACCCACGTGAAGTGCGTCGTCGCAAGCGTGAAGCCGAGCGCCTGCAGAAGGAAGCTGAACTGGCTGCCGCTGCTGCTCCGGTTGAAGCGGTTGTCGCCGAGCCTGCACCGGTTGTTGCTGAAGTGGCTGCCGAGCCTGTTGAGTCGGTGATCCACGAAGCGCCACGTTCCGTTCAGGAAGCGGTGGAGCAACACGAGCAAGCCCAGGAAAAAGAGCACGAGCCTAAACCTCTCGTCTGATTCCATCGGCTGTTAAAAAGCCCCGCCTGGTGACCCAGGCGGGGCTTTTTTTATGCCTCGACTTCACAGTTATCCCTTGTGGGAGCGAGCCTGCTCGCGATGACGGCGGATCAGACTGCATCACTGTTGGATGTCAGATCGCTTTCGCGAGCAGGCTCGCTCCCACAGGAAATCCGGGCGGACCTGACGATTCAGACAGACTTGAAGTTCAATGCCAGCGGCACATCCACATCCAGCAACACTCCGGGATCCTCCACCACAACTTCAACCACCCGCCCCTGGGCAAACAATGCCTTGGCCCCACGATTCCCCGATAAAGCCATCAACCCTGGACCGAAGCTGCGTCCAAACCCTACCGGGTGCCCGTATTCGCCGCCCTGAAGCGGCACACTGATGCAATCATCTGCCACCTGCTCCACGACTTGCTCAATACTCGCGGGAAGGATGAACGGCATATCCCCCAGCACCATCAACCAACCGTCGAGTCGTGTGCTGGCAGCTACCCCAGCCGCAATGCTGTCGCCCATTCCCGTCGACTCGATCAGCACAACCTCACAACCATAGGCCTGAGCCATGCGAATCACTTGCGGGCGATCAGCGGTCGTCACCAGTACGCGCTTGTCCAGGGCTGCTGGCAAATTGACCAACGTGTGCTCAATGACGGATCGAACCGCGCTGTCACGACCGGTGCATTCGGCCAGCAATTTATCCTTTTCGGCACCCGCCACCTGGCGAAACCGGCTGCCCTGCCCCGCCGCCAGCACGATGACGCCAATCGACTTGCTCATACCCTCTCCTGCTGGATCTTCTTCTGTGTCAGTTCGACGCCATTTTTGACCGCGACGATTTCCGCCATCAGCGACAAGGCAATTTCCGCAGGATTATGACTGCCGATGTGCAAACCGATCGGACCATGCAAGCGGTCAATCGCCGATTGCGACAACCCCAGTTGAGCCAGGTTTTCCCGGCGCTTCTGGCTGTTGACCCGCGACCCCAACGCCCCGACGTAAAAAGCCCTGGAATCCAGGGCCGTGAGCAACGCCATGTCGTCCAGGCGCGGATCATGGGTCAAGGCCACGATGGCCGTGCGTTCGTCGGTCTGGATATTCAATACCGCCTCATCCGGCATGCCCGAAACGAATCGTCCGTGCTGCTCCTCCCAGCCATAGACGAACTCGCTGCGCGGATCGCAAATCAGCACCTCGAAATCCAGCAGACGGGCCATTTCAGCAACATAGCGCGACAGCTGCCCCGCGCCGATCAGCAACAAGCGCCAGCGCGGACCGTAGATTGCGCGCAAGGTCTGGCCGTCGAACGTCAACACATCAGCCTTGTTGGCCGACTGCAAACACACCTCACCGGTGGCCAGGTTCAGTTCACGCGCAACGATTTCATGGGCCTCGCAACGAGCCAGCAATTGCTCGACCCAATCCCCATCGTCGATACGCTCCTCGGTCAAGCGCAAGGTGCCACCACAGGGCAAGCCGAAACGTGCAGCTTCCTCGCGGGTTACGCCGTATGTGATCAACTGCACCGGCGGCCCATCGAGCGCAAGGCGCCCGTCGTGCAGCCGGGCAATCAAGTCGTCTTCGACGCAACCGCCCGAAACCGAACCGATCACCATGCCATCTTCACGCAAGGCCAGCATGGCACCGGGTGCCCGGGGTGCGGTGCCCCAGGTTTCGACCACGCTGTACAACACCACCCGCTGACCGGCGCGATGCCACTGCAACACGCTGCGCAGGACGTTCAGATCGGCGCTGTCCATCAGGCTTTGGCCTGCTGCCAGCCCGACAGCTGATAACGAACCGGCAGGTTGCGGATGCGTTTGCCGGTGGCGGCAAAGATCGCATTGCACAGGGCCGGCGCAATCGGTGGCACGCCCGGTTCACCGACACCACCCAACGGGACGTTGCCCGGCGGCGTCACCAGGTGCACGGCCACCTCTTTCGGCGCCAGGGTCATGCGTGCCACTTCATACATGTGGAAGTTATCCTGCTGGACCTTGCCGTCCTTGAAGCTGATTTCCCCCAGCACCGCATTACCCAGGCCCATGACGCAGGCGCCCTCGAACTGCGCGCGAATCCGCTCGGGGTTGATCTGCGGTCCGCAATCGACGGCGATGTCGGCCTTGTGCACCACCAGCGTACCGTCGTCTTTCACCTCCACCTCGATGACCGCCGCCACATACGTCACAAAGCTGTAATGCACCGCCAGGCCCAGGCCGCGCCCCTTGGGCAACTCGCGCCCCCAACCGGCGGCTTTGGCGGCGGTCTCCAGTACCGTGCGCAGTCGCCCGGTGTCGATCGGATAACGCTCCGGGGACTCACCGTAGTTCCACTCGTCACTCAAGGTGTGCGGATCGATCTGACGGTCCGGGCCGAGCAATCTGATCTGGTATTTCAGCGGGTCTTCCCCGGCCTTGTGCGCCAGTTCATCGATAAAACTCTGGACCGCGAAGCCATGGGGAATGTTCGACACCGAGCGATACCAGCCGACCCGGGTATGCACCGTTGCCTCGGGGTTTTCCAGGCGAATGTTGGGGATCGCATACGCCATGTTGGTGAAACCCATGCCCAGCTCGAACGCCGCCTCATGGTTCATGCCCGGCGCAAACAACGCAGTGATGCTCGGCGCCACCGTACGGTGCAACCAGCCGGACGGCAGGCCATCCTTGTTCAGGCCGGCCTTGAGGTGTTCGACCGATACCGTGTGGAAGTAGGAACAGTGGATGTCGTCTTCGCGGGTCCATTGCACCCGCACCGCTTTACCGGGGAACTCCTTGGCGAGGATGGCGGCTTCGATGATGAAGTCAGGCTTGGACTTGCGCCCGAATCCGCCACCGAGCAGGGTCACGTTGAATATGACGTTGTCGAACGGCAGGCCCAGGCGTTCGGCGATCCGTTCCCGGGTGACCTGCGGCGCCTGGCTTGGCCCCCAGGCTTCGCACGCACCGTCCTTGAACCGCGCAATGGCGACCATCGGCTCCATCGGCGACTGTGACAAATGCGGCAAGTAATACGACGCTTCCAGCGTGCTATCGGCGCTGCTCATGGCTTCATCGATGTTGCCGGTATTGCGCACCACCTTGCCGGGCTTGAGCGAGGCCGCTTCAAGCTCCTTGCGGTAGGCGATCGAGTCGTAGCTGGCGTTGGGCCCGTCGTCCCACTCGATTTTCAGCGCCTCGCGGCCCTTGATCGCCGCCCAGGTATTGCTCGCCACCACGGCGATACCGCCGAGCGGTTGAAACTCCGAAGGCAAAGGCCGGCTTTCGATCTGCACCACCTTGACCACGCTCGGGACTTTCATCGCCGCGCTGCCATCGAAACTTTTGACTTTGCCGCCATACACCGTGGGCCGCGCAATGGTCGCGTACAGCATGCCGTCGAGATGCACATCGGCGCCGTACACCGCTCGGCCGTTGACAATGTCCTCACCATCTATGGCCTTGGTGCCTTCCTTGCCAATGTAGCGAAATTCCGAGGGTTGCTTGAGTTTCAGGCTGTCCCGCGCAGGAACGGGCAACGCTGCTGCGGCGGCGGCAAGCGCTCCATAACCCAATTCGCGGCCGGAAGGTTCGTGTATGACTTTATGCAGTTGCGCGTGACATTCGCCTGCCGGCACTTTCCACTGTTCGGCGGCGGCCTGTTCGAGCATGGTTCGCGCGGCGGCACCGCAGCGACGCATCGGCTCGTACCAGTGGCGCATGCTGCGCGAGCCGTCGGTGTCCTGGTTGCCGAAGCGCACTTCATCGCCGGGGGCCTGCCGCACCCTGACCATCGCCCAGTCGGCTTCCAGCTCATCGGCCACCACCATGGTCAAGCTGGTGCGCACACCCTGGCCCATCTCCGAGCGGTTGCAGATCACGGTCACCGTGCCATCGGCGGCGATGCTCACATAGACTTTCGGATCGTCGACCCAGCCGTGGGGCATGCCGTCAGCGCCGAACTTCTTGTCTTTTTCTTCGGCAAAAGCGTCTTGCCAGCCCCAACTCGCCACCAAGACCAGCGCACTGGTGGCGCCCACGCCTTTCAGAAAACCACGGCGACTGAGCTGGCTCAGATTGCTCAGGGCAAAATCATTCGGTAAACGGCTCATGCCTTGGCCTCCTTCAGGTGAGTGGAGGCCTGGCGGATCGCCGTCTTGATGCGGTTATAGGTGCCGCAGCGGCAGATGTTGCCGACCATGGCTTCTTCGATCTGTTCGTCGCTCGGGTCCGGATTGGTCTTGAGCAGCGCGGTGGCGGACATGATTTGCCCGCCCTGGCAGAAACCGCATTGGGCGACCGCCGTGTCGAGCCAGGCCTGTTGCACGACTTTGCCGACCGGGTCGGCGTGCAGGTTGTCGATGGTGCTGACATTCTGCCCGACGACTGATCCGATGGGCGTGATGCAACTGCGTGCCGGGGCTCCTTGGATATGAATGGTGCAGGCCCCGCACAGGCCCATGCCGCAGCCGAATTTGGTGCCGTTGTAACCGGCCACGTCACGGATGGCCCAGAGCAGCGGCATATCCTCGGTGACGTCGAGTTGATGGTCTTGACCGTTGAGTTTCAGGGTAATCATGGGCACGCCCGCATAGTTCTCGAGTTATGGGGTCGAGCAATCTGCCGCTGGATCTCGGTGGGTTGCACGCAGATCGACTCAGGCTAATGGGCTCTCTTGTGCAGAAACAAACGCTCTGCACCGGGCCTTTGATGGAGCAAGTGTGTGCATCGTTAGCTGACTAAGTTAACCGGGCATTAACAAAAAAGCCCTGCACAATGTTTATTGTGCAGGGCTTGTTGATCCGTCCTGAAAGCTTAGCTCAATACCGGTTCGGCTCCATTTCCAGATCGACATGGAAACGTTCTGAAATGTCTTTCTGGATACGCTGCGCCAGGTCGAGCAACTGCAGACCGGTCGCGTGGCCGTAGTTGACCAACACCAGCGCCTGCAGTTTATGCACACCCGCATCGGCTTCGCGAAAACCCTTCCACCCTGCCCGCTCGATCAACCAACCGGCGGCCAGCTTCATCTGCCCGTCAGGTTGCGCGTAGGCCACCAGGTCCGGGTATTCGCCCTTGAGCCGTGCAGCCAGCGCCGCAGATACCAAAGGGTTCTTGAAAAAGCTGCCGGCATTGCCGAGCACGGCCGGGTCCGGCAGTTTTTCGTTGCGGATGCTGCAAATGGCCCGGCTTACATCGCTGGCGGTCGGATGCTCGATGCCTTGTTCGGTCAGGCGCTGACGCACCGGGCCGTATTCGAGGTGCAAATGCGCGGCGCGGTCGAGGGCGAAACGCACACGCAGGATCAACCAGCGCCCCGGTTCCTGCTTGAACAGGCTGTCGCGGTAAGCGAAGTTGCATTGCGCCAGGCTGAAGTCGCGCAATTCGCCGGTCTGGCGATCGAGGGCGGTCAGGCCGGCGAACACGTCCTTGATCTCGACCCCATAGGCGCCGATGTTCTGCATCGGTGCCGCACCGACGGTACCGGGAATCAGGCTGAGGTTTTCCAGGCCGGACAACCCCAGGGCCAGTGTGTGTTGCACAAATGGATGCCAGGGCTCGCCCGCCTCGGCCTCGATCACCACTTTGCCGGCGTCGTCGCTCAACACGCGAATCCCGCGAGTGGCCATGCGCAGCACCAGTGAATCGATATCCGCCGTCAGCAACAGGTTGCTGCCACCCCCGATCACCAGCACCGGGACCTGGTGTTCCAGCCCATAGGCCAGGGCTTCACGCACATCGGCGTCGCTATGGGCCTGGGCAAACAGCCGGGCCTGCACGTCCACGCCAAAGCTGTTGAACGGCTTGAGCGACACCTGCGATTGAACCTGCAAACTCATAACCGTCCCTTCAATTCGATGACCAGCAGATCACTGGCGCGCTCGATCAGGTCCAGCACCTGCTCGAAACCTTGTTCGCCGTCGTAGTACGGGTCCGGCACTTCATCGATTGGCGACTGGTAACGACGCAGGAACAGATCAAGTTCGGCCTTGCCCTGGGCCGGCTGCAAGGCCTTGAGATGGCGCAGGTTGCTGTTGTCCATCGCCAGGATCAGGTCGTAGGTGGCGAAATCGGCGCGGGTGACTTGCTGGGCGCGCTGGGCGGACAAGTCATAACCGCGCAGCTTCGCCGCGGCCTGACTGCGCTTGTCCGGTGCCTTGCCGACATGCCAGTCACCGGTGCCGGCGGAAGCGACTTCGACCCGCTCAGCCAGCCCCGCTTCGCGCAACTTGTGCCGCAACACGCCTTCGGCCGTGGGAGAGCGGCAGATATTGCCCAGGCAGACAAACAGAACCCGCATCACGCCTCCAGCAGGCGACGAACGCGCTCAAGGTCTTCAACCGTGTCGACGCCGGCTGGCGGCGCGATCAGCGCGTCGGCCACATGGATCCGTACGCCGTGCCACAGGGCACGCAACTGTTCCAGGCACTCGGTGTTTTCCAGCCAGCAGGGACCCCAACTGACGAAATCCTGCAGGAAACCGGCGCGATAGGCATAGATGCCGATATGGCGTCGGTACGGCACACCTTGCGGCAACTGCTCACGGTTCACCGCGAATGCATCTCGCGCCCAGGGCAAGGTGGAACGGCTGAACGTCAGCGCCAGGCCGTTGAGGTCGCTGACGACCTTGACCACGTTGGGATTGAACAGGGTGTCCACGTCTTCGATCGGCTCGGCCAGGGTGGCCATGCGCGCTTGCGCGTGGGTTGCCAGGTTGGCGGCAACCTGATCGATCACGCTCGGCGGGATCAATGGTTCGTCGCCCTGCACGTTGACCACGATGGCATCAGGCGCCAGGCCCAGCTTCATCGCGACTTCGGCCAGTCGGTCGGTGCCGGAGTTGTGATCTTCACGGGTCATCACCACTTCGGCACCAAAACCATTGCAGGCCTCGACGATGCGCGCGTCGTCGGTGGCCACCACCACCCGCCCGGCGCTGCTTTTGCTCGCCTGTTCCCAGACGTGCTGGATCATCGGCTTGCCGGCGATCAGCAGCAGCGGCTTGCCCGGCAGGCGGGTGGAGGCATAACGCGATGGAATGACGACGGTAAAGGCTGTGGTCATTTATCCAGGCGCTCATCGGTGGTCAGGGTGCGCGCTTCCGATTCGAGCATCACCGGGATGCCGTCGCGAATCGGGTAGGCCAGGCCTGCGCCCTTGCTGATCAGCTCGGTTTTGTCGGCGCTGAGCTTGAGCGGGCCTTTGCAGACCGGGCAAGCGAGGATGTCGAGCAATTTGGTGTCCATGAGCATTCCCTGGAAAAAACGGAGTTAAGGCAACAAACGAGCCGGTAACAGGCGCATCAGCTGTGTGTCGAACCAGGCCACGAAGGCCGGCGATGGCACAGCATCGACCGCCAGGTACCACCAATCGGTGGCGGCAAAGGCGCGGCACTTCACCGCGTCCTTTTCCGTCATCACCAGCGGCAACGACGGCGCAAAATTCAAAGCCTCCACGCTGTATTCGGCGTGGTCGGCAAACGCATGTGGAACCGGCTTCCAGTGTAGCGTTTCGAGGGTCTTGAAGAAACGTTGCGGATTGCCGATGCCGGCCACCGCGTGCAAGGCCTGGTCGCTGGGAAAATGGTCGAGGGGGCGCCGTTCGCCGCTGCGCAGATTGACCAGTGCGGTGGGCTGCAATTGAAAGGCAAACCCGTCAGTGCGGTCAGTCGCGGCGCCGTTATAGAGGACCGCGTCGACGCTTTGCAGGCGCTCGACCGGTTCACGCAACGGCCCGGCAGGCAGGCAACGGCGATTGCCCAGGCCGCGGGCGGCGTCGATCAGCACCAGCTCCAGGTCACGGGCCAGGCGGTAGTGCTGCATGCCGTCGTCGGACAGGATCAGGTCCAGCGGCTCACTGGCCAGCAACGCCTGGACAGCGTTGCTGCGATTGGGGTCGATCATCAGTGGCACGCCCGTGCGCTGGACGATCAGCAACGGCTCGTCACCAGCGACGTCGGCGCTCTGCTCGGCCTCGACCCGCCATGGCAACTGCGGCGGCCTGGCGCCGTAGCCACGGCTGACCACGCCGACCCGCAGGCCGCTGCGCTGGCAGTGCTCGATCATCCAAAGAATCAACGGCGTCTTGCCGGTGCCACCCACGGTGATGTTGCCAACCACGATCAACGGCACCGGCGGCTGGTAGATCTCGCCCTCACCCGCCAGAAAGCGTTTGCGCTTGTTCATGACCACGCGCCGGTACAGCCATTCCAGCGGCTGCAACAGCTTCAAGGCCGGATGACCTGCGTACCACGCCGCGAGCAATCGTTCGGACATGGCCATCAGGACGCCGGTGGCGCCGCTTCGACAGTGGTCATGCGCAAATGGCTGAAGCCGAGCTTGCCGGCCGCATCCATGGCGGTGATGACGGACTGATGCTGCGTCTTGCCATCAGCGCTGATCGACAGCGGCCTGTTGGTGTCGCCATTGGCTTCCTTTTGCAGCGCGTCCATCAGGGAGGCCAGGTCGCTTTTCGGCAGGATCTGGTTGTTCACCGAGAACACGCCGTCGGCGCTGATGGCGATTTCCAGTGGCTTGTTCTGGTCTTCGGCCGGGGCGCCGCTGACCGCTTCCGGCAGGTCGACACGCAGCTGGGTCTCACGGGTAAAGGTGGTGGTCACGACGAAGAACAGCAGCAGGACAAACACCACGTCGATCAGCGACACGAGGTTGATGTCCACGTTCTCCCGTTGCTTGCGACGGAATTTCACGCTTTGCCCTCAGCCAGATCAACGTCACGGTCGCCCTGCACCACTTCAACCAGCTTGATGGCTTCCTGCTCCATGCCCACGACGAGTTCATCGATGCGCCGTTGCAGAAACCGGTGGAAGAACACCGACGGGATACCGACGATCAGACCCGAGGCCGTGGTAATCAAGGCTTTGGAAATACCGCCGGCCAGCACTGCGGCGTTGGTCGTCATCCCCGTGCTCATGAACGAACTGAAAATGTCGATCATGCCCAACACGGTACCCAGCAGCCCCAGCAGAGGCGCCATGGCGGCGATGGTGCCCAGCGCGTTGATGTAGCGTTCCAGCTCGTGAATCACCCGGGCGGCGGCCTCTTCGATGCACTCTTTCATGATCTCGCGACCATGCTTGGAGTTGGCAAGACCAGCTGCCAGGATCTCGCCCAACGGGGAGTTGGCGCGCAGTTCCTTGAGTTTTTCCTTATTGAGCTGTTTGTCCTTGATCCAGACCCAGACCTGCCCGAGCAAGTGCTCCGGGGTCACGCGACTGGCGCGCAGTGTCCAGAGACGCTCGGCGACGATCGCCATGGCCGCGATGGAACTCAGAATGATCGGCAACATCATCCAGCCGCCGGATTTGACCAATTCCCACACAGTGACAGTCCCCTCGAAAAAGTGCGCCACTCTAACATAGGGGGTGGACGCACCGAAGACCGCGATATCGCATCCGGTCGGGCATTGATAACACTCGATTATTGGCTCGAGGGCGGCGGATCGCGCCAGAAACGCCGTTCCTGACGCATTGACCACGGCGGCTCGAAGCGCCCCAGTTGCAGACGAATGGCACCCTGTTCGGCGCTGTCGTAGATCGCCATTCCACGTTTTTGATAACGCGCGATCACCGTGGGGTGCGGATGGCCAAACGAATTACCCTGCCCTCGGGAGATCAGCGCACCTCTGGGTTGCAGGACATCCAGCAGGGCACTGGACGACGAACTGCGACTGCCGTGGTGTGGCGCCTGCAGCCAGTCGGTGCGCAGGGCCAACGGACTGTCCAGCAGGGCCCTCTCGGCGGCAGCATCGATGTCGCCGCTCAACAGCAACCGCTCGCCATTGGCCTCGATCAGCAGGACACAGGAATTCTGATTGCTGTCGCTAGCCAATGGCCAGTGCCAAAGCTGGAAATCGACTTTATCCCAGGTCCATTGCCGACCGCTCTCACAATGCCCGGCCTGCAACTCCACGGGCAAGTCCGATGGCTCACCACTGACCACCTGTTTCACCGGCAATCCACTGGCAACCGCCCGGGCACCGCCGGCATGATCGGCATGGGCGTGGCTGATCAGCATCAGGTCGAGGTCCTTTACCCCCAGTTTGCGCAACACCGGCAGCACCACCCGCTCCCCCTGGTCAAGTTCACCGAAACGCGGTCCGGCGTCATACAGCAACGCGTGATGCCGGGTGCGCACCAGGATCGCCAGACCTTGACCGACATCCAGTTGCCAGACTTCGGCCCTGCCTTCCGGCAACATCGGCCTGGGCGAAAAAACCAGGATCAACAGCATGGGCCACCCTAACGGGCGCATCGGCACGCCTCGCGGCAGCAACAGCAAAAAGGCGCCAATGGCACCGATTGCCCAGGCCCATGGCGGGACGGCCATGGGCATCCACGCGGGAACCTGAGCGGAGACGAGCCCCAGTCCCCTGAACCACCCGTCGATCAAGCCGCCCGCCAGCCACAGCAATGGCTCACCCACGTAGGGCACCGGCAGCAACACCGTCCCGAGCAACGCCGGTGGCAGTACCACCAGACTGATCCAGGGCACGGCGAACAAATTGGCCAGCGGCCCGCTGAGACTGATGGGCAACCCCAGCGCCAGCAGCAACGGACACAGCCCGATTGCAATCAGCCACTGGGCACGAGTCCAGGCTTGCCACCATCGCCATGCCCCCAACCGGCCGCCGAAGGTAAATATCAAGATTGCCACGGCCGCGAAAGACAGCCAGAAACCCGGCTGAAGACTCGCCAGCGGCTCCAGCAGCAAAATGCCGTTGAGTGCCAACAACAGGGGCCACCATGCACCGAGATGGCGGAACCGCAGGCGCCACAACAACACCAGGCCGAGCATCAGGCAGGCCCGTCGCACCGGCACCTCGAAACCGGCCAGCATCCCGTAACCGAGCGCAGCGGCGAATGCCAGGCCACACGCCCAAGGCAACCATGGCAGGCGGTTCGGCCATAACCCAAAACGCGCCAGGCCGGCGATCAGCAGGTACACAGCGCCCGCCAGCAATCCGATGTGCTGCCCGGAAATCACCAGCAGATGCACCGTGCCAGTGTCCTGCAATACCTGCCATTCTTCGCGACTCAGCCCGGCACCGTCCCCGAGAACCAACGCCGTCAATGCGCCGCCTCGCCCCTGGGCATCCACTGCCAGCAAACGCTGGCGAATACCATCGCGCCAGGCCCATCGGGCTGGCGCAAGGCGTTCGCCCGCCTTGACCGTTCCGGTCGCCCCGATGCGTTGTGCCAGCAACCAGGCCTGGTAGTCGAAGGCCTGCGGATTGAGAAGCCCGACCGGGCGCTTGAGCTTGACCGCCAGGCGCCAGCGCTCACCGCTTTTCACCGGCGCCCCGCCATACCAGGCCAGACGCATTTGCCGCGGCAGCCGGGTGCGCCGGGACTGGATGTCGTTCATTTCGAAACGCACGACATTGTCGTCTTGCCGGGGCAAACCCGTGACCCGCCCTTCGACCCAACGGGTTTCTCCATCCAACGCCGCAGGCAAGCGGTCATCCAGCGCCCACTGCGCATTCGCGCAGGCCCAACTCAAGCCGAACAGGTAACACGCCAGCGGATACGTCCTGAACGGCAACAACATCAAACCTGCCACCGGCATCGCCAGCCACAACCAGACCGGCGGCAATGCCGGTAAAAAACGCAAGGTCAGCAGACCCAACGCCAGCGCCATCATCCCTGTGCGCATAAGCCCGTCCTTGAGAGTCCCCTCCAAGGCTTAGCCCGCTCGTCGCGCAGGCGTCGTTATTAATTGTCACAAAGTCTGAATAGGCGGTTCATAGAATCCAGACATACTTGCCACCCTGACCGACCGAGAAGCCTTATGCCCCGGCGCTTATTCAAACGTTACATGCCAGACCCGATGAGCATCAGGGAACACAAGTCCTTACGCTTTCTCGGCACGCTGTTGCATGACCCGAACCTGTGGCATCTCAACCGCCACTCCGTTGCGCGCGCCATGGCGGTGGGTCTGTTTGCCGCGTTCCTGCCGATCCCCTTGCAGATGCTGCTGGCGGCAGTCCTCGCCATCATCGTACGCGGCAACATGCCGATTGCCGTGAGCCTGGTCTGGCTGACCAACCCGATCACCATGCCCGCCGTATTCTTCTGCACCTACCAGGCCGGCGCCTGGCTGATGGACGTTCCTGCCCGGCAGTTGCCGGACTCGCTGACCTGGGAATGGATCAGGGGTGAAATCTCGACCTTGTGGCAACCGTTTCTGTTGGGCTCGGTCGTGACGGGGCTGGCACTCGGTGCACTGGCCTACTTTCTGGTGATGATGTATTGGCGCTGGTGGGTGGCCAGGCAATGGAAGCGGCGCAAGAAAAGCCGGATGTGAGAATGCAAAAACGGCCTCCACTTGGGAGGCCGTTTTTTTGTGGTGTCAGATATAAAGCTATCGCGAGCAGGCTCGCTCCCACACTTGATCCGAGCTGCCCCGAAGATCTCCTGTGGGAGCGAGCCTGCTCGCGATTGAAAGCGACGCGATGTCCCTCAGGTACGCATCCCGCGCCCGCTGACCAGCAACCGCGCACAACCGAGATACAGCACCACGGTCGCGACCAGCATGAAGGCGATGGCCACGCTGATCCGGATATCCGATACGCCGAGGATGCCGTAACGGAATGCGTTGACCATGTGCAGCACCGGGTTGGCCAGGGATACGGTCTGCCAGAACGGCGGCAGCAAGGTGATCGAGTAGAAGACCCCGCCCAGGTAGGTCAGCGGCGTCAGCACGAACGTCGGGATGATCGAAATGTCATCGAAGTTGCGCGCAAACACCGCGTTGATGAAGCCCAGCAGCGAAAAAATCGTCGCGGTCAGCACCACCACCAGAATGGTCACGCCCAGGTGATGCACCTGCAAATGCGTAAAGAACAGCGACAGCAGGGTCACGATGATCCCCACCATCAATCCACGCAGCACGCCGCCCAGGGTGTAGCCGATCAGGATGGTGTGCGGCGACAACGGCGAGACCATCAATTCTTCAATGGACCGCTGGAACTTGCTGCCAAAGAAGCTCGACACCACGTTGCCGTAGGAGTTGGTGATCACCGACATCATGATCAGCCCCGGCACGATGTACTCCATGTAGGTGAAGCCACCCATGTCGCCGATTTGCCGACCGATCAGATTACCGAAGATCACGAAGTACAGGACCATGGTGATGGCCGGCGGCAGCAAGGTCTGCGGCCAGATCCGGGTGAAACGCCGGACTTCACGGTAAACGATGGTGTTGAGGGCAACGAGGTTGGGGCGCAGCTCGGAACTCATACCGCCACCTTCGACAGATTTTTCTCCACCAGGGACACGAACAACTCCTCGAGGCGATTGGTTTTGTTACGCAGGCTCAGCACTTCGATGTTCTGCTGTGCCAATTGGGTGAACAGCGCGGTGATGCCCATGGACTTGTCCACCTGGACTTCCAGGGTGTGGCTGTCGATCAGCCGGGACGGGTAGCCGAGCAACTGAGGCGCGGCCGGCAGGACGCCCTTGAGGTCCAGCAAAAAGGTTTCGACATGCAGTTGGCTGAGCAACTGACGCATGCTGGTGTTCTCGACGATGGTGCCGTGGTCGATGATGCCGATGTTGCGGCACAACTGCTCAGCCTCTTCCAGGTAGTGGGTGGTGAGGATGATGGTGATGCCTTTCTGGTTCAGTTCGGTGAGGAAGCTCCACATCGAGCGACGCAGCTCGATGTCCACCCCGGCCGTCGGTTCGTCGAGGATCAGCAGGCGCGGTTCATGAACCAGCGCGCGGGCGATCATCAGGCGACGCTTCATGCCACCGGACAGTGAACGCGAAGGCACGTCCTTCTTGTCCCACAGGCCGAGCTGGGTCAGGTACTGTTCGGCGCGTTCCTTGGCGATTTTCGCCGGAATGCCGTAGTACCCGGCCTGGGTCACGACGATGTCGAACGTCTTCTCGAACTGGTTGAAGTTGAATTCCTGAGGCACCACGCCGATGGAGCGCTTGAGCTGCGCAGGATTCTTGTCCAGGTCGTGACCGAAGATATTCACCGTGCCGCTGGTCTTGTTCACCAGGGTCGACAGAATACCGATGGTCGTGGACTTGCCGGCACCGTTAGGGCCGAGCAAGGCGAAAAAGTCACCTTCGGCGACCTCCAGATCGATACCACTCAGGGCCTGGAAACCGTTGCCGTAGGTTTTGGTTAGCTGCCGGATGGACAGAGCGGAACTCATATCGGATTTACGCACCAAGAAGGGAAGAAAGGGTCAGTTAAGGGCGGGCGGCGTGCATTGCAACCACGTCGCATCTGCACAATGGTGCTTGTCGCCGCCACACAAGTACAGTCAAGTGTGTCGATAGTGAGTATTAAGTCAACGCGGTCATGACGGCCTTGCGATACGCCGGACGCTGTTTCAATCGTGCATACCAGGCCTCCAGATGCGGCTGCGGCGCACGCTCGATCGGCATCTCGAACCAGGCATAAATGAAACTGCCCAGGGGAATATCACCCATGCCGATCGCGTCTCCGGACAGGTAGGGCTTGCTCGCCAACGCCTGGTCGGCCATCGCCAGCAGCGTGTCGCACTCCTTGATCGCGGCGTTGATGGCGGCCCAGTCCTGCTGGTCTGCCGGGGTCCGCAGCACACCCCAGAACACGGTACGGAAAGGGCCGGCAAAGCTTGAGGTGGTCCAGTCCATCCATTTGTCGGCGCTGGCACGGGCTTGCAGATCCGCCGGATACCAGGCCGTGCCGTCGGCGTGACGGGCCATCAGGTAGCGCACGATGGCGTTGGATTCCCACAACACAAAACCGTCGTACTCCATCACCGGAACCCGACCGTTGGGGTTCATCGCGCGGTACTCGGGCGTATCGACGACACCAAAGGCGCCACCGGCATCGACAGCCTCGTAGGCCAGCTCCAGTTCTTCGGCGGCCCACAATGGCTTTCTGACATTCGATGAGTTTTTCCGACCCCAGATCTTCAGCATGACCGCCTCTTTTTCGGTAAGTGGGCAGGCAGCATACGCCGGATCAGGCGCGACTCAAATCGCTCTGCATATCCCCCAGCAGCGGTTGCTGTTGCTCACCGAACAGGTGCGGATAGCATTTTTCCAGGTGCTCGAAAAAGAACGCCTCGGGCACGTCGGCGAACTGCCCGTGGTCGACCAGGTACTCCATCAGCTTCGCGCCATCGCGGTTGAAGGGATGAAAAACGCTGTCGTTGATCCCGTCGAACTCCAGCGGCGCCACATTGAACAGGTCGCAGAGTTTCCGGTTGAACGCTGGTGTCGCCTTGACCCAGCGATCCTGCAAATAAAGCTCGGTGTAGCCATGCATGGCGAACATGTCGCTCTTGAGCAATTCAAGCAGCCGTGGTGTCGACAAATGATTGCGCACATCCGCCAGGCCGATCCGTGCGGCAATCCCGCAATGCCGCGCAGCACCTGCCAGCAACGTGGCCTTGGGCACGCAGTAACTCTCCCCGGCCGCCAATGCATGACTGCCGCGCAGGGTCTGCGGATCGCGACTGAAGGTGTACGGGTTGTAACGCACTGCTTCACGCACGGCGTAATAGAGACTGATTGCCTGTTCAACCGGATCGCGGCTGGCGCCACGGTGTTTTTCGGCGAACTCCACCACCGACGGATGGTCACTATCGATGAAGCGGCCGGGACTCAGATACTCGTGCATGAGAACAATCTCCTGGGGAAGCCCCGAGTCTAGCGAGAGCTTCAGCACAGAGATAACGACGTTTCGGCCAAACATGGGCGCTTTGCCGCTCGCTCAATGAACACTTTTCCCACCTGTGCGGCCGCCCGACTGCCGCACGAAAATCATCCGGGGCTTGCCACGAACCCAGTCACATCGCTCTGATCCGCCTGTTTTGCGGATGCCGTCTAAGCTCTGAAGGCTGGTTCGCCCTGGTATCACGGAGGAATGAATATGCTGCTGTTGTGGATACTGGTTCTGCTGGTCGCAATTGCTTATCTGGCCCACCGCCGCATCGCCCCGCTGCCCACGCTGGCCATCGTGGCCGTCTATGTCGTGGCAATGGGCGCTTTCAGCCGCGCGCCAGGCGGGTTGCTGCTGGTCTTGTGGGTCTTGATCGCCGCCGTCGCCGCACCCTTGCTGCTGCCCGACCTGCGCCGCAAATTGTTCAGCGCACCGATGTTCAACTGGTTCCAGAAAACCTTGCCGCCCATGTCGCAAACCGAACGCGACGCCATCGACGCCGGCACGGTCTGGTGGGACGGCGAACTGTTCAGCGGCCGTCCGGACTGGAGCAAACTGCTGTCCTACCCCAAAGCGCAATTGAACGAAGAGGAACAGGCCTTCATCGACGGGCCGACCGAAACGCTTTGCGCCATGGTCAATGACTGGCAGCTCGGTCAAACCATGGACCTGCCGCCCGAAGCCTGGGCATTCATCAAGGACAACGGTTTTTTCGCCCTGATCATCCCCAAGGAGTTTGGCGGCAAGGGTTTTTCCGCCTATGCCCACTCGCAAGTGGCGATGAAACTGGCCAGCCACAGCGGCGACCTCGCCTCCACCGTGATGGTCCCCAACTCCCTCGGCCCGGCCGAACTGTTGCTGCATTACGGCACCGACGAACAACGCAATCATTACCTGCCACGCCTGGCACGCGGCGATGACATCCCGTGCTTTGCCCTGACCGGTCCGCTGGCCGGCTCCGACGCCGGCGGCATGCCGGACTCCGGAGTGATCTGCAAAGGGCAATGGGAAGGTCAGGAAGTCCTTGGCCTGCGCCTGAACTGGGAAAAGCGCTACATCACCCTCGGCCCGGTAGCCACCCTCCTCGGCCTGGCCTTCAAGGCCTATGACCCGGATCACCTGCTGGGCGACAAGGAAGACCTGGGTATCAGCCTGGCATTGATACCGACCGACCTCGCCGGTGTCGAGATCGGCCGCCGGCATCTGCCGCTGGGCGCCGCCTTCATGAATGGCCCGAACTCGGGCAAGGACGTGTTCGTCCCGCTGGAGTTCCTCATCGGTGGCCAGGAAATGCTCGGCAAAGGCTGGATGATGCTGATGAACTGCCTGTCGGTCGGGCGTTCGATTTCCCTGCCGGCGGTAGGCACCGGCATGGCCAAGTTCACCAGCCTGGTGACGGGCCAGTACGCTCAGGTTCGCGAACAGTTCAATGTACCGATTGGCGCTTTCGAAGGCATTCAAGAGGCCATGGCCCGCATCGGCGGCAATGCCTGGATGATGGACGCCGCACGGATGCTCACCGCCAACGCGGTGGACCTCGGCGAAAAACCGTCAGTGCTGTCGGCGATTCTCAAGTACCACCTGACCGAACGCGGCCGCGAATGCATCAGCCACGCCATGGACGTGCACGGCGGCAAGGCGATCATCATGGGGCCGAACAATTATCTGGGGCGCATGTGGCAGGGCGCGCCGATCTGCATCACCGTGGAAGGCGCGAACATTCTTTCGCGCAACCTGATGATCTTCGGCCAGGGCGCGATTCGCTGCCATCCCTTCGTCCTCAAGGAAATGGCCCTTGCCGGCCGAGAAGACAAGGATCAGGCACTCAAGGAATTCGATGACCTGCTGCTCAAGCACATCGGCTTTGCCGTGGGCAACGCCGCCAGCACGCTGGTGTTGAATCTCGGTTTCGGGCACCTGGAACACACCCCGGGCGACAAACTCAGCCAGGGTTACTTTCGCGCACTCAATCGTCAGGCCGCCGCTTTCGCCATGCTCGCCGACCTCAGCATGATGCTGCTCAGTGGTGAACTGAAACGCCGGGAACGTCTGTCCGCGCGCTTGGGTGACGTGCTGAGCAACCTTTACCTGGCCAGCGCCGCACTCAAGCGCTACCACGATCTCGACTCACCGCAGTACATGACGCCACTGCTGGCCTGGGCCATGGAGGAAAGCCTGGGGCAGGCCGAACGCGCCATGGATGAACTGCTGAGCAACTTCCCGAACAAGGTCATGGGCTGCCTGTTGCGAGTGATCGTGTTCCCGTTCGGTCGTCGGCACAAAGGGCCATCGGACAAACTCGCTGCCGAAGTCGCCGCGTTGATTGGCCGCGCCAAGGGCGACCCGGCCCTGGAGGAATTGCTGCTGGGTTGCTATCGCCCCCAAGCGAACGGCAATCCGGTGGCTGCATTGCAACACGCCTGCAATCTGTTGAGCGCTGCACAGCCGCTGTACAAAAAGCTGCACGTGGCACTCAAGAGTGGCCAGGTCAAACCGGTGGCCGGCGAGTCGGTGATCGATGCTGCGCTCGAGGCTGGCGTACTGCAGCCGGTGGAGGCCCAAACCCTGCGTGAAGCCGAGGCGGCCCGGCGCAAGGTGATCGATGTCGATGACTTTGACCAGGAGGCTTTGGCACTGGCCGAGGGAAAAGTCCGCTGATCCCTGCAACCATGTAAAAACGGGCGCAGGGGCTTTATACTCCTGCGCCCGTTTTGCTCTTGAGGACTTATCTCGTGTCCAACATCGTTGCCGATCATCTCGTTTTACTCGACCACCTGCGCAGCATCCTGGTCGCCGTAGGTGAGGCCGAGCAGGTTCCCGAAGAAAGCCATGCCTTGTTCCTTGAGCGCTTCGACGAATTGCTGGCGTCACTGCCGATCGATCCGATCGAAAGCCAATACCTGGGCCAGGACATCCTGACTCAAGTCATTTCCCGTTATCCGCAAATCGCCCACCTGATTCCACGGGATCTGCTGTGGTATTTCGCCGGTGACTGCCTGCACTACTTGTCCGATGAAGAAATCGACCTGTATCAGGCCCTGGAAGAGCGCCGCTTCGAAGCCGAACAGAACGACGAACCTTTCGACTGGAATCAGGAAAAGCAGCTGCTGGCGTTGTCGAACCAGGACAGCAAGCACTGACCACCGACTGATTCACGCAAAAGGCCCGCATGGTTGAACATGCGGGCCTTTTTTTGCCTTCAGAACAGGCCGTCACTCTCCGGCAGTTCATATTCCGACGGCGACCAACCAGGGCCATTCGACCGGCCTGGCTTGCCCAGCGTCGGCTCCTTCTCCAGACACTCCACCAGGTAATCGATCAGCACCCGAAGCTTGGGAGGCAAGTATCGGGTTGGCGAGTGCAGCAACCAGGCGCCGCCGTGATAGGACGCCAGAAAGGTCCAGTCCGGCAACACTTGCACCATCAACCCCTTCTCCAGGGCATGGCGCGCCGTGAAATACGGCAGGCTGCCAATCCCGATATGTTGCAACACCGCGCCATAACGTACGCCGGTGTGATTGGCGGCATAGCGCCCACGCACACCGACAGTTACGGTTTTGCTGCCCTTCTTGAATTTCCAGCGCGCATCGCTCGGGGTTTCGCCCAGGTAAATGCAACTGTGGTTGAGCAAGTCATGGGGATGAGTCGGCGTACCGTGCTCGGCCAGATACTGCGGTGTGGCACAGAGCAAATGATCGATGGTCAGCAACTGCCGTCCCACCAGTCCTGCAGGCGGCCGGTCGGTGATGCGAATTGCCAGGTCGACGTGATCGTCGATCAGATCGACCTGGCGGTCCTCAAGCAACAGCTCCACATCCACCTTGGGATAACGGCGCAAAAACTCCGGCATATGCGGGTGGATCACGATTCGACCCACCGCTTTCGGCACGCTGATACGCACCAGCCCCTCGGGCTCGTCAGTGAACTGACCACTGATTTCCATCACTGAGCGGGCGGCATTGACCATTTCCTGGCAGCGCTTGAACACCTCCTCGCCACCGTCACTCAGGCGCAACTTGCGCGTGGTTCGCTGCAGCAAGCGGGTTGCGAGCGCTTTCTCCAGACGCGAAATGCTACGACTGACCGCCGAGGGCGAAGTACCCAACTGACGAGCCGCCTCGGAGAAACTGCCCGTCTCGACAACCTTGACGAAAATCGCCATTTCACCCAGCAGCGGCAGCGGAAGATTTATGCTCACAGCGCAACAGTCCTTTGATGTTTGCCCGGATTATCACGCATTTACCGGCTTTCTATAATAAAAACAGTTATTCAATACGAGCCTGGAATATGACGCTGCGCCTTTTTTTCCATAGTGATGAGCTCAAGGCCAACGTGGAAGTCCTGGAATGCATCCCCCACGAAAACGAGTTTGCGGTGGTCCTGCGCGCGACCCTGTTCCATCCTCAAGGCGGCGGGCAGCCCTGCGACACTGGCTGGATCGGCGACAGCCAGGTGCTGCGCGTGGTCCAGGATCCCGAGCGGATCATTCATTTTGTCGACCGACCGGTAACAACCGGCATGACGCAGATCCGCGTCGACGAACAACGCCGGTTGTTCAACTCCCGCATGCATTCGGCCGGGCATTTGATTGGCCACTTTGTACAAGCCATGGGCTGGATGCCGATCAAGGCGCATCACTGGCCTGGTGAAGGCCGTGTGCAATTCAAGCCGGGGAATTCAGCCCAGGACGTCGAGGCCCGGACAATCGAACAGGGCATCGGGCAGTGGGTCGACGACGACCTGCCGCGCCTGACCTCACTGCGCGAAGGCGTCCGGGAAATCGGCTTCGGTGAACTGCCCGCCTACGGTTGCGGCGGCACCCATGTACGCAGCCTGAAAGATCTGGGCGCGGTCACGATCAACACCCTTTCGCAAAAGAAAGGCACGCTGTCGGTCCACTACCACGTCGACTGAGCACAGGGCGTTCGCAGACGCCTGATTTTATCGCTGCACGCATTGCCTGCCCGAAACGCAAAGACCCGCCTGGTCAGACTGGCGGGTCTTTTTTTGCTTCAGCACAAAGCGTCAACACCAGGCAACCGCAGTGCGCTGCGACCCTGCCCGCCCGCCTGTCTCCTGCTTTTGCCCGAATAGTTTTCTCTTAACTCATGGCACTTTGATTTGATTGAACTAATGTCAAACAACAAGAAGTCATAACGGCTCGAGTTTCCACGTTAGCTTCAGCGATCAGATAGCGAATTGGCAAAAGGAGTTACCTCACTATGATCCTGGCAGGCGCTTTGCGGCTCTGTACCTTCATGGCCGACTACTTTCCGGGGGATCCAGGTCGAAGGACAGTGCCGCCCATGGCCGCGAATATCGCTGCGACAGGCAGTCCAGGTAACCGGATCACTGAAAACCGTTTTTGCAAAGGTCGCTCGCTGTCCAGCCGGGCCAGCGAATTGCGCCCGCTCGTGCGTAGCACGCAGGGAATAACGCCAAGGCCATGGATAAATGGCCTGGCGCATTGGGGGGGATAGTCCGATCCCCGTGAAGTGATCCGAGACAACTGAGCCTGCCTAAAGACGGCCTATCCAGTGAGGATGTACCAAATGAGCCTTCGTCCCTCGCCCGCTTTCAAGCGAATTATCCATGGCCTGTTCTGGGTAGGCCTCAGTATGGATGCGGCCCAGGCCGCGCCGGCCAATTGTTCGCAACTGGACAGTTGGCCGACAACGTACGAGGTCGGCCAAGGGCTGCAGAATGAACTGCGTAGCCCCGTTCCGGTAACGCAACTGGCGGTGGGTGACCCGAAAATTGCCGACGTGCAACCCAGCGGCAGCAGCGCGTTCATACTCACCGGCATTGCGCCGGGGACCACCAGCCTGATGGTCTGGACCGCCTGTTCGAAAACGCCGCGCCAAAGCATGGTGTTCGTCAAGGGTAAAGCCACGTCGGCGCTGACCAGCGTGCCGTCGGTGCCTTCCGACGACCCGCTGCTGCCGAGCCAGGTGCAGACCGATATCCGCTTCGTTGAAGTCAGCCGGACCAAGCTCAAGGAAGCCTCGGCCTCGATTTTCGGGATCCGGGGCAACTTCCTGTTCGGCTCGCCGAGAACCTTGCCCACCATCGGCGGCATTGTCACGCCGTCGATACCGGTGAACAACAACAACTTCAACCTCACATTCGCTACCGGCAATACCCTCGTGGCGCTCAACGCGCTGGAGGGCAGTGGTTTCGCCTACACCCTGGCGCGGCCAAGCCTGGTAGCGCTCAGCGGGCAGAGTGCGAGCTTCCTGGCCGGCGGCGAAGTACCGATCCCGGTGCCCAGTGCAGGCAGCGACAACGTGTTCATCGAGTACAAGGAGTTCGGCATCCGCCTGACCCTCACGCCGACCATCGTCGGGAAAAACCGTATCGCGCTGAAGGTGGCACCGGAAGTCAGTGAACTGGACTTCACCAACGCGGTGAGCATCGCCGGCACCGTAGTCCCGGCCCTGACCGTGCGCCGTACCGATACCAGCATCTCCCTGGCCGACGGCGAAAGTTTCGTCATCAGCGGCCTGATCAGCACCCACAACGACTCCCAGGTGAACAAGTTTCCAGGGTTGGGCGATATCCCGGTTCTGGGCGCATTTTTCCGCGACAACACCATCAACCGCGAAGAGCGCGAGCTGCTGATGATCGTCACCCCCCATCTGGTCCAGCCACTGGCTGCCAACGCACAACTGCCGACATTGCCTGGTGAGCAGATGCGCAATTACGACCCGAACTTCTACCGCATGTTCTTCCTGGAGAATGGCGACTTCGACAATCTCAGTGGGCTCTCGCAATGAACCGAAGCCCGAACAACACTTGCCTCACCCTCACTCGCAATGGTGACGCTGAACGCTTGCCGGGCCAGCTTTATTGCCAATGGCCAGGCGTTCAACGTGTTGTAGCCAGAGGACATTCGATGAAAGCAGTCATTGCAATAACGGCGACATTGATGCTCGCAGGGTGTGCCAGCAATGGCCTGGCTTCGCGCCCGGCCAGCTGTGCCAAGCCCGGTTCGGAGCAGGAACTGGCCCTGAACCTGGCCGACAGCATGGCCGACGAAGGCCGCTTGTACGCCAGCCTGGCGAATCTGGAAGGTTTGTCCGATAACCTGGTCCAGGTTCGCCTGCGCAAGGCTCGGGTGCTGCGCATGATGGGGCACACCAGTGAAGCGCAGCCATTGTACGAAAGCCTGCTCGGCACCTGTCTGGCGGCTGAAGGGGAACATGGCCTGGGCCAGTTGGCCGCCGCCAGAAACGATAACGCCGCCGCTGCCACTCACCTCGAGCGCGCGGTGAAGATGGAGCCCACCGACGAAAAAATGCGCAATGACCTGGGGGTCGTCTACCTCAATCAGCGGCGGGTCCCTGAGGCGCGCTTTGAGTTCATGACCGCCCTTGAGCTCAAGCAGGGAAACACACTGGCGGCACTCAATTTGGTGACGCTGCTGATCTACCAGGATAACTGGAAGGCAGCTGCCGAACTCGTGACCCGCGCCGACTTGAGCCCCAAGCAAGTCGCAGAGGCTCAAACCCGCGCGGAAAAACTCAAGGCTTCCGCCAAAAAAGTGGTGGCTACCGATGGCAATCGCGGCGCTGAGGTAGCCGATGCCTCTGCCAGTGCGAACAAGTAGAACGTACGAGGAGTCAAGATGAATACCAAAAGGCTGTTGATCCTGTGCATGGCTAGCCTGTCCACCACCGCCTGGGCTATCGAGCCGGGTCCCTCTTCGCCTTATCAACAAGGCACCGAACAGTGGTTGCAACTGCAGATTCGCGGCGTGGTGGCCTCCCCTATACTGCAAACCGCTACGGCCACCGAACGTGACCTGGCCATGCAGCGCTGGCTGAATAGCTTCAGCTACCCGATTCCACAATTTTATGATCAGGATTCAGCGGGGAAAATGACCATCAGCAGCGGCAACTGAGGCATGTCGATGGGTGATCAACTTCTGGGGTAGTCCAGAGTGGCCTGGCTGCGAAGCCGGGCTTGATGTCGTGCGCAGGAAAGTGCTGATCAGGCTCGGGTGGCAAGGCCATCGCATTCGACAGCCTCCAGCCGTTTTATCTCACCCGAATGCTCTGAGTACCCCGATCATGGCCGGGCCGATAGCGACCAGAAAGAAGCTCGGCCATAGACAGAAAATCAGTGGAAATACCAGCTTGGTGCCGATTTTCGCCCCCATCTCTTCGGCGGCCTGCGTACGCCGGTCACGGAATTCATCGGCATAGATGCGCAGGGTTTCGGCCACGCTGGTACCGAAGCGGATGCTCTGTGCCAACAGGCTGACCAGCCCCTGTACATCATCCAGGCCAGTGCGTACGGCCAGTTGCTTGAGCGCCGCGGTACTGGAAACCCCCGCACGGATTTGCGCATTGACCAGGGCCAGCTCTTCAGCCAGTTCGACCTGACTGACCGACATCTCCTCGGCTACCCGTTCAATGGTCGTAGGCAAGGCCAGGCCCGACTCCACGCACACCACCATCAGATCCAGCGCATCCGGAAACGCAGCACGCAGGCGACCTTGTCGCAACTGCTTGCGCTTGGCGACATACAACGCGGGCACCAACCATCCGATCCCGGCCACCATGACCACCAACAGCAGCCCAATCATCAGGGAAACCTTGGGAATCATCGGCAATAGCAGCAACGCAATACCGATCAATAACAGCGGCAACATCAAGCGCACTGCCCAGTACATCTGCACCGCCGACGAGGAACGGTACCCCGCATGCATCAACAGGGTCTGGGTGACGGACGTTTGAGCCGATTCGGCCGATCCAAAGCGCTGTCCGACCCGCTCCAGCAACAGTTGCAGATTGCCCGGAGCTTCTTGCCCGACGGTGTTGCTTAAATGACCACGCTTGATCAGCGCCAGACGACGCTGTACCGGATCCTGAAGCCCCATCATCAGCAAGATCGCGGCGAAGACCGCCAGTACTGTACTCAAACCGATCGCGCCGAGAAACAGCAGGCGCGCCAGCTCCTCGTTCGCCGTAACTCGACTGAACAACCCGAGCAAAAAGTCCATGACCTGTACCTCCCGGTAGCGAAACCGCTCAAACCTGAATCCGGATGATTTTTCGTATCCAGAAAATCCCCACCAACATGGCGCAGAACGCCCCGATGATCAGCTTGTGGCCTATGGGATCATTGACCAGCACAGGCAGGTAGCTGGGGCTGGTGACGATGATCGCAATCGCCAGCACGAAGGGAATGGCCACCAGTATCCAAGCCGACATGCGCCCTTCCGCCGACAGGGTTTTGACTTTGCGCTGAAAGCGAAAGCGCCCACGGATCAATCGACTCAGTCGCTCCAGCACCTCGGTCAGATTGCCCCCGGTCTCGCGATGGATGAGTATCGAGGTCACCAGCATCATCACCGTCATGCTCGGCATCCGCTCAAGCAGGCCGAGCATGGCCCGGCGCACATCATTGCCATAGTTGATATCGGCGAAGGTCAGGCCGAACTCATGAGCGACCGGCCCCCTGTGCTCCTCTGCGACCAGGCGCAGCGTTTCGTTGAACGGGTGCCCGGCACGCAGAGCGCGGCACATGGCATCCAGCGCATCTGGCAAACCTTCTTCGAACTGCGCAAAACGTTTGTTTCGGTCGCGCAGGATTTTCAGGACCGGGACCCAGGCCACTACAAAAGCCACCGCCAGCGCCATCCACCAGATCGCCGAAACCACCAGGACTATAGCGCCGACTGCAACGCCCAGAGCAAGCCCGAGCAATATCACCCGATAAGCACGATACTCATGGCCCGATTGCTCAATCAGCTGTGTCAGGTTCGCCATAAAAGGCAACTGCTCGAGCATTGCCTCCAGGGGCGACAAGCGCGTCAGGTATTTCTGCCGCAATACCGTCTGCATGTTGGGCAGATTGTTGGCTTTCTCCAGTACATGCAAGCGGCTGCGGATGAGCTTGCGCATCTTGCCGGCCTCGCCGAACACCGGCACCGCCACACCCTGGGACAGAAGGAACACGGCGATAAACACCATGCCGAGGAACATCAGAATGAATTCACCTGGAATGTTTTTCATGACTGCCGTGCCTCCATCCACTCAGGCCTGAACATCGTGAGCGGCAACTCGATGCCGCGCTTGGCCAGCACATCCCGGAAGGCAGGGATCATGCCGCTGGGTCGATAGTCACCCAGCACTTCGCCGTTTTCGCCCACGCCATGGCGCGCGAAGGAGAAGATTTCGGTCATGGTGATGATCTCGCCCTCCATGCCGTTGATTTCCTGCACGCTGACCAGCCTGCGCTTGCCGTCTTCCTGGCGTTCCAGCTGGATCACCACATCGATGGCTGATGCGATCTGCTGGCGCATGGCCTTGATCGGGAAAGTCGCCCCGGTCATCGACACCATGTTCTCGACCCGGCCCAACGCATCGCGTGCGGTGTTGGCGTGGATCGTGGTCAACGAGCCGTCGTGGCCGGTGTTCATCGCGGTCAACATATCCAGCGCCTCGACGCCGCGTACTTCGCCGATCACGATGCGGTCCGGACGCATCCGCAAGCTGTTGCGCACCAACTCCCGCTGGCTCACCTCGCCGCGCCCCTCGATGTTCGAAGGCCGGGTTTCCAGACGCACCACATGGGGTTGCTGCAGTTGCAACTCGGCCGAATCTTCGATGGTGACGATCCGCTCGTTGTGCGGGATGAAACTGGACAGCACATTGAGCATGGTAGTCTTGCCGCTGCCGGTACCGCCGGAAATCAGCACGTTCAAGCGCCCACGGACTATCGCCTTGAGCAGCAGGGCAATGGCTGGAGTCAATGTACCTACCTGAATCAGGCTGTCGGTATTGAGCAGGTCCACCGCAAAGCGCCGGATCGACATGCTCGGGCCGTCGATGGCCAGCGGCGGGATAATCGCATTGACCCGCGAACCGTCCTTGAGCCGGGCGTCCACCAACGGCGAGGACTCATCGATGCGCCGCCCCAGGCTGGAGACGATGCGATCGATGATGTTCAGCAAATGCTGATCATCGCGAAAGCGCACATCGGTACGTTGCAGTTTGCCGAAGCGCTCGACATAGACCGATGCATGACCGTTGACCAGAATGTCGGACACACTGTGATCGGCCAGCAACGGTTCCAGAGGACCAAGGCCGAGCACTTCGTCGCAGATCTGCTTGATAATCAACTGGCGGCTGGAAGTACTCACCGGTGCCGAATGCTCATCGAGCAGTCGCTGGCAAATATCGCGAATCTGTCGCGCGGCCTCAGCCTGTTCCAGGGCGTCCAGCAAGGACAGGTCCATGACCTTGAGCAACTGCTGATAAATCTTTTCTCGCCACTCGGCCTCCACCGGGGTGACCTGACTTTTGGTTTCGTAAAGAACATCCGGCGTTGCACGTTCCCACGCCATGACTTCCTCTAGCGGATCCGACAGGTCGTCGCTCAATTGGGCAACGGCGGGTTTACCGGGCTGTTTGCGCAGGCGGTTACGAAAATCGCTGATCATGGGTCATCCCCCGAAAAAACGGTTGAAGGCGCGTTTGAGCAAGCCTTTTTTCCCGGCTACCTGTTGACCGACCAGGTTCTCGGTCATGTCGCGTAGCGCGGCAGTAATCGCTGCCCTTGGTGCATGCAGCCCCAATGGCACGCCAGTGTTTTGACTCTGACTTACCTGGTTGAAGTCATTGGGTAATTTCGAGAGGTTCGTGCAGCGCAGCGCCTCACCGATATCCTTGAGGCTGACCGCTGCCCCTTTGTCATAGCGGTTGACCACTATCTGCAGTTGATCCCCACGTACGCCCAGGTCATCGCGAAGAACCCGCACAAGGGAGCTGGCATCGCGAAGATGGCTGACGCTCTGCTGTACCACCACGTACACCCGATCCGCCTGCTCCAGCACGGAGCCGGTGAGGTGGTCGATTTGCCGTGGCAGATCGATCACCACCCAGTCATAGCTGGCGCGGGCCAACTGCATCAGGGTGTCAAGTTGCTCGGATTGAGCATCCTGCGGCAGACACAGCTCGCCGGCACGGCCACCCAGCACATGCAAGGTCGGGCTGAAGTGGCTGCAAAAACCCCGTAGCGCAACACTGTCCATGCCGTCGATCTGATGCAACACCTCCAGATGGCTGTGCGTCTGCGCCACATCCAGGTAATGCGTCACACTGCCGAATTGCAGATCCATATCCAGCAACAGGGCACTGCCACCCTTCATGCTGAGTTGCTGAGCAAGGTTGCAGGCCAGCATGGTGCCGCCGGATCCGCCCTTGGCGCTCATCACGGCGATCAATTTTCCTTCCGCTCCGTTGCCGGTCCGGACCTCCATGACCAGACGATTCAAGGCAGAAACCAGTTCGGTCTCGGCGACGGGCTCCGGCAACACATCACGGGCGCCGGCCTGCATCGCCAGGCGCATGCCTTCCTGTTCGCTCAACAGTCCGCACACCAACATCGGCGGACGCTCATGGGCTGGACGCTGCAACAGCGCCGCCAGCTCCTCGCGCCACAGATGGCTGACGCGCAACAACAGCAGATCGGGCATCCGGTCCAGACCGTAGAGCGGGTCGACATGCCCATTGCTCACCAGCCGGGTACTCACCTCCAGGCTGGGCATGCGTTGGCAGACGCTCTGCAGGTCACGTAACGACGTGGCATCACGGCTGCTGATCAGAAGCCTGAGCCCGGCTTTACCGGTCGAGGCAGAGAGTGGAGTGTCCTTGGTATTCAGCATGGCGTGATCTCCCCGGAACCGGAATGACGCCCAAGGCTTTCGCGTGGCAAGGTTGCCCTGAATGTGGGCAAGGTAATGGGCACGCCGAACCCGGGAATGAACAGATTGAAAACGAAGCTTTGCAGACTCAGCCGAACATAACGGATGGCACGAAAACCGTTGGCGCTGACCAGGTCGCTCGGGGTGGTCACCACTGCACCGTTGACGTCCAGATAGCTCAACGTCAGGTTGGTGGTGGCCAGATTGCCGATCAGTTGGCTCGTACCTGCGTCGGTCGCGGCATTGAAGATCGCCCGCCGCAACACCACCGGATCGCTGATATTGCACACCGCCGCCAGGCGCGTACCGCGGCGCACGGCTTCATCCAGCGCATTGACCGTGAAGTACAGGCGGCCCATTTCCACCACACCGAACAACAACGTGAACATCAACAGACCAACGATGGCGAACTCCACCGTATAGGTGCCGCGCATGTGTTTTCTGTTCATCACAATGCCCTCATCACGGTAGTGGCGACCAGCGGAATGCCCAGTGCAATCGGATTACCAAAAAAACCGGGAATCGATCCGGTGCAGTTACCTGCGCCAATCACCGGGCAGAACGTATAGGTGATGGTGACCCGCACATGGTCAGTACCCACCGCGGCAACGGCCACGTTGCCAGTCGTCAGCCCGGACACCACTGCAGTCCCGGTGTTGGCGGGCACGCCATACACTGCAACGTTTTTCGTCTGGGTCAGTAGCGTACTGTCCAGAGCGACTGCGCCGAGCGTCGAATTCCAGGCATTGCTGGCGACAAAACGGTCGGCATCGCGGCTGGCCTGCAATAGCAGGTTGTACTGATAGAGCATGCGACCGAATTCGCCGAAGGCCAGCAACAGCAGCAGCAACACCGGCAGGACCAGAGTGAACTCCACCATGGCCAGGCCTTGCTGGCGCTGCCGACTCTTGAATCCGTGAAGTCTCATGACGCCCCCTACGAGTCAGTGCTCGGAGTACCGCTGCCGGTGAGATAGGTTTTGTAGAGCTGAATGATCTGCGGGCCGGAATCGGTTGACGGCGAGGGGCCAGCCACGTTGTCGCCTTCGCACTCCTTCACGAACTGACCGAAGATCTGCGAGTCCCCGCCGCCGCCATCCATTGGCTGCACCACGAAATAGCAGCCAAATCCGAGAACCGGGATCGAGGTTGCACCATTATTTTTCCCGGTGCAGTCGCCCACCACGATTTTCAGCATCCGACGCTCGAACACCCCATTGCTCTGACAGCCACTGCCGGACCCTGCCACACACGCGGCAGTGCTCGTACGCCAGTCGTTGTAGCCATATATTGCGTCGCTACCCGCGGTGAGATTGCCGTTGCTCGAGGTGACGGTTTTCCCCTTGTACTTCATCTGTGCCGGTGTGACCGAGTCGTCGTAAGTGATTGCGGGGTTGCTGGACGTGGTCACCAGGTCCGGCGGATAGTCCGAGGAACTGACCGGGCCGTTGTAGATACCGAAGCGAGTATTCAGGCCTTGAGACGCAGGGCCGACCTTGTTGCCAGGGGCGGTATCCACATTTTGGCCCACATTGCGGCAGATCTTGCCACCACCGGCCAGATCCTCCCTGACCGTACTGCCCCCCGAGCCAAAATCGAGCAACTGAAAGTTGCCCGGACCAATGGGCGACGAATTGCCGGCAGCCGTCTTCAAGACCTGCAAATCACCGAATTGAAAGCCCCAGAACATGCCCGCGCCCGGGTTGTATTGGGCAGGGTTGCCACAGACCATCAAAGGTGCGAGATCACAGGGGCTGGTAGGGCTGGGGCCAGCAGTGGCGATTGCCGCCACCGCTTTGCTCCCCAGGCCGCCAGCGCCGAACACCTGGGCGAAGTTCCAGAAAAATCCCGTCAGGCTATAGCTCGGTACCGATACCCGAACGTACTTGGCATCCGTCGGCCCGGGGTAGGAGAACGGGCCATAGACGCTGCTTGCCAGTTCCACCGTTGCAAATGCACTTGCGTTGCCGCCGACCGCCGTGGCCAATTCGTTGTTGCCCGTGGCATTGGCATTCTGTACCAACGTATTGAGCGCGGCGGTCTTCGTCGTGCTGGCACTATTGATACCACCCGCCACCTGACTCAGGGTCTTGGCGCCACTCAGGGCGGCAGCGTCCACGGCATTCTGCAGGCGTGTTTTGTTCAGCATCATATGGCCGCCGTCCAAAGCCAACGCCGCCATCATGGCCATCACCGCCAGCGAGAGCACCATCATTACACTCACCGATCCTTCCTGGCACCTTGGTGCCGAAGTGAACGGCCGCCGAATACGAAGATTCATCATCAAGCCCTCGAATGCCGATACCGATCCGGATCGGCTCCGCCAATACTGTGCTGCCCAGGAACCTGTTGTGCCCTGTCAGCGAATTCTGACTTCCTTGGCTTCGATCCCGCGGATAACGGTGATTTCCCCGCCCCCCTCGCCCCTGCTGCGCGGTACCACGCGTTTTGGCTCCGAGACGGCGGCCACAGCCATGGCCGGCGCAGGAGGTGCAGCAGGTGTAACGGCTGCGGTTTTCTTTTCGAGGTTCAGTGGGTTACGCAGCGCCAGTTGCAACTTGCCTTCCGTCTGCGCCGTGACCAGGGCTTCCGCTTCAGCGGTCGACATCTCCAGCGTCACTGCACGCACCACGACCGGCTGGGTCTTGTCGGTACCTGCGGTCTGATCTACCGCCAATACTCGCAAGTTCTCGAGGATGGTCCTGGACGTGGCGCTGTTACTGCCGGCATTGGTGGTCTTGGTCGCCAGTACATCGACCCGGTTCCCCGGCAACAGGAATCCGCCGACGCCGACCACGTCGTCCACGCGTACCGATATGGCACGCTTGTCAGGCGCAATCAAAGAGGCCAGGGTGCTGCCCCCCAGGTGCTCGCTCAGACGCGCACCGCGCACAATGTCGCCGCGCAGAATGTCGAACGTTGCGATCTTGCCGACGGCTTTTTCGCTGGAGTCGAAGGCATCGTCCGGGATCGTATCCATCGGCATGCGCACGGTCGTGACCTGCTGGGCCTCGACCATCTGCCCGAATGGAATCTCTACCGTGGCGACCACCACGCTTCGAAGGTGATCATCCGGGCTGGCATTGAGCCGCGCGCTCAGCCAGGAATCGGCCATCCATGCAGCCCCAAGGCCCATGGCCAGAGATACGCCTATCAGGGTAAGAGTACGAGAGCTCATGTCAGTATCTCCGCATCAAAGAAAGTTGAGCTGGACGAAGTAGTTGTGCCAGGCCCATTCCAACTCTTTCGGTGACAGTGCGCCGGAACCGCCCATGTAGCGCTGACGATCGAGGGCCATGTTCAGGAGATCACGGGGATGGCAGGGCACCAGGGGCATGCCCTCATTTGCATAAAGCCGATGCAGCGCATAGCGCACCAGCAGCGGGTCATGGGAAATGCCCAGACGTTCGCTTTCCTGCCGCCAGATCTTTTCGTACTCCTCGGGCTTCAGGTAACCGAATTGCAGTTTGTAGCCAATCCGGCGAAGGAAGGCCTCATCGGCCAACTCCAGGGGATTGAGGTTGGTGGAAAACACCAGAATCAGATCGAACGGCAACTCGCAATGCCGACCGCCGCCCAGATTGAGGAAGTCACGTTTCTCTTCCATGGGCACGATCCAGCGATTGAACAGCTCGGCGGGTTCCATGCGCTGGCGTCCCATGTCGTCGATGATGAACAGGCCATTGCTGGCCTTGAGCTGCAAGGCCGCCTGGTATTGCCGGGTGAAGGGGTCGTAGCGAACGTCCAGTTGTTCCATGCTCAACTCACCGCCGGTAATGACAATCGGGCGTTTGCAGCACAGCAGTCGACGGTCGATCCCTTCGTTGAGCATCAGACTGCTCTGTTGAACGTTATCATCGAGCCGCTGATGCACCTGTGGGTCATAGATCTCGATCACCGACTCGTTGATGACGATGGCATGAGGGACCCAGATGGCCTCGGCGAACAGACGGATCAGCCGAGTGCTGACATACGTCTTGCCGGTCCCCGCGGGGCCATAAATCATGATTGCGCGCCCGGAGTTCATCGCCACACCCAACTGGTCGAGCATCCCCTCCGTGAGCACTACCCCGGCAAGGGCATTGCGCATATCGTTGGCAGTGATGCGACCATGGTGAATGGTCTGCAGTTTGATCAGCGACCGGTAGGTACTCACCGGGAAGGGGGCCGCACCGATATAGCCACTGCGCGACAAGGCATCGCGGGCGACACTGCGACCCCGTTCGGTCAGGCCATAACGCAGCATCTGCCCGCCCGTTTGATTCAGTTGGCCAAGCACTTCGACACGGCCATCCTTGCGCAGAAACGCCAGGATTTCTTCCAGTACCGCGCCGGTCAACGCCAGGCGTTCCACCAGGCGCGACATGTCCAGTACACCGGCATCGAACAAATGCTTGCACACCAACTCACCGAGAAAACTGTCTGTCAGACCGGTTTCGCGGATTGTGCACGGCTGAGGAGCCAGTCGTTGCACCGCTTCCCGCTCATTGGGGAAGACATCAGTATCAACCATGACGTGCATGACTAAACTCCCAACCCACTGGCAACAAGTTGCCAGTAGGTGCTGCCCAGCGTGCCGAGCAAGATTGCAACCGTATAAGGGAAAGGTTTGCCGGCGACTTCATCTGAAGTCGGCGCAAAATAAGCTCGCGCTCTCAGAATCAACCAATAGCGACCCAGGGTCTGAGACAATTGACCTCGATACAGCACGATCAGAAAACCGCATACGCCGCCGGCAATCAGGCTGAACATTGCAGCCCACAACGCGAAATGGAATGGTAGAAAACTGCCGACCATGGCCATCAACTTGACGTCGCCAGCGGCCATGCCACCGAAGGCGTACATGGGCAGGAACAACGCAAAACAAATCAGAATGCTCAACAGGCTGTCACCCAATCCGCTGATGCCACCTGAATACATTTGAGCCCCCAGCCCCAGGGCAAGACCCAACAAGACCAACATGTTGGGAATACGGTGGCGAAGCAGATCGCTCACCACCGCGACGCCCAGCAGTCCTAGCAGTACACCTGTCGACAAAAGCAATTCCATGGACATGGCGCGTCTCCCCTGGCGGGATTATCGTTAGCAGGCAGAACCTTTAACCGCAGCGCACAGCGCTGTGATCCTGGTGTTCACCTCGCCGCCCAAAGTCACAAACATTGCGGCAACAGCTACCGTAACCAGCCCACCGGCCACGGCGTACTCCACAATGGTCAGGCCATCTTCATCTTTGGCGAACTTGCTTATCGAAGCTCTGATTGTTTGCAGAGTCATTTTTGAGTACCTCACTTCAGTGGTCATAGGGCTCAGAAAGTACATTGGCGGGGACTGCGCGATTTCCTTTGAGCTACCCGGTCTATCAGCGAAACGGTAAAACCGGTTACTCCATGGATATCACCGCGCCCCGCCAGCGTGGTTTTCTATCATCAGCAGGCAGAACCTTTAACCGCGGTGCACAGTGCGGTGATCTTGGTGTTCACGTTGGTGCCCAAAGTCACAAACATTGCGGCAACAGCCACAGTAATCAGCCCGCCGGCCACGGCGTACTCCACAATGGTCAGGCCATCTTCGTCTTTGGCGAACTTCACTACCGAAGCCTTGATTGTTTGCATGTTCATTTTGCCCACCTCACTCGAATGTTGTTTTTTCTGAGGCAGAACTTTCTGCGCTGCCTGAGTGCAACACTAGTCAGGGGCAAGGCATGGGCGTTAGGAGGATTTTGCACATCGCTAGGACTTTTTTGCGGGGCAGCCACTCAAGAGGGGGTGGCCTTTGCAAAAGTACCAAGGGGGGATAAACAAGACACTGAAACTCAAAGGCAATTGTCATTTATTCACAAGCGACAAACGGCTCAACCCGGGTTCATCGAGCACATACGAACAAACAGACGCCCGGAGCTGCCTTCCAGGTCGACCATAGAGCGAGTAGTACTAAAAACTGTCTTTTTTATAGGGATTAAATCTGCAAAATGATGGCACCTTGGTAATACTAGCGAAAAGAGTCACCTAGACCCCCAGAGTAGTGACATGACGTCCCATTTGACCAAAAGGCCAACATTGCTATGGTTCGATCTGACTCATGATCGGTCCACGAAAGAACTTGTCGCGCAATTCGAGGATTTCTGCGACTGCAAACTGGCAAAAAACTCCATATTGCCTGTCCGGGAACAGGCAGACATGATCTGCATCCACTTTGATCGCCCCGACACGCCAGGCTTGCGGCTTTTGCTGGAGATCAAACGCACCACCCCCACCATCCCGATCACCATGTTCACCGTGCAGCACTCTGAAGAACTGGCTGTATGGGCCATGCGCTCCAGCGTCTGGGAATACATGGTGCTCCCGCTTTCGATCAGCGAGAAGAAGCGTTACCTGGCGGCGCTGGTACAGCTCTGCGAGCTGCGCCGAAATGCCAACGGCCAGGGCAAGTCATCGCAGATCGACCACTCCCCGACCCTGCCGGACAGCATCCGGCTGACTTCGGGACACCAAAAGCACCAGGCGTTGAACAGCGTCATGCTGTACATCGAGCAGAACTTTCGAGACAGCATCGATCAGAGGGATCTGGCGCAGCGCTGCGGCATGACGACATTTCGCTTCAGCCGCCTGTTCAAGGAAGCCAATGGACTTGGCTTCACGGATTACATCCTGAACAAGCGCATGAACTTCGCCAAGGAACTGCTCGACAACAGCCAGATGCCGATTACCAGTATCGGCTATGAGGCCGGCTTCAAGGATCCTTCCTACTTCGCTCGTGCCTTCAAGCAGTTCGCAAACTGCACGCCCAGCGAATACCGCCTGGCGCGCCAACTCAGAGCGACTGCAGCTTCGCAAATGGTGCAGGATGAACAAATCACTGAAGCGCTCGACAGCCTGGTAGAAAGCCTCGGCAGTTGATCTGGTTTTATGCCTGACACTTCCCCTTGCCAGCGTGTAGAGGACTTTCACGTCCGAGTGATTTCGCCCGGCCTGGCGCATAAAAAAACGGTGTGTGGCAATCGCCACACACCGTCATTACTTTCAGTTCAACGTTGTCGAATAGGCCTCCTTATCCCGCCAACACGAAGTCTGACTGATCAACGGTCGCACTGCTGACACCCACCAGGCGGATGCTGTCTGCCCCGATACCGACCAGCGTGTCCGCCCCGTCAGCCACTATGCTCACGCTGGCAGCGAAGGTCGCGCTGTTGATCCCCAGCCCCGCGATATCGAGCATGTCCTGCGCTCCGACCGGACTGGCGCCAAAGCCGACGATCGTATCGTTGCCGAAACCCGCTGCAGCAAACACGAACGTATCGTTGCCGGCGACACCGCCACTCATCACGTCGTTACCGCCACCGCCGACGAGAAAGTCATTACCCGCCCCCCCTACGAGCGTGTTGCCGAGCGCGTTGCCGACGCCAATGAAATTGCCGCTGCCGCCGAAAAACAGATTGTCGACGTCGTTACCCAGGGTGTAAGTCCCGAGCGAGGTCCAGACCGTGTCGTTACCAGCACCGGCGGCCTCGAAAACACTGTCCCCGGAATCGGTGACTTCATAGGTATCGCTGCCGATGCCACCGTCCATCGCGTCGGCACCTGTGCGACCGATGAGGACGTCGTTACCGCCGCCACCGATAAGGACGTCGTTACCCGTACCGCCGGCGAGCGTGTTGTCGAGTGCGTTGCCAGTGCCCGCGAAGTTGCCGCTGCCACCGAAATACAGACTCTCGACGTCGGCACCCAGCGTGTAGCTGGCAAGCGAGGTCCAGACCGTATCAGTACCCTCACCGCTAATCTCCGCCACCACATCCCCGAGGTCGGTCACTTCATAGGTATCGTTGCCGACACCACCCACCATCGTGTCGGCACCTGCGCCACCGATGATGACGTCGTTACCGACGGCACCGATAAGGACATCGTCACCCGCACGACCCACGATCATGTTATCCAGCTCGTTACCGGTGCCCGCAAAGTTGCCGCTACCGCCGAAGAACAGGTTCTCGACGTTGGCCCCCAGCGTGTAGCTCGCAAGCGAGGTCCAGACCGTATCCTGGCCGGCACCGGCGAGCTCGAACACAACGTCCCCGGAGTCGGTGACTTCATAGGTATCGTTGCCGCCGCTGCCGCCATTCATCACGTCGTTGCCGCCCCCGCCGATCAGGACGTCGTCACCCGCACCACCCACGAGCGTGTTGTCGAGCGCGTTGCCGATGCCCACGAAGTTGCCGCTGCCGCCGAAGAACAGGTTCTCGACGTTGGCCCCCGGCGTGTAGCTCGCAAGCGAGGTCCAGACCGTATCCTGGCCGGCACCGGCGAGCTCGAACACAACGTCCCCGGAGTCGGTGACTTCATAGGTATCGTTGCCGCCGATGCCGCCATTCATCACGTCGTTGCCGCCCCCGCCGATCAGGACGTCGTTACCCGCACCACCCACGAGCGCGTTGTCGAGCGCGTTGCCGATGCCCACGAAGTTGCCGCTGCCGCCGAACGAGAGGTTCTCGACATTGGCGCCCAGGGTGTAGCTCGCGAGCGAAGTCCAGACTGTGTCCGTGCCTTCGCCGCCAAGCTCGGTCACCACGTCCCCGGCATCGGTCACTTCATAGGTATCGTTGCCCAGGCCTCCCGCCATGGTGTCGGCACCCGTCCCCCCGATGAGGATGTCATTGCCCGCGTCACCATTGAGGATGTCGTTGCCGCCCAAGCCGCTCAGGATGTCGTCGCCAGCACCGCCGCTGGCTATGTCGTCGCCTGCGGTGCCGGTCCAGACGTCGACACCGGCGGTGCCGACAAACAGATCACCGACCACAGTCGTTGCGCCAGAGGTGACTTGCTCAAGTGTGCCGAGGTCATCGGTGTAACTCGCCACGACACGCAGTTGCTGACCGACCTGCGCCAGGCCGGGCGTGAAGGTCGTGCCCGTCTCGCCGACGATATTGGTAAAGAGCGCACCGCTCCCCGCCTGCCATTGATGGGTAATCACCGAGGTCGTGGTCCCGTTGGCGTCGGTGAACGCATCCGTGGCGGTCAAGGCAGTGCCGGCCGTCGGGGTCGTATCGCTGAGCAGCACCGTTCCAACCGGCAGCACATTGACGGTGCCGGTACCGGCCGCCGTGATCGGTGCGGTCGGCGCCGAGAACACCTCCTCCAGCACGCCATTGGCGTCCTTGTAGACCGCCCTGACGCGCAGAGCCAGCCCGGTTGCCACGACGAGTTGCGGAATAGCCGGTACGGCGCCAATGAGGGTTGCCGGTGGTGCGATCCTGAGTTCCGAGCCCACTGTGACAGTCGTACCCTCTGCGCGCGCAACCTCACCGGCGGCAAAGAAGGTGATGTCTTCGAAGACCCCCGAGCCCGGGCGCGCTTCGAACTGCCAGAAGTAACTGATGGGGCTGGTGATCGCGCCGCCGGTCGCAATATTGTCGGCATCGGCGATGTTGGCCGCCGAGACGGTCAGCGTCTGGCCGACGGCTGGCGTAGGGTCGTCGATCCTCAGCACACCGATTGGCTCCGAGTTCACACCACCGAGCACAACCGACTGATCGGCGAACTGCAACCGCTCGATATTGCTGAGGGTGTCAGTCCCGTCCCTGCCAGCGACACTGTCGGTGACCGTAAAGGTGCCGTTGGCGTTATTGACCACGGTGTAATCCGCCATGTTGCCGGAGTACAGCGCCGTGTCGAAGTCCGGACCGGTCGCCGTGAGGATCTCACGGACAACCTGGAGCTGGCCGGGGTTGTAGGTGCCGTTCATCATGAGCGGAACCAGCGGTGTCATGTTGTCGAAGGTGGCGATTTCCGGGCCGGTGCCATCGATGTTCTGCCGCACGCTGATGCGTACGTTGAGCCACTTGTCGCCGTCGATGAGGTCATCGCCGCCGCGGCCTTCGATGACGTCGCTGCCAGCGCCGCCCAGGACGATGTTGCCAGCGTCGAACTTGTCGTCGGCCGTGCCGGCGATGCCATCTGCCCCGTTGCCGGCGGCGCCGACGAACGCCCGCAGTCCGCTGATGAGGTCGAAGTTGGTGAGCACGCTGCCCCTGGCGCCAGCGACGGCGAGCAATGCGGCATCGGAGTCATCGCCGCTGAGGAAGTCGGCGTGTGACGAACCCGACAACCCTTCCACCAGGTCCAGCCGGGCAAGGATCGACGCGTTGGAACCAGGTACCGCCGGTTGGTCGAAGAAGCGCAGCCTGGAGTTGAGGCCGATGGTCACGCCAGCCGGGTCGTCCTTGAAGGTTGCCCAGTCATAACCGGAGAAGCCGATGAAACGGTCCGCCTCGCTGGGGCTGCCGATCATGATGTCATCACCGCCCTCCCCGTCGAAGTTGTCCGGTCCGCCATCGCCCATGAACACGTCGTTGCCATTGATCGGATCGTTGCCGAACGGGTCGAAGTTGTCGCCGGCAACACCATCGGCGGATCCGCCCTGGATCCAGTCGTCACCTTCACCGCCGCGCGCGAATTCGTTCGCCTTGCTGCCGAGGATGAAGTCGTTGCCCAGCCCGCCGCTGGTATCGGCCGCATCCTCGCCGGTGATGATGAAGTCCTGACCGGCCTGGCCGAGGATCAGGTTGAGGCCGTTGCCGCCCTGGATGACGTCGTTGCCGTCCTCGCCGTGGATGACGTCGTCGCCGCCCATGTCCGTGATGATGTCGTCACCGGTACCGCCAAAGAGTTGGTCGTTGCCGTAGCCGCCATCGATCCGGTCGTTACCGGCATCGCCATAGACCGTGTCGTCGTCCGAGTCGCCGGCAATGAGGATGTCGTTGCCGGGCGTACCGCCCAGCACCACCGTATCTGCACCGGTGTAGTGCAGGTAGTTGGTATCCAGCCCCGGTGTGGCGGGGTTGTCGCGGATCACCAGTGGTGTGAGGAAGTCACTGCGTGGTGAGCCAATCGGGTGGTTCGAGGGGCCAAACGGATCGGCGTTGGCTGGCAGATCGTCAATGGTGCCGACAATGCCGTCGGGACCGGCAATCACACTCGGGTTGTACTGGTTAGCCTGGTTGACCTCCAGAGTGTAGGCAGGCGTCAGGAAAACCCTGCCTGGAAGGTGTGTTGCGTCGGTATTGGCCATCACCAGCGAGGAGAACGTGTTGTTCTCAAGCTCGGCGCCAAAGTCCATCGAGGCGGTGCGTTCCAGGTAGTAGAAGCGGTCACCGTCCTGGAGTTTCTCCATCTGGTTCTCGAAGACGAAGTTGAAGGTCGAGCCGAGCATGCCGCCAAAAGGCATTTTCTCCTCGGCCAGCCCGCCAACCCAGAAGTCGACGTTATCCAGGCCGGTGATGGTGACATCGTCTGGCGTGTGCAAGACACCGTCCGCACCAGCGGTGCTGGTCCAGGCGCCGGTGCTGTTGAGGAAGTCGACACGGTCGGCCGGTGCGGTCGCGCCCCCCAACACCAGGTCCGCAGCCGCGGCGCGCTTCGCGTCGAGCGTGGTGGCGGCGGTGATCGTTGGGTGCGTGCCGTAGGCGGCGATGAAGTTGATCAACGACTCCGGATGCTTCATGTGCTGCACGAAATCGGCCCAGCTCGTGTAGGGCTTGAGCTCGGCGTCACCGGTGGGCAGATAGAACTCCCGCCGCGCAGCGTTCAGGGACGGAATGCCGGTATCGCGGCCGCGCGCCAGGTTGATGGCGGGCAGGTCGAGCGGCAGACCCAGCAGGTTATTACGCAGGGCTTCGGTGACGAACTCATCGATTTCGTTACCTACCTGGCGGGTCACGCCGCGCACGATGGCGCCGGCGGCCTGTTCCGGAGTCGGACCGCTGCCTGCGAACTCCAGCGGATTGAGGAACGCCTGAATCAGCCCGATATCGCTCGAGGCGAAGTTCGGATCCAGCCGGTCGACCTGCTCCAGCAGCATCGAGTGCCCGAAGCGATAGACCGTGTGCGCGAACTCGGCAACGATGCTTGGATCGATCGCCGTGTCGTACACCTGGCCAGGGGCGAAGAACGGATCGACCATCGGCTGGATGGTACGCGCGAACTCCTCGAACACCAGGTGCTGGTACTGCATCTCGGTGCCGAACTTCGCAGTCTGGAACAGGCGTTCGCCGTTCCAGTCGAGGGTCGAGGTATCGGCTGGAAGCGCAGTGACAGGCGTCAGCAGCCACTCGTTCAGGAACGATACATCGCCGCTTGCCGCTGTCGCCAGGACCACCTCCTTGGTGTGATCGACGAGACGGTTGTGCTCGTGGTGGAAGATGGAGTGAACGGTGGTCAGGCCGATGTTCTCGTTGACCCGACCGTCACCGGCAATGTAGTGCGCGTCCAGCAGTTCGTTGTCGTAGAAGCCCGGTGCAGGTGTACCACCAATGATGTTGTCCGCATCAGGCAGCAGTGCTGCGCCGGTCTGGTCGTCCACCGGAACCGCGGTGTGCGCGATGTCGTTGAGGAAGGCATGGCCGGTGCGCGCAGCGTTCGCCAGGCTGATAGGCGCCGCCGGGTTGCCTTCAACGAGCACATCGTCGGCCGTGCCGGCAATGCCGTCCGGGCCCAACATCACCACTTGCGGAAAGCCGTTCGGTCCCTTGATGAAATTGCCGTAGGCGTCGGTCGCCAGCAATGGCACGTTGTCGAAGTCGGCATCGGTGAGATTGATGCCGAGCAGGTCATGGGCTTGCGCCTTGACCACCTTCCAGGTGGCCATGCCACCGATCCCGACGTCATCGGCCGTACCGAACACGCCATCGGCGCCCAGATCACGATTTTCGATCAACTTGCCGGTAGCCACCGGATCGCCAGCTGCGTTGAGCTCATAGGCACGCAGGAACACCTGGTGCGAAGGATGCGAGCTGTAGGTCTGGTTCTGGTCGACAAACGGCGAGGTGGTGTTGGTGTTCTCGTGGATGTCGTCGGCCGTGCCCAGAACGCCATCGGGGCCGGGTTGATTGGTGGCGCGCGTCAGCACCATGAAGTTGGTCGGGCTACCAGGCACGAACAGCGGATCATCCGGCTGCAGCGGAATGAACACAGTGCCCGAGCCGCCCTTGGTGACCAGGTCCAGGCCATGGTCGAAGAACTGGCCGAAGAAGGTCATCCATTGGTTGAAGGGCGCGGTCAGGCCCGCGTCGGGGCTCACGTTCGGATCGAAGAAGGTCTGGAACGTCGTGCCGTCGGTACGGGTTCCGGTCACCACCTGCGCACCGGCCTTGAGGACGTCGTCAGCCGTGCCGAGGATGCCATCCACACCAGGATCGAAGGTGGCCGCGACCGCCGCCGGGTTGTGCGCGGTCTGATCGACGATCAGGTTACTGATGGTGCGCGGCTGCGAGTCGATCACCAGGCCGCTGGTCTGGGTGTAGCTCGTGCCGGCGTCGGCCGGGCGGAAGTTCGGCGTGGTCAGGCGCGGGAAGACATTATCGGCGGCCCCGAACTCGGGATGGAGCAGATTGTTTTCCGTCCCTTCGACCGTGCGTAGACCGAACGGCATCCGTACGTTGTCGAGCAGCGAGCTGAGGTTCTCACCGGCCGCGTTGTGTTCCGCTATCTTGATCTGGTCAAGGATGAACGCCAGGTCCGATTGCGTGTAACGCACACCATTGCTTGGGGCCGTGGTCTGCGGATCGATCAGCGAAGGCGCCACCACAGGGGCCGGCGCCGCAGCCACAACTGCCGTCGTCGGTGCCGAGAATACCTGCTCGGTCACGCCATGATCGTCGGCATAGAAGGCTTTGACACGGATTGCCAGGCCGGCAAGATCCGGCGTCACCGTGAAAGTGGACTGGTCCGCCCTGGTAAATCCGATACCGATGCGGCCTGGGCCGAGGATGATGTCCTCGAAGACGCCCGAACCCGGTGTCGCTTCAAACTGCCAGATGTAGCTGATGGAATTGTGGATCGCCCCACCCGCGTTGTCGCCATCGGTGATGCCCGCCGCCGACGCGGTCAGCGTCTGGCCAACGGTTGGTGCGGTGTTGCTCACCGTCAGCGCACCCACAGGCTCGGCGTTGACCCCCTGCACGAGGACCACTGCCTGATCGGAGAACTGCAACCGCTCGATGTGGGTGAGACGGTCGGTTTCTTCCTGGCCGACATTGTCGGTCACGGTGACGACGTCGGTGCCGACGATATTGAGGGGAACGGCGGGATCAACGACGATGCCGTTGACCGCGATCGAGTAGTTCGCCAGAGGGCCCAGGAAGTTGACGGTGTCGAACGCAGCCCCGCCTGCGGATGTACCGGGCAGGATCTCACGCACGGCGACGAGCTGGCCGGGATTGAAGGTGCCATTGAGCATCAGCGGGATCATCGGTGTCATGCTGTCGAAGCTGGCGATCTCCGGCCCGGTGCCATCGATGTTCTGCCGCACGCTGATGCGCACATTGAGCCAACTGTCGCCGTCGATGAGGTCGCTGCCGCCACGGCCTTCGATGATGTCGCTGCCATCGCCGCCGAGGATGATGTTGCCCGCGCCGAACTGGTCGTCGGCCGTCCCGCCGATACCGTCGGCACCGAAACCGGCGCTGCCGACGAAGGTCCGCAGGCCGCTGACGAGATCGAAGTTGGTGAGGATGCTGCCCCTGGCCGTGATGTTGGCGAGGATGGCCGCGTTCTGTTCATCGCCGCGCAGGAAGTCGGCGAAGGACGACCCCGACAGGCCCTCCACTTCCGCGAACCGGTCATAGACCGCATCGGGCGATTGCGCGAATGCACCCACGATATTGGCCGTTGCATCGGGCACCGGGTGATAGGGGCTGAAGAAGGGGACGACCATGTCGACGGTCACGCCGTACTTGTCATTCTTGTAGGTGGTCCAGTCGTACCCGGACATGCCGTCCATCTTGTCCTGGGCATCGCTGGCGACGAAGACGTCGTCGCCACCCTCACCGATCATTTCATCGAATCCGCCGGTGCCGATGAAGATGTCGTTGCCGGGCACATCGTCGGTCAATGTCGGGCTCATGTTATCGCCGGGTGCACCGTCCTGGGTGCCGCCCTCGATCCAGTCATCGCCTTCGTTACCGGTTGGCGCCAGGTTGACCTTGGCGCCAAGGATGAAATCGTCACCCGCGCCGCCGAAGGTCATCGTGATGTCTTCGGTGGTGATGATGAAGTCTTTACCATCACCGCCGAGGACCAGGTTGTTGGCCGCCAGGATCGAGTTGCCGGCCTGGATGACGTCGTTGCCGTCGTCGCCGTGGATGACGTCGGCGCCGCCGATGTCGGTGATGATGTCGTCACCGGCGCCGCCAAAGAGGTTGTCGTTGCCGTAGCCGCCGTCGAGCCGATCGTTGCCGGCATCGCCATAGACGGTGTCGTCGTCCGAGTCGCCGGCAATCAGGATGTCGTTGCCGGCCGTGCCGCCGAGCACGACCGTATCACCGCCGGTGTAGTGCAGGTAGTTGGTATCCGGGCCCACTGTGTCGGGGTTGTCGCGGATCACCAGTGGCGTGAAATGGTCAATCCGTGGTGAGCCGATCGGGTGGTCCGACGGGCCAAAGGGGTCGGCGTTGGCTGGCAGATCGTCGAGCGTGCCGACGATGCCATCCGGCCCGGCCACCACGCTCTGGTTGAACTGGTGCAACGGGTCGGTCTCGAGGATGAAGGCCGGCGTCAGGAATACGTTGGCTGGGAGGTGTGTTGCGTCGCTGTTGAGCATCACCAGGTTGGCGAACGAATTGTTCTCAAGCTCGGTGCCGAAGTTGAGTCCCGCGGTGCGGGCCAGATAGTAGAAGCGGTCGCCATTCTGCAGGTTTTCCAACTGGGTTTCGAAGACGAAGTTGAAGGACGAACCCAGCAGGCCGCCAAAGGGCATCTTTTCCTCGGCCAGGCCGCCAATCCAGTAGTCGACGTTGTCCAGGCCGGTGGTGGTCACGTCATCTGCGGTGTTCAGAATACCGTCCGCACCGGCGGTGCTGGCCCAGGCACCGGTACTGTGCAGGAAGTCCAGGCGATCCGCGGGCGCCGTGGCGCCGCCGAGCACGAGATCGGCAGCCGCGGCTCGCTTGCCTGCCAGCGTCGTAGCGCTAGTGATGGTTGAGTGCGTGCCGTAGGCGGCGATGAAGTTGATCAGCGATTCCGGGTGTTTCATGTGCTGCACGAAATCGGCCCAGCTCGTGTAAGGAGTCAGCTGGCTGTCGCCAGTCATGTGGTAGAACTCGCGCCGCGCCGCGTTCAGCGACGGGATGCCGGTGTCGCGGCCGCGCGCCAGGTTGAGGGCGGCCAGGTCCAGTGGCAGACCGACCAGGTTGTTGCGCACCGCGTCGGTCACGAACTCATCGATCTCGTTGCCGACCTGGCGGGTCAGGCCGCGCACGATGGCGCCTGTCGCCTGCTCGGGGGTCGGGCCGCTGGCCGCAAATGCCAGCGGGTTGAGGAAGGCCGCGATCAGGCCGGTCTGCTGATTGCCCGGGTCAACCGGATTGCCGTCGCCGACGACATTGAAGTTGGGATCGAAACGATCGACGGTCTCAACCAGCATCGAGTGACCGAAGCGGAAGACCGTGTGCGCAAACTCGGCGACGATCGCCGGGTTGATCGTGGTGTCGTTACCCATGGGGGCCAGGAAGACGTCCACTTGCGGCTGGATGGTGCGCGCGAATTCCTCGAACACCAGGTGCTGGTACTGCATCTCGGTGCCGAACTTGGCGGCCTGGAACAACCGCTCGCCGTTCCAGTGCAGGGCTGCGATGTCGGCCGGCGTTATCGGCAACGCTGTCAGTTGGGCGTCGGGCATCAGCCACTTGTTCAGGAAATCGAGGTCGTTGGAGGCCAGCACCGTCTGCTTGGTCTGGTCAACCAGGCGGTTGTGCTCGTGGTGGAAGACGGAGTGAACGGTGGTCAGGCCGATGTTCTCGTTAACCCGGCCATCGCCGGCGATGTAGTGCGAATCCAGCAACTCGTTGTCATAGGTGCCGGGCGCTTGCACCCCGCCTATGACATTGTCCGCGTCGGGCGTCAGGCCGCCAGTCGGATCGGCGCTGTGCGCGATGTCGATGAGGAACTGGTGGCCGGTGCGCACGGCGTTCGTCAGGTCGATGGGAGCTGCGCGGTTACCCTCGACGAGTATGTCGTCGGCGGTGCCGGCAATGCCGTCCGCGCCCTTCATCACCACTTGCGGAAGGCCGTTGGGGCCCTTGATGAAGTTGCCATAGGCGTCGGTCGCCAACAGCGGCAGATCGAACACATCCGCATCGGTCAGGTTGATGCCGAGCAGATCATGGGCCTGGGCCTTGACCACCTTCCAGGTGGCCATGCCACCGATTTCGACATCGTCGGCAGTGCCGAACACACCATCGGCACCCACGTCACGATTGGTGATCAACTTGCCGGTGGCGACCGGATCGCCGGCGGCGTCGATTTCATAGGCGCGCAGGAATACCTGGTGCGAGGGATGCGAACTGTAGGTCTGGTTCTGGTCGACAAACGGCGAGGTGGTGTTTTGCTGTTCGTGGATGTCGTCGGCCGTGCCGAGGATGCCATCGGGGCCGGGCAGATTGGTGGCCCGCGTCAACACCATGAAGTTGTTCGGGCTACCAGGCACGAACAGTGGATCGTCGGGCTGCAGCGGAATGAACACCGTGCCGCTGCCCCCCTTGGTGACCAGGTCGAGGCCGTGATCGAAGAACTGGCCGAAGAAGGTCATCCAGGCGTTGAAGGGTGCGGTCAGGCCCGCGTCCGGCGTGATATTGGGGATCTTGAAGACGGAAACGTCGTCGGCGGTGCCGAACAGACCATCGAGCCCTGGGCTGGTGACAGCCTGTGAATCCGGATTGAACGCTGCGGCCGCGACCGCCGCCGGGTTGTTGGCGGTCTGATCGACGATCAGGTTGCTGATGGTGCGCGGTTGCGAGTCAAAGACAAAACCGCTGGTCTGCAGGTAGGAGGTCGGTGTGGTTCCACCAGGATCGGTGGGGCCGAAGAAACCGGCGGGCTGTACCTGCGCGGTATTGAACTGCGGCGGTACCATGCGCGGGAAGATGTTGTCGGCGGCACCGAACTGGGTATCGGCCAGGTTGTTGTAGATGCCGGAGACGGTGCGCAGGCCGAAAGGCACTTCTACGTTTGGCAGCATGTCAGCCAGACTGGCGCCTGCCGCATGCCGTTCGGCGATGAAAATTTGTTCGAGAATAAACTCGAGATCGGACTTGATGAAGCTGGCCATGGCTGTTTCCTCGATGCTTAACCAATCAGGAAACCACACGCATAAAACACGGCTGCAAACGTGTGATTAAGTGTTGAACCCCATATTTAAAATTTGAAAAATGAACGACGGGACCTGGTATTGCGGCCGCACCGAGCCCTTGCTGAATGACAGGCAATCAGCAGTACTCAACTGAGGATCAATTCCCCATGACAACCGTATCTACAGGCTGGTATTGCGCCTCAAGGAGGCGACGGCCCATGAATCCAGGTTGAATAGAAAGTGCAACTTGTTAACGGCCCCGTCACGAATCGGGGCGCTATGCATCTGTCCATGAAGCTCTCTCAGGCATAGGGGGCTTGTCACAGATGCCACACATCCAGCGATCAGAGTCATTGGCCGGAATATGCTCGCGAAGATCGCCATAGTCCGGGACTTCCTGAGGGGTGTTGGCACAGTTCTGCGTCCATGCCGCTTCGTCAACAAGCCTGTTGCCCATGAGAAAACCGGCATCGGCCACGAATTGACTATTATGTATTGGAGGCTGGTTCCACGCGCTTGGTGGTGAACCGGGTTTGACCTGGATACCAAGCGTGCAGACGTTTCCATCCTGGCCTGCATGACCAAAAAGTGACAGTACAGGGCGCGAAAGACCGACCACAGCATCGGTAATAACCCCCGGCTGTTGCCGCCGGAAATAGTGATTACCCTGATTGATCGAGAATCTCTTCAAACTATTCATCGCCCCTCCCGCCTTCAACCTCAAACCTCAGCTATACACTCCATTAAAAATGAGTATTGAGGTGCTCCCCGGATGTGTACAGAGACGAAAGCCCAATCAAATTCTGAGACCTTGGTCAAAGAATCGGATCAGACCTTGGTCCAATCCGCTGAGCAAACGTCCAGTGGTGGAGCGCCCGGGAGACAGGGCATCCGTGCGAATCTGCGCCATTTGAGCCGTTCAACCCAGTTCGTGATCTGCGCCACGATCATTCTGGGTTTGACCATGACGTTCGTTGGCAACCTCGTAAGCCAGAGTATCGAGGATGCAACGGTTCAAACTGCGGCAGAGGCAGGGGCGCGTTATATGGAGAACTTTCTCGAACCTTTCGTCCAGGGATTAGCCACGGCCAATGCACTCCCCGATGAAACTATTCAGACTATTGATCACCTGTTGTCCAGCACCTCGTTCAGTACACATGTCGTCTCGGTGAAGATCTGGCTTCCAGATGGCACGATTGTCTACAGCACCAATAAATCCGAAGTGCAAAAAAGTTTTCCGACAGAGGAGATCTCACAGGCGCTCACCGGCAAGATCTATACAGAACTGGACAGTGATCTTGATGCCGATGCTGAAGATGCTTTTGAGCGCGACATGAATATTCCGCTCTATGAAATCTTTGCCCCACTGCGCGAAGCGGGTACTGGAAAGATTGTTGCGATTGGCGAGTTCTACGAAACCGCGGAAGCGTTACAGCAGGAAATAAATAACGTTCGCAAGAAAGTATGGGCGATTGTTGGTGCAGCAACGATGGCCATGATCTTGCTGTTATTTTTTATCGTTCGGCGCGGTGACAAGATAATCAAGCACCATGAAGCAGCACTTAAATGGCGAATGGACGAGCAAGCCAGGCTGCACTCAAATAATGCCGCCCTTGAGCGCAAAGTCACGATGGCCAACCGCGAGTTTTCCCGAATCAATGAACTCACTCTTCGTCGGATCGGGGCAGATCTACATGATGGTCCTGCTCAGCTATTGTCACTTATTCTCCTTCGCCTTCAAGAGCTCGAGGATTCGCAAGGCGCCCCGGATATGGAAGCCCTTGAAATGATCAGGCGTGCCGGCGCGGATGCGTTGAACGAAGTGCGGGAAATATCACTCGGCCTGGCACTTCCGGAAGTCAATGACCTGACCCTGCACGATGCGCTGGTATTGGTTGCCGAGCGGCACGAGGAACGAACCGAGACGCAAGTCGACCTTGAGCTTGGTACGCTTGCGGACGATGTGCCCATAGCGTACAAAATCTGTATTTACCGCTTCGCCCAGGAAGCGTTGAACAATGCCTATATTCACGCCGGAGGAAAAGGCCAAAAACTCAGCGCCTCTCACTCCGAAGGGCTACTGGAAGTGCAAGTCGAAGATGCGGGAGTGGGTATTTCAAACGAGAAACCAAGTGTGCCAGGTCGAGGTAGAACCCACCTGGGCCTTGTCGGCATGCGCTATCGCGTCGAATCCCTCGGCGGAATATTCACCATTGAATCTGCGCCCCATGCCGGAACCAAAGCCAGGGCGCAGTTCAAAATCTGATCCCCCCGAGCCAAAACGATCGTTGCACTCAACCAACCGCAGCGTTTATGGCTCACTACTCGGTTTACCGCTGTCGTTCAAATCGCGGCGTTGAAGAGCAGCACACAAGCTGGAGATATGGTCACTCTCCCAATGCCGTATCACGGCTGCGACTGCCTGCGTGCGGTTACGAACGTGCAGCTTGTACATGACACTCGTCATGTAGTGCTTGATGGTCTTCTCGCAAAGTTCAAGCTTGATCGCAACCTCGCGGTTGGTCAGGCCCTTCGATACTTCCCGGATAACTTGTTCTTCGCGATGGGTCAGCTCGACCTTCTGCTTGTCGCCCGCGTGCTTTCTGACATTGCTCAACAGCTTGCTGGCAAGTTTAGGTGTAATGAAGGTTTCACCGCCTGCAACATTCCTGATGGCCTGTACAAGCTCACGGCCGCATATGCCCTTCAACGCATACCCCTGCGCGCCCGCTTCGAGGGCGGAAAATGCGTCTTCAATGGACTCCGATACCGTCAGCATCAAAATCCTGACTGCTGGCGAAGAAGCCGAGATCGCTCGCACGGCAGCAAAACTATCGCCCGGCATATTTACATCCATCAACAAAACATTCGGAGCAAAGCGAGCGGCAATTTCCAGCGCATCATCAGCAGACCCGCCCTGCTCGACTACCTGAAAGTCAGCTATTTTCTTCAGCGCCATTGTGACCCCATCCCTTAACAGAGGGTGATCATCAACGATGCCAATCTTGATCATGGAACTCATAAGAAGCTCCTTATAAGTGGCGATGGAGCTGCATGAAGGTGTCGCGCGTTGCATTTTTCAACCCGCGCGTCATGCCGAATCCGGCAAACCCCGTCGTCGCCAGGATGCCCGGGACGACAGCAGTTGCGGGTACCGTGGGGGCTGCAACTAATGAGCCATATGAATAGGGCGAAAAAAAGTTCAAATGAATTAATAAGCTACTTCTGAGTGTTTCAAGCACGAGAATGGGTGAGGTGGGGAATAATCCTCAATTTGGGTGATAAACGCCTGGGTGGGTGGGTGAAATTCCCCATTTCTGGAGATACGCCGAGCGCTTCCGGTAGGGGCTGCGTGCCCTGAGATGGTGGCGATTCAAAGGGTCGAGAAGACCGTTTCTGGCAAACAGCCACTCGGAAAACAGACGCGCAATGCCAACTATTGGCATTCCCGGAGCCCACAAAGAGGGCCAGCCCATCTGTTTCGGCCAGGGTGTTGTCTTTGTTGGCGGACTTGACCTGCCGGGCGGCCGTGCTGCAAGCCCCAGCGGTTGATGCGTTTTTTACGCGCAAACAAAAACGCCGCTCAATGAGCGGCGTTTTTGTTAAATATGGAGCGGGAAACGAGACTCGAACTCGCGACCCCGACCTTGGCAAGGTCGTGCTCTACCAACTGAGCTATTCCCGCAAATGGCGTCCCCTAGGGGACTCGAACCCCTGTTACCGCCGTGAAAGGGCGGTGTCCTAGGCCACTAGACGAAGGGGACACGCTGCCCGGAACACATGGTGTGTGTTTCGGTGCCCAGATCCGCATCCGAAGACTTGGTTCTGGTTTCACTCAGCCCTGCCCGAAAGCAACGCTGTTTAAAATTGGAGCGGGAAACGAGACTCGAACTCGCGACCCCGACCTTGGCAAGGTCGTGCTCTACCAACTGAGCTATTCCCGCATTGGCGTCCCCTAGGGGACTCGAACCCCTGTTACCGCCGTGAAAGGGCGGTGTCCTAGGCCACTAGACGAAGGGGACACACTGCCCGGAACACATGGTGTGTGTTTCGGTGCCCAGATCCGCATCCGAAGACTTGGTTCTGGTTTCACTCAGCCCTGCCCGAAAGCAACGCTGTTTAAAATTGGAGCGGGAAACGAGACTCGAACTCGCGACCCCGACCTTGGCAAGGTCGTGCTCTACCAACTGAGCTATTCCCGCATTGGCGTCCCCTAGGGGACTCGAACCCCTGTTACCGCCGTGAAAGGGCGGTGTCCTAGGCCACTAGACGAAGGGGACACACTGCCCGGAACACATGGTGTGTGTTTCGGTGCCCAGATCCGCATCCGAAGACTTGGTTCTGGTTTCACTCAGCCCTGCCCGAAAGCAACGCTGTTTAAAATTGGAGCGGGAAACGAGACTCGAACTCGCGACCCCGACCTTGGCAAGGTCGTGCTCTACCAACTGAGCTATTCCCGCATTGGCGTCCCCTAGGGGACTCGAACCCCTGTTACCGCCGTGAAAGGGCGGTGTCCTAGGCCACTAGACGAAGGGGACACACTACAACATTCACTCCCTGCTTCGTTTCGCTGTGTGCTTTACGCTGCAAGTGGCGCGCATTCTATGGATGGATTGAGAGGTCGTCAACCCCCTGTATTAAATTTTTTTAAATCAATGACTTGGCCCTGCTTTTGGGCGCCATTGAGTTTTTTCGCTGCCCGGCGTTTGACGCCTATATTCTGGCACCCGCCAAGACGTTATAGTCAACCGGTGATGGCAATCTGTATATCGCGTGCCACCATTTATAGAAGCGGGGCTGCGGCCGATATAAACGCAGGCATGTCCGATCCAACCCGTCATGCGGGCTTGGGCGCTCAAACGCCAGGCCACTAAACTCGCATGCGTACCCTTATAAGAGGTCTTACCGGTGACGCCACTCATGATCACCCTGCTCGTTGTAGCCGGGATCGCACTGTTGATCGCCATTGGTTACATCAACCATGTGGTGGAAAACAACAAGCTGGAAAAGGCCCGTACCAAGATTGAGCTCAACGACCGGCTGCGACGCTGCGGCGAGATCACCGAGACGTTCCCCGGCCAACTGATGACCCCGGCGCTCAAGCTGCTGTTGGCCCGCCTGGAGCTGAACGTCTGCCTGCGCCTGCTCAACCTGGAAAAATCCAGCGCCAACCTCAAGGCACGGATCACCGAACTGGAGACCCTTGTCGGCCAGGGTGAGTCCATCCCGGTCAACAACCCACCGGCACCGATCCAGACCGAAGCCAAGGCCAAGGATGTACGCTTCCTGCTCGAAGCCCTGCACGGCCAGATCACCCGCGCGGCACAGGACGGCTTCCTGGCCCCCAACGAGGCCAAGCGCTGGATCCGTGAAGTGCGCCACATCCTTGTGCTGCTGCACATCGAGTTCTTTAACAACCTCGGCCAGCACTCCCTGCAACAGAACCAGCCCGGGCAGGCTCGCCTGGCATTCGAGCGTGGCGTGCAGTACCTGCGCAAACAACAGGAGCCACAGGTCTACGCCGAGCAACTGGAGTACCTGGAAAAACTCCTGGCCCGCGCCAATGACCAGGTCATGGATCGCATTGCGCCGGTCGAAGGCGAGGTCAACCAGTTGACCGAAGGCCTCAAAGACGTCGAGGCTGACGCGGACTGGAAAAAGAAAGTGATCTACGACTGATCAACGAAAACAGAAAAGCCACCGAGAGGTGGCTTTTTTTGTATCGGGTTTGGGAGGTGAGTATAGATTGGGGGTAGACACATCGACTGCGTGGCCGTCATCGCGAGCAGGCTCGCTCCCACACTTCTGAGCAGAGTACACCCGCAGCTCTTCACCACCCAACAGGTAGAGCGTTAGCTCGCCTGAAGCTTTTGATTTTGATCCACCCGCCCCTTCGGGAGGCTGAGTGGAGGTTCTGCGCAGTGGGCAGCCCGGCATGGATGCCGGGCTAGCCGCCCCCGGCCATGGATGGCCGATGGCGGCGGGCCCACGGAGCAGGACCGGAGCGAAGGTACGCCGAGCCTAAGCGAGGTGCCGGACGCTGGGGCAAAGCCTTTTGCTTACTTTTCGGCGTTTGGAAAAGTGAGTCGCCGTAAGGGCGAAACCTTAAGTGGCCGTTACCGCAGAAATGGATATACACACCATCCAAAAGCTCGACCGGCGTTCCGGCCGCCATCGCGGGCAAGTCGGATCGCCGCACCGCCGCGCCCACAGGGTTCCGGGCACATCCGCAGGAACAGGTCGGCTGTCAGGTTGCCTTGGCGAGCAAGCCCGCGCCCATTATTTCCAGGCCAACACCCGCCATTTACGCCACAAGATTCAAAGCCTGAAATGCCCCACCATCCCCTTCAGCTCAACCCCCAGTTGCGCCAGTTCGATACTGGAGGCGGCATTGCCCTGCATCGCCAGCGATGATTGATCGGCACTGGCGCGGATACTGGTGACACTGCGGTTGATCTCTTCGGCCACCGAGCTCTGTTCCTCGGCAGCCGCAGCGATCTGCTGGTTCATCTGCTGGATCAAGGATACCGCCGCCGCAATACTTCCCAGTGCACTCTCGGTCTGCAAGGCATCGCTGACCGCCAGTTTCACCAATTCGCCACTGCTCTGGATCTGTTGCACCGACGACTGCGCCGCCGAGCGCAAAGCGCTGACCAGGCGTTCGATTTCCTCGGTCGACTGCTGGGTTCGCCTGGCCAGTGCACGGACTTCATCGGCCACCACGGCAAAGCCCCTGCCCTGCTCGCCTGCCCGGGCCGCCTCGATCGCCGCATTCAATGCCAACAGGTTGGTCTGCTCGGCCACGCTCTTGATCACACTCAAGACCGTGCCGATGTTCTGGATTTCCGCACTCAGGCTTTCGATGCTCGCACTGGCCGAAGAGGCCGAATCCGCCAACTGTTCGATCCGCGCCATGCTCTGGCGCACCACTTGCTGACCGCTTTCAACCTTGCCGTCAGCCGTTTGTGCGGCCAACGCTGCTTCTTCGGCATTGCGTGCGACATCATGCACCGTGGCCGTCATCTGATTCATCGCGGTGGCGACCTGTTCGGTCTCCTCTTTTTGCGTGCTGACTTCGAGATTGGTCTGTTCAGTCACCGTCGACAGCGATTGGGCGGAAGTCGCCAACTGCTCGATACCCGACTGCAAGCCGCTGACGATATGACTGAGCCCCGCGCCCATTTGCTGCATTGCCTGCATCAACTGACCGATTTCGTCACGGCGGCTCACGTCAATGGTCGCACTCAAATCCCCTGAGGCAATCTGCTGCGCCACATGAATCACACTGCGCAGCGGCGCCACGATCAACCGCGTGATGAACCACGCGGCAACCAGCCCGACCAGCAAGGCCAACGCGGAAGAGCCGATGATCAGCAGCGAGTTCTTTTTCAGTTCAGCCTGCATCGCCAGGTCTTCGGCGACATAGGCCTGATCCACCCGCTCGACCACCTGGGCGGCGCGCTGGTGCAATTGTTGATAGACGGTCTTTTCCTGTTCCAGCAGGCCGGTGTACTCGGCAAGCTTGTCACTGAAACTGGCGATATGACCCGTCACCTCATTGAGGACGGTCTGGTAACCCTCGTCCTTGACCGTGGTCTTGAGCTGCTCGGCCTGGGCCAATGCCTGGCTGGCCTGTTCGATCTTGCCCTGCCCGGCGCTGTCGTCGCCTTTGCGGCTTTGATCCAGGCGCACGCGGGCTTCATTCATGGCTTGCAGCATCAAGCGTGAAACCTGGCTGACCTGACTGGCCTGCTCGATGAATTGCGCACCGTCCTTGCCTTCGGAATCTTTCAGCGTATAGGCACCGTCATCGGCAAGCCCGGATTGCAATACATCAAGATTGTTGGCCACGCTGGACACCGACCAACTGGCCATTTCCAGCGCCAGGTCCTTGGCCTGGGTGAGCGAGACAAACTCGTCGAAAGCCTTGCGATAGGCGCCCAAAGACTGTTCGACATCATTCATCGCCGGCCCGTTGGCCGCAGACGCGGTCTTGAGCTGGCCGGCCAGGGTGATCAGGCCATCGACGCCCTCGTGCAGGGCATCGGCGGTTTTCGGATTGCCGTGCAAGGCGTACTCCTGCTCCAGCAGCCGCACCTTGAGCAGATCGCTGTTGAGCGATGACATTTGCTTGAGCCCGCCGAAGCGCTGGCTGATGGTTTGCAGGGACCAAACGCCAATGCCCGCCACCAGCGCAGTCAACAACAGCACCAGGACAAACCCGACGCCCAGTTTTTTCGCCATACCGAGGTTTGCAAAACGTCCTTGCACGGCCGAAATCATTGCACTTAGTCCCCTGCCAAAGTCTGTAGACGCAGATTCGCAACGGGCCAGTGGCAACACAAGGCTCTGGCGCCGGAATAATGGCAAAAAGCTACGCCAACGTCGTTTTCAGAACGCTTGAGGTCGATCCCGAGCAGTGGCCTGAAACAACGCGCGGGCACGCGGGTCGCAGGCATATGCCACATTGATCCGCTGCCAGTCACTGCTCTCACCCGAAGGGTTGAAGGCAGTCTTCGATGACAGCAGCACACCCAGACGCCGTGCCTGGGTCCGCACCTGATCGTAGTCGGACATTGGTGATCGCGCCCAGATGAACAGGCCGCCCACCGGTTTGCCGAAAACCTCCCATTCGGCATCTTCAAGCAACTGCAACGCCGCCAACCGGTCGCAGTTCAGGCGTTGGCGCTGACGCTGCACCAGTTTGCCGTAGGCACCATTAGCCAACAGGCACGCCAGCACCGACTCGCAAAATCGCGAGGCGCCCATACCGGTAGTCATCTTGACCTCGGCCAGGCGCGTAATGACTTCAGAACCGGCCACCACAAAACCAACCCGCAAGGAACTGCTGAGGGTCTTGGAATAGCTGCCGACGTAGATCACATTGTCGTCCAGCGCAGCCAGGCGCATGCCGGAACCGCTGTGCAAATCCGCATAAACGTCGTCTTCGATCACCTGCACGCCAAAGCGCCTGGCCAACTGCAGCACGCGGTGTGCCACCAACGGTGCAAGGTTGCTGCCGGTCGGGTTGTGATAAAAGCTATTGATGAGCAGCCCTTGAGGCCGGTGTTTGACCAGCAGCGATTCGAGCACTTCCACGTCCGGCCCGCGGGGTGTTCGCGGCACCTCGACCATGTGGATGCCGTGCAGCCTGAGCAGATCGAACAGCACCGGATATCCGGGGCTCTCCACGACCACACAGTCTCCGGCCCTGAACAGTGTTCGCACGATCAGGTCGAGCCCCTGGCTGGCACCTGCCGTGGTCATGACCCGGTCCTCCTGCACCCGGATGTCCAGTTGCCTGAGGCGCTTGAGTATCTGCTGGCGCAAGGCAGGCAAACCCAGAGGCGTGCTGTAGTTGAACAGGCTGGCCGTATCGCTGCGACTGACTTGCCGAATCGCGTAAATCAGATCGTCGGTCTCGCGCCAGCTTTCAGGCAGCCCGCCACAACCCAGCCGCAAGTCACTCGAACAGCGCCCGTGTTCGGGCTCAGCCCCCTCGAACCACGCAGGCTCGTGCCTTGCACCCGTGGCCAATGCCGGGTCGGCAACCCTATAGCCGGCCCCATGACCTGACACCAGCACCCCCTGCGCCACCAGGCGCTCGCAGGCCTGAGCGACGCTTACCTGACTGAGCAAATTGATTCGCGCAATCTGTCGCACCGAAGGCAGGCGCGTACCGGGCGTTGCCCCGCTGGAACGAAGCCAGCAAGTCAGCGCGTCAACCACTTGCTGTACGACAGGCACCAGCGCCTGTCGGTCGATTCTCAAATCCATGAGCAAACAAACTCCTGTTGTTTTTGCCAGAAGCAGTTAATCACAGGAGTGTTCGAAGGCCTGTGCGACAACGCCGCCAAAATCAATGGATCCAATGATTTGAAACACTTTCCCCGGTTCTTCAACGAAACCAGAAAAACAGTGGGAGCGAGCCTGCTTGCGAAGGCGGTGTACCAGCCAACGTAAATGTCGACTGACATACCCTCTTCGCGAGCTGGCTCGCTCCCACAGGTTGCAGCTTTTTCTCAGTAGTGATGCATGGGTTCAGAACGCGGTAACGCCACCATCCACAGCCAGCGAGTGCCCCGTAGTGAACGCCGCACCATCGCTGCACAGATACAGCACCGCGCTGGCGATCTCTTCGACCTTGCCGATGCGACCTACCGGGTGCATGGCGTTGGCGAACTCGCCTTTTTTCGGGTCGGCTTCATAGGCGCGACGGAACATATCCGTGTCGATCACCGCCGGGCACACTGCGTTGACCCGGATCTTTTTCTTGGCGTACTCAATGGCCGCCGACTTGGTCAGGCCGATCACTGCATGTTTAGAGGCTGCGTAGATGCTCATCTTCGGCGCCGCCCCAAGGCCGGCCACCGATGCCGTATTGACGATCGCACCGCCCCCTTGCGCCAGCAGCAGCGGCAATTGGTATTTCATGCACAGCCAGACGCCTTTGACGTTGACGCCCATGATCGCGTCGAACTCATCGAGCGTCCCCTCGGCCAGCTTGCCTTTCTCGATTTCGATGCCGGCATTGTTGAAGGCATAGTCAAGGCGACCGTAAGTATTGATCACCTCATCCATCAGGTTTTTTACATCGCTTTCCAGGGTAACGTTGCAGCGCACGAAGGTCGCTTCGCCACCGGCCGTACGAATCAGCGCCACCGTGCCCTCGCCGCCCGCCGTGTCCATATCGGCCACTACTACTTTCAGACCCTCGGCGGCAAATGCCTGGGCGGTCGCGCGGCCAATACCGGCCGCCCCGCCTGTCACCACGACCACCTGGCCGGAAAACGTCATGCTCATTGTTTTGTCCTCGAAAAGAAGAAAGCGGGGAATCGCGCATGGCCAGTCTAGCCACGGAGGTCCAGACCACGGCAGCACTATCAAGACTCCAGTTAAGCGCCCATGAGTTGCAGTGATGGAACTACCGTGCCAACTATCACTGCACTGGATCAACATGCATTCGCCGCATCAGCCGAACTTGCGGCATCGTCGCTGACCGGCTATCAACAAAGCTCCTTTCATCCTGAGTGCCTGCCATGACCTCCCAGACCAATCGCCAATTCCTGCTCGCCAAACGTCCGGTTGGCGCGGCGACCCGCGAGACATTCACTTACCAGGAGGTGCCAGTCGGCGAACCGGCGGCGGGTCAGATCCTGGTCAAGAACGAATACCTGTCCCTGGACCCGGCCATGCGTGGCTGGATGAACGAGGGCAAGTCCTACATCCCGCCGGTCGGGCTCGGCGAAGTCATGCGTGCATTGGGTGTAGGCAAGGTCATTGCGTCGAACAACCCGGGCTTTGCCGTCGGGGATTACGTCAATGGCGCCATCGGCGTACAGGATTACTTTCTCGGCGAGCCACGGGGCTTCTACAAGGTCGATCCGAAACTGGCACCCCTGCCACGTTACTTGTCCGCCCTGGGCATGACCGGGATGACGGCGTACTTCGCCCTGCTCGACGTCGGCGCGCCGAAGGCCGGTGACACCGTGGTGCTGTCAGGCGCGGCCGGTGCCGTGGGCAGCATTGCCGGGCAGATCGCCAAGATCAAAGGCTGCCGCGTGGTTGGCATCGCCGGCGGCGCGGACAAGTGCAAGTTCCTGATCGACGAGCTGGGTTTCGATGGTGCCATCGACTACAAGAGCGAAGACGTCCTCGCCGGTCTCAAGCGCGAGTGCCCGAAAGGCGTCGACGTGTATTTCGATAACGTGGGTGGCGACATCCTCGACGCGGTGTTGAGCCGCCTGAACATGAAGGCGCGGGTGGTGATTTGCGGCGCCATCAGCCAGTACAACAACAAGGAAGCGGTCAAGGGGCCGGCCAATTACCTGTCGCTGCTGGTCAACCGCGCGCGCATGGAAGGCTTTGTGGTGATGGACTACGCCGCCCAATACGCCAGTGCCGCACAGGAAATGGCCGGCTGGATGGCCAAGGGGCAGCTCAAGAGCAAGGAAGACATCGTCGAAGGGCTGGAGACGTTCCCGGAGACGCTGATGAAATTGTTCAGCGGGGAGAATTTCGGAAAACTGGTGTTGAAGGTTTAACCCGATAGTTGAAATAACCCCAAAACCAATGTGGGAGCGAGCCGGCTCGCGAAGAGGGAGTGTCAGCCGACATCAATGTTGACTGACATACCATATTCGCGAGCAGGCTCGCTCCCACAATGGGTTCTGCGGTGTCGGATCAGGCCAGTTCAGCCACCACCGAGGCCAGTGCCTTGGCTGGATCCGCTGCCTGGCTGATTGGACGGCCGATCACCAGGTAGTCGGAACCGGCATCCAGCGCCTGACGCGGAGTCAGGATGCGGCGTTGATCGTCCTGGGCGCTGCCCGCCGGACGAATCCCCGGGGTCACCAGCTGCAGCGACGGATGCGCCGTTTTCAGGGCCTGGGCTTCCAGGGCCGAGCACACCAGGCCGTCCATCCCGGCTTTTTCCGCCAGGGCGGCCAGGCGCAGCACCTGCTCTTGAGGCTCGATGTCCAGACCGATACCCGCCAGATCTTCACGCTCCATGCTCGTCAGCACGGTCACGCCGATCAGCAATGGTTTCGGACCGGTGCGCTGATCCAGCACTTCACGGCACGCGGCCATCATGCGCAGACCGCCGGAGCAATGCACGTTGACCATCCACACGCCCATTTCCGCAGCCGCCTTGACGGCCATCGCGGTGGTGTTCGGGATGTCATGGAACTTGAGGTCCAGGAACACTTCGAAACCCTTGTCGCGCAGGGTGCCGACGATTTCCGAAGCGCAGCTGGTGAACAGCTCCTTACCGACTTTGACCCGGCACAGTTTCGGGTCCAACTGATCGGCCAGCTTCAGTGCGGCGTCACGGGTAGGGAAATCCAGGGCGACGATGATAGGAGTCTGGCAGGCGGACATGAGTGGGCTCTCAGGCAAGTCGAAATCGGCGCGCATTGTAGCGGAACCAGCGCCACTGCGGGACCCGATGATCGGTAAATCGTCGCGACGGCTCAGGCAAGACTAGCCCTTGAGGCCATTGTGTCGAGATCGATACACACACGACACGCCCGCAACACCCGGGCCCGCTACCCTCGGCAACCGCAACAGGTCCTTACAACAGCACTTCCCGCCTCAGGGCCGGACGCCTATGCTGGAACCACAACCTCGCAGCCTATCTTTGTGGTTGGCAGCCTACCTGGCAGATGAACGCACGCATGCAAAACACCCAAGCACCCGTTAACGACGACCAGAAAACGCCCGGTGACGACAAACGCTGGAGCATTCGCGCCCTGATCGTCGACGACGACGTCCCGATCCGCGAACTGATGATCGACTACCTGGCCCGGTTCAATATCCACGCCAGCGGCGTCACCGACGGCGCCGCGATGCGCCAGGCGATGCAGGCGGAGCATTTCGACGTGGTGGTGCTCGACCTGATGCTGCCCGGTGAAGACGGTCTGTCGCTGTGCCGCTGGCTGCGCGCCGAATCGGACATCCCCATCCTGATGCTCACCGCCCGCTGCGAACCGACCGACCGGATCATCGGCCTGGAACTCGGTGCCGACGACTACATGGCCAAGCCATTCGAGCCCCGTGAACTGGTGGCGCGGATCCAGACCATCCTGCGTCGGGTGCGCGATGACCGCAGCGAACAGCGCGCGAACATTCGCTTCGACAATTGGCGCCTGAACAGCGTGCTGCGACAACTGATTGCCGACGATGGCCTGGTGGTGCCGCTGTCCAACGCCGAATTCCGCCTGCTCTGGGTGTTTATCGAACGTCCGCGCCGCGTGCTCAGCCGTGAACAACTGCTGGACGCCGCTCGCGGTCGTTCGATTGAAGCCTTTGACCGCAGCATCGACCTGCTGGTGTCGCGCCTGCGCCAGAAACTCGGCGACGACCCCAAGGCTCCGCAGTTGATCAAGACCGTTCGCGGCGAGGGTTACCTGTTCGATGCCCGAGACATCGGCTGATGCGCGGGCGCTTCGATACGCTGTTCGGCCGCCTGTTTGGCGTGTTGTTGCTGGCGATCGCCCTCGCGCACCTGCTGGCCTTTGCCTGGTTTCACCATTACGGCCCGCCTCCGCCGCCGCCTCCACCGGCGTTTTCCGAAGGCCTGGACGGGTCACGCCCGCCACTGGACCCACGCCTGGAGAAGCGGCCACCACGGCCGTGGTTCGGCGGCCCCCTGGTGCCCCTGACGTTTCAATTGATCTCGCTGATCATTGCCGCCTGGTACGGCGCCAAACTGCTGAGCCGGCCGATCCAGCGCCTGAGCGACGCCGCCGAGCGCCTGAGCGAAAACCTCGACAGCCCGCCACTGGAAGAATCGGGGCCATGGGAAGCGCGGCAAGCGGCGCACACGTTCAATAAAATGCAGCGCCGCATCCTTGAACAGGTCAAGCAGCGCTCACGCATGCTCGGCGCGGTGTCCCACGACCTGCGCACACCGCTGTCGCGGCTCAAGCTGCGGCTGGAGAAAATCGACGACGACAAGCTGCAAGGCCAGATGCGCCAGGACCTCGACGACATGATCAGCATGCTCGACGCCACCCTCACCTATCTGCATGAACAGCGCACCAGCGAAGCCCCGCAGTGGATGGACGTGCAGGCGCTGGTGGAGTCCCTGAGCGAAAATGCCCAGGACCAGGGCGCCAACGTCCAGGCCAGCGGCCACTGTGCCCCCCTGCAGGTCCAGCCGATGGCCTTGCGCTCCTGCATAAACAACCTGATGGACAACGCCCTGCGCTACGCCGGGCAGGCGCTGATCAGCCTGGAGGACCAGCGTGAACAGCTGCTGATCAGGGTCATCGACCATGGGCCGGGTATCGCCGCAGAACAACGTGAAGCCGTGTTCGAACCCTTCTTTCGCCTTGAAGGCTCGCGCAATCGCAATTCCGGCGGCGTTGGCCTGGGCATGACCATTGCCCGCGAGGCTGCGCAACGAATGGGCGGGCAACTGACCCTGGAAGAAACCCCCGGTGGCGGCCTGACGGCCGTGATTCGCCTGCCACGCGCCTGAAAGCCACACCGTTCCCACAGATGACCTGTGTGAACACACAACTTTTGACCGACTCAGGCCAATGTGGGAGCGAGCCTGCTCGCGATGAGGCCCTGTGGCGCAACAAAAAGCCCACTGCCCCTCGGCGATTCAGTGGGCTACGGGGCCTGGAACTTCAGGGCCGGCGATCCTCAACCCGCGCCTGGGTCTTGCTCCAGTCGATCAACAGGCTGTAGGCCACCGCCAGTAATGTCGGGCCGATGAACAGGCCGATGAAGCCAAAGGCAATCAACCCGCCAAACACCCCAAGCAGCACGATGACCAGCGGCAGGTTACCGCCACGGCTGATCAGGTACGGCTTGAGCACGTTATCGACACCGCTGATGACAAATGTGCCCCAGATGCCGAGGAATATGGCCAGCCCGTACTCGCCTTTCCAGGCCAGCCACGCGGTCGCAGGAATCCACACCAACGGCGGGCCCATCGGGATCAGGCTGAGCATGAACGTCACAATGCCGAGCACCAACGCACCTGGTACGCCGGCAATCAGGAAGCCGATCAGCGCCAGGATCGCCTGGGCCGCTGCCGTGCCGATCACACCGTTCACCACCCGCTGTACCGTGCCTGCCACCAGCTCGATGTAGTAGCCGGCCCGCTGACCGATCAGCCGCTCCAGCAATGTGTGTACAAAGGCTGCCAGGCGCGGCCCGTCACGATAGAAAAAGAACACGAAGACGATGCTCAGGGTCAGTTCGAGAATACCGCCGCCGATCTGCGCGCTGCGTGCCAGCAACCAGTTACCCACCTGCCCCAGATAAGGCTTGAGCGACACCATCATCGCCGCGCCCTGCTCATCGATGCTGTTCCAGATCCCGACCAGCCGCTCACCCACCAGGGGAATCGAACCCAGCCAGACCGGTGCTTCGGGCAGCCCCTCGACCTGCGCATCCTTGATGAATGCCGTGGCATCGCGCACATGGTCGGCAAGGTTGAACCCCAGCCACACCAGCGGCGCCGCCACCAGCACCATCCAGCCCAGCGTCAACAATGCCGCCGCCAGGGACTCGCGGCCGTTGAGCCAACGAGTCAGCAGGCGCATCAGTGGCCAACTGGCGAATGCCAGGACCGCGCCCCAGAACATCGCCGACCAGAACGGCGCCATCACCCAGAAGCTCGCGCCGAACAACACCACGAGCAGGATCTGCACCAACAGGCGATCGTTATTGATCATTAAAAGTCTCGAAAAAGTCAGTCAGCAATAGAGTAGGCGAACACAGCGTGCATGTTCGACCGATACAGCCTACCGCAATAGCTCGATATGCAGGCCAGAGCCCTCGACACGGCCGGTTTCCATCCGCGCGGCACGCACGCCCTGGTCAATCAGCGCCTGACGCCAGGCTTCGGCGTTCGCCCCGGAAATGCTGACCCGCAGGGTCGTGTCCAGATTCAGTCCGCGTGAAATCAGGCGTAGCCAGGTCTCGTCGGGTGCACTGTTCAGCGTGGAAAAATCGAGCTCCCCGGTGCTCTTGAGCTCACGCAGCAAGGTCGCGGAAGTCGGCAACAGCTCGCCCAGCGGCGTCGAAGCGTCGAACTGCTCGACATGCAGATAGGCTTTGCGATTACCGCGGGTGATGCTGTACAGCGCGACGAGCGTGTTGTCCCGTGGAGCAGCAAGTCGCAGCAGCAAGTAGGCTTGTTGATCGTCAGCGCCGTACAGCTTGGCGTTGCCAAAGACCTGGTTGGCCCAGAGGCTGCTTTCACCGCAATCACGCGCCTGGCACCAGAAGAGCAGCCCGGCGTCCTGCTGTTGCAAAGCCTCGCGGGCTGCGGTGAACGCCTCGTTCGATGAATGCTCGGCAGGCAACTCGTAGGTCACCGAAGTAACGTTGCCGCGGGCACTGACCTGACCGTCGAAACGTAACTGACCACTGATTTTGCGGATCGAACCCAATGGGTAGATCCGCTCCAGTTCGGCGCTGGGGCGATAGTCGACAATTTGGGCGTCGACCATGCGCGGCACTATCGGCAGGTCCTGACTGCCCGGAATATCGGCGGCGAACAACAAGGGACTGAAACTGCACAGCACCAGCAAACTGAATGAACGCATGGATAGACTCATCGGATCAGCATGGCCTGGGCACCCTTGATGACACTGGCCTCATCGGCGCGTTGCGGTACCTGCAGACCACGCTGCACCGCCGGCCGGGCCTCCATGGTTGCCATCCAGCGTTGCAACGCCGTCAAGCCCTCCACCGAGACGCCCGACCACTCGTAACCACGCACCCACGGAAAGGTGGCGATGTCGGCAATGCTGTACTCGCCAGCGAGGAATTCCACGCCTTGCAAACGCGTGTCGAGCACTTCATAGAGGCGACGGGTTTCATGCTGGTAGCGGTCGATGGCGCCCTGGAGTTTTTCCGGAAAGTAGCGGAAGAACACGTTGGCCTGGCCCTGCATCGGGCCGATGCCACCCATCTGGAACATCAGCCACTGCAATACCAGCGAACGTCCCTTCGGGTCGCTCGGCATCAATTTGCCGGTCTGCTCAGCGAGGTAAATCAGGATGGCGCCGGATTCGAACACGGCGAAATCGCCGTTGGCACGGTCGACAATCGCCGGAATCCGCCCATTGGGGTTGATCTTGAGGAAGTCCGCGGACTTCTGCTCCTTTTTGTCGAAACTCAAGGCATGCACCGTGTAGGGCAGGCCGAGCTCCTCGAGCACGATAGAGACCTTGTGGCCATTCGGGGTCGCAGCGGTGTAGAGATCTATCATGGTTGTCTCCCTTTTCAACCCGCCCAGCCTCGACAGTTGCCCGACGCAAGTCAAGGAATGGCGAAGAACCGATTGAAACAGTCTGCGACAAGATCGGCGCCGGACTCATCATTGAGATGCAAATGATGGCCGCCTGGCAGCTGTTCACGGCTAAAGGGTAGACGCTCCAGCAATTCGGAGTGCTTGGCGAGCATGCCGTCGGCAGCGACCACCAGCGTTGCAGGACATTTGACCCGCTGGACGAAGGCCATGGCCTGCTCGGTGGAAAGACGCAGTGGCGATGGCAGCGTGAGACGACTGTCGGTGCGCCAGGTGTAACCGCCCGGTACCGGCATCAGGCCACGTTGCGCCAACAGTTCGGCGGCCTCGCGGCTGACCGCCACCAGGCCCTTCATGCGCGCTTCGACGGCACGGTCGAGAGTGGCGTAGACCGGCTTGCGCTTTTCCCGCAGGTCCAGTTGCGCTTGCAGCGCCATGCCCATGCGTTCGGCAGCGTTTTCACCGTTGTCCGTAGGAGGAATGATGCCGTCGATCAATGCCAGGTGGGTGACCCGCTCGGGCAGCGAACCGGCGATGATCAGCGAAGCAATGGCCCCCATCGAATGCCCCATCAGTGCAAACTTTTTCAGTCCAAGCTGTTCGGCGACTTGCAGCACATCGTGGGCATATTCCCACATGGCGTAGCCGGCTCCCGGCGGACGATGCCCGGAATGACCATGACCGGCCATGTCCAGGGCAATGATGCGCAAGCCTTTGAGCTTCGGCGCCAGGCGGGCAAAGCTGTTGGCGTTGTCCAGCCAGCCATGCAGGGCAATGACCGGCAAACCGTCTTCAGGACCGAACAGATGCGCCGCCAGTTCGATGTGCGGCAGGCTCAGGCGGACTTCTTCGACGACGTGGTTCATGCGCAATCCTGTTGTCGGCGGCCGCCCCAGCGGTAGAACAGGCCTTTGAGCATATCAGCGGTATCAAGGGGACGTTCCAGCGGAAACATGTGGCCGCCGGGCATGGTCAGCGACTCGCCCAGCGGCAGGCGGTCGACCGAACTGGCGTGATGGCGCATCACTACGCGGCTGTTGTGCCCGCGAACCACCGCCAGCGGCACTTGCAACTGCCGGGTGCTGCCTGGGCTCGTGTGCGGTACGCCGCGATAGATGCTGATCTCCGTAGCCGGGTCGAAGCGCAGGCGCAGCTTGTCGCCGACCGGGTGCAAACCATGTTGCAGGTAGGCATCGAAGCATTCCGGGTCGAAACCGCGAAACAGGGTTTTACCGGCGAAATATTTCCGGGCGCTTTCCAGGTCGGCGAATTCTTCACGGCGGCCCAGGGTACGGCCGGCCGGGGTCAAGCGGTCGATGAAACCGAAGCGCTTGGCCGCCCGGATCACCCATCGATCGGTTCGGGTCAACACTGGCGAGTCGAGCATCACCACGCCGCGATACAACTGCGGGCAGCGCAACGCCGCATGCAGATGCAACACGCCACCGAAGGAGTGTCCGACACCCCACACCGGCTCGGCCTGTTGTTGCAGGTGATGGATCAGTTCATCCACCAGGTTGTACCAGTTGTCGTCCGCCGGGAAACGCGGGTCGTGGGCGTGCTGCTCCAGATGCGTCACCTGAAACTCGGGTGCCAGCGCCGCAAACAACTTGCCGTAGGTTCCCGAAGGAAAACCATTGGCGTGGGCGAAAAAGATCTGTTGCGACATACCTGCAAATCCATGAGCGAGAACAGGTATTGATTGTCCGCAAGACCGCGTCCTGCCGCAATGACCGTAACTGCCAGGAATGATGACAGACTTGCCGTGGCTATGACTCTACTGCGGGCGCCACCTGTTATTTCTGACAGTTGACTATCAACCGGCATCAAGCGGATAAGTAAGCTGTCTAATTGAGTCATGGGCAAACTCACTATGACCCACGCCAACACTCCCGCCATCACGGTATTTGACCCGCGCGGGCTGAGCGTACGCGGTGTGGCGTATCACCGTCGCGAGAACGCCTCGGTTCCGGAGCCTTGCATCACCCAGCAGGAATTTGACGGCCCCGGTCGTGCTGTTCTAAGTCGTGATCCACGCCAGTTTCGTTTGCATCATGACGGACAGACGGCAGCCAATCAGCAAAACGTTTTCAGCTTGTCGGGCACTGTCGTACTTTCGCAAAACAGTGACGCCGGATGGCGCCTGGGATTGCTCGGCGTGCATGGGCAAAGTGTTGAAGGGTGGGATCAGAAACTCAGCCGGAGCCGTGTGGACTATGACCCCCGGCGTCGCCCGGTCGCTACGTTCGAGCGCGCATGGCAAGGAGCGGAACGCTGCATAGCACGGTTCACCTATGCCGATAACGATGCTGATGCCGGCCGCAACCTGCGCGGTCAGTTGATTCGGCAAGACGATACCACCGGCACCCTGCTCTTCACCGAGTTCAGTCTGAACGCTATGCCGTTGCAGCACGGCCGCACCTTCATCGCCGACCCGCAATGGCCAGTGGACTGGCCCGAGTCAATGCCTGAACGCGACGCCTTGCTGGAGAACGAGCCAGCCATCACTCGCCTGCATTACAACGCCGCCAGCGACCCCGTCAGCCAGACAGATGCATTGGGCAACCGGCAGACGTTCATTCATACCTGCGCAGGCGAAATGCGTGAGGTTCGTCTGAAACTCGCCGGACAGGCTGATGAATCGGCACTGGTCCAGGGCATTCAGTACAACGCCTTCGGCCAGATCGAACAACAACGTGCAGGAAACGGCGTTGTTTCATTTGCAAACTATCGGCACGACGACGGCCGACTGGAACACCTGAAAGCCTATGTGCCAGGGCAGCCGGCATTACAAGATCTTACCTACCAATACGACGGGGTGGGCAATGTCACCAGCATCACCGACGCCGCTGAAGCGACTCACTATCACCGCAACCAACGCATCGAACCAGTCAATCGCTACTGCTATGACAGCCTTTACCGCCTGATCGAGGCCAGTGGCCGGCAATTGCGCAATGCGCCGGGTGGGCCTCAGCTCCCGGACTTCCAATCCACCATCGATCCCGGACAACTGGAAAATTACACGCGTATCTACACCTACGATGAAGCCGGCAACCTTACGCTCATGCAGCATCACGCAAACAGCGCCAGCCGAACCGAACGCACGGCTGTCGCCCGGCTCAGCAATCGCAGCCTGCCCGAAAAAGCCAATGGCGAGCTGCCCGACGAACAGGAAATTGCTTTCGGCCATGACCTGAACGGCAACCGTACCGGGCTTCAACCGGGGCAATCCCTGCAATGGGATCTGCGCAACCAACTGCGGCAGGTCGATCAGGTGGTGCGTGAAGATGAACCGGACGATTGCGAGTTTTATGTGTATGACGGCAGTGGCCAGCGTCAACGAAAAATCCGTCAGGCCTACACCGGCACATGGACCCGCACCCACGAAACCCGTTACTTGCAGGGTGTCGAAGTGCGTACTTCTGCCAACGAGACGCTCCACGTCGTGACGATCAAGGCCGGACGCAGCACGGTGCAAATCCTGCACTGGCAGACTGAACCGCCAGCCGGCATTTCCCAGAACCAGTATCGCTACGGTTTTACCGATCATTTGGGCTCCAGCGCTCTGGAACTGGACGCAGCGACCTTGCTGATATCCCGGGAAAGTTACTACCCCTATGGTGGAACCTGCTGGTGGGCCGGACGCAACAAACTCGAAGCCAGCTACAAGACACTGCGCTATTGCGGGCAGGAGCGAGATGCCACCGGGTTGTACTACTACGGGATGCGCTACTACGCACCTTGGTGCCAGCGCTGGTTGAACGCGGACCCGGCGGGAGTTGCCGATGGATTGAACCTGTATGCCATGGTGCACGGCAATCCGGTCAGGTTTGTTGATGTGCGGGGGCTGGCAGGCTTTGACACGTTAACCGCAGTGACAGCGACAGCGAGCCGTGAATGGGCCAGCGCGTTCATCGCCTCGGCTGCGCAATACGCCGCAACCACCGTGTTGAGCCCGATCAGCTGGGGTGTCACCGTCACGGGCGCAGTCCTGGGTGGCGCGTCCGGCGCTGTGAGCGGGTATGCCACCGCGAACTGGGCGCAAAATCGGCTTTCCATTGATGATCCACAAAGCTTGACGCCGCTCCTCGCCAAGGCTTCCGGAGCGATACTGGGCGCCGCGCTGGGGGTCGCGCCGTCACTTGTCGGTCACTTCAATCCTGCTGGCAATACCGCCGCTGCTGCGCAGATCGGCAGCGCTTTCGGCACCCTGTTTCGCGAACTGTCCGCTCAAAAACTGCTGAATGCAGGTCCGAACAATTCGATGCCCGGCGGCCCTGACATTGTCACAGGGTTGACCGGCTCAGCTGTCGTGGGCCTGACAGGAGGCGCAGCTGGTTACGCAGGCGCAACAGTGTTTGGCAGCAGCAATGCCGGCCGGGCGCTGCAAGCTACGGTGGCTGCACCCTTGGCCACGATGCTGGGGGCTGGCAGTTCATCGATAGTCAGAAGTACAAGGGGGGCTGCCAACGCACAGGCAAAGCCGGAAGATCCGGCCTTTAGTCTGGCCAAGGGCGTGATCGGCGCAACCAGTCGGCACTTCCTCGCTACTTTGGGCCAACTGGCCAACCAGGCCGTGGAACAAATACCCGGCTTCAGCGCACTCTCCCCGGAAGTCAGAGCTGGCGTGACACGGGCTGTTGGCAATGCGATTGGTGAGATGCGGCTGACCTATTTGAACGCCCTCGCCCCTGGGCTGCATGCGGACCTGGGGGAAACGTCCTGGGACGTGGAAAGCAATAGATCCGGATTCGGCGTTGATCAAGTACCTACACCATCTTTACCAAGCAGTCCGACGGACTCCATCATTTTCACTTTTGAAAACGAAATACTCAGCAAGCAACGACACAGATCAGCGCCGTAACACTGACCGTGTCATTTCGCTGGAAAACCACGCGTCCTCAACGCCCCGGCGGATTCTCACCCAACGGCACCACCGCCATGGTCAGGCGCGACACGCAACTGGCCTTGCCCTCATCGCTGGTCAACCTGATGTCCCAGACATGGGTGGTGCGTCCGATGTGGATCGGCCTGGCCACCGCCGTCACCCGCCCGCTGCGCAGGCCACGCAAATGGTTGGCGTTGATTTCCAGGCCCACGCAATAGAACTTGCTGGCATCGATGCACAGGAAGCTGGCCATGGAGCCGACCGTCTCGGCCAACACCACCGAGGCGCCGCCATGCAGCAAGCCGTAAGGCTGGTGAGTGCGATGGTCGATGACCATGCTGGCGGTCAGGGACTCATCGTCGAAAGCCTCGAAACGGATGTCCAGCACTTCGCCGATGGTGTTTTTCTGGAATGCGTTCATTTGCTCGACGTTGGGGGTTGTACGCCACAGGCTCATCGCAGAGTTTCCTTGTTGGTCTTGTTCGTGAATCAATCCTGCCACAGCACTGCTTCGCTGCGCTCGCTCCATTCTTCAAAGCGCTCACCGTAAGCCGCTTCGATCACATTGCGCTTGATCTTCAGGGTCGGGGTGAGGAAGCCGTTTTCCACGGCCCAACTGTCCTTGACCACCACCAGGCGCCGCAGTTGCTCATGTTTGTCGAGGGCAGCGTTGACCTCTTCCAGCAGTTTTTCCAGGCTCGAATGCAGGCCCGCGCGCGCGGCACTGCCGGCATCCTGCTGGCCGACCGCCGACAACACGCACAAACCCAGCGGCGCGCTCAAGCCATCGCCCACCACGCAGACCTGTTCGATGCGCGAATGCACGGCCAGTCGATTTTCAATCGGTGCCGGCGCCACGTATTTGCCTTTGCTGGTCTTGAAGATTTCCTTCAGGCGACCGGTCAGGCGCAGATTGCCTTCGGCGTCCTCCTCGCCTTTGTCGCCGGTGCGCAGGAAGCCGTCCTCGGTAATGGTGTCGGCGGTTTTTTCCGGTTCCTTGAAATAGCCGAGCATGGTCGCGCCACTGCGTACCATGACCTCCCCTGTTTCATCGATCCGCACCTCGACTTCCGGGCACGGCTTGCCGATCCAGCCCGGTTTGTTCTGGCCCGGCATGCAGATGTGGGAATAACCGCAGCTTTCAGTCATGCCGTAGACCTCCAGCACATCCAGCCCCAGTTTGCGGTACCACAGCAACAGGGTCTGCGGTACCGGCGCGGCACCGGACAGCGCAATGCGCAATGCATCCAGCCCCAACCCGGCGAGGACTTTATGTCCGACCCGCTTGCCGATGAACGGCAGGCCGAGCAGGAAGTCGAGGCGTTTTGTCGGGATCTTGCTGTACACGCCCATCTGGAATTTGGTCCAGATGCGCGGCACGCCAAACAGCGCGGTCGGGCGCGCACGCCGCAGATCGGTGAGAAAGGTGTCCAGGCTTTCGGCGAAAAACACCGTTTGGCCGGTATAGATCGACGCCAGTTCGACGAACATCCGTTCGGCAACGTGGCACAACGGCAGGTAGGACAACAGGCGGTCCGACTCATTGAGGCCGAACAGCGAAGTGCCGTGTGTGGTGGCAAACCCCAGATTGCCAAAGCTGTGCATCACACCTTTGGGCATGCCGGTGGTGCCGGAGGTGTAAATGATGGTTGCCAGTTGATCGGCGGCAGGTTTGGGATCGTCCTGGATCGGCGAACTGCGTTGCAGGTCGGCCCAACTGAAATCGAACGTACCCGGCGGATGCAGGGGCAGGCTGATGCTCGCCAGCTCGCGGCGGACGCCACGGGACATGCCTGGCCAGTCGTCGAGCTTGCCGATGAACGCCAGCACCGCTTGCGAGTGATCAAGTACCTGGGAAACCGATTCGGCGGTGAGGTTGGGGTACAACGGCACCGACACATGCCCGGCCATCCAGATCGCCAGGTCGGCAATGATCCAGTGCGCACAGTTTTTCGAGATCAGGGCGATATGGCTGCCCTGCGGCAGATCCCGCGCTCGCAACCAATGGGCCGCACAACGGGCCTGGTGACCGACGTCCGCCCAGGTCAATGTCTCGACCTGGCCACCTGCGACAGGCTGGACCAGAAATCGCTGGCGGGGATGACGGGCCTCACGCTCGTAGAAAACGTCCAGTGGCAAACGAAACGCAGCAGACATGACTCGCTCCTGTTTTTTTGGTCTGGAGCAAGCGTAGTCAACCAAGCAAGTGCTTGGTTGACTAATTCATACAAAAATATTCAAGAATGCTTGAGACTGTTGAGCTTCATCGAACCGACCAGCAACTCACTATGCTCAAGCTCTGCCAGTCCAGCGGTGCTGACTTTTTCCGGTGGTTTCCCGGCGCCATGTTGCAGGTAGCTCAGCAAGTTGCCCACCAGCGGGTTGTGGCTGACCAGCAGGGCTTCACTGACGGAAACCAGTTGCTCGGCGACCTTGTCCGGGTCGGAGTCCGGGGTCAGCCATTCGACGGTGCGGATTTCCGGTTCGAACCCCAGTGTTTCACGCACCAGTTGCGCGGTCTGCTGCGCTCGCATGTAAGGGCTGGCATAGATCGCTGTCAGCGGCTGGCCCACCAGGTTGGCGGCGGCGCGCAGCACTTCTTTACGACCGTTGGCAGTCAGTTCCCGCTCCGAATCGTGGGGTTTGGCACCGTGTGGTTCGGCTTCCCCATGACGCAATACCCAGAGTTTCATAGCTTGGGTTCCTCATCTCGAGCCGGATGCGGTGCCGGTGCCACGACATGCGGCGCTTCACCTTCCGGCGTACGCGGCGTCGGCCAATCGGCGAACGGCCAAGGCTTCTGGTCGCTGTGAAAGCTGCCGAAACGACCGATCTGCGCCAGGAACTGGCTCAGGCTGTCGCCGAAATTCATCAGGCTGGCGCTCGGGGCGCCATAGAACAAACGATAGATCAACTGCACCAGTACGACGGCGCCAAGGATGAACTGCGCCACCTGCCACACCAGCACAAAGACGATCATCCACAACACGCGCAGCAGGATGGATTCGTAACTGGCTTCTACTTTTGGATCGTTCATGCGCAACTCCCGGCTTTTCTGGCAAGCGTGATTAGTTGAAACCACTGGTGGAAATAAAGTCGACGTCGGTTTTCGGCTCGCCACGCATCAACAGACCGATGACCTGCTCCAGCGTGCGGCCTTCGAACAGGATCGCGTGCAGCCCGGCGACCAGCGGCATGTACACGCCAACTTCCTGGGCCTTGGCCTTGAGCACTTTAAGGGTATTGACCCCTTCGGCGACTTCACCCAGGCGCGTGACGGCTTCGTCCAGGCTCAGGCCCTGGCCGAGAGCGAAGCCGACCTGATAGTTGCGGCTCTTGGGCGACGAACAGGTCACGATCAGGTCGCCCACGCCCGCCAGCCCCAGGAAGGTCATCGGGTTGGCGCCCTGATTCACCGCGAAGCGGGTCATTTCCGCCAATGCCCGGGTGATCAGCATGCTCTTGGTGTTTTCACCCATGCCCATTGCCACCGCCATGCCGGCGATGATCGCGTAGACGTTTTTCAATGCCCCGCCCAATTCCACACCAAAACGGTCGGCGCTGGCGTAAACGCGAAAGGTGCGCCCGTGCAGCGCAGCCTGAACCTGCTGGCACAGCTCTTCGTCTTCACTGGCGACCACCGTGGCGGTCAGCGCATGTTCGGCGATTTCACGGGCCAGGTTGGGACCGGACAACACGCCGATGCGCGCTTGCGGGGCGATCTCTTCGAGGATCTCGCTCATCAGCTTGAATGTGTGGGCTTCGATGCCTTTGGTCAGGCTCACCAGCAATTTGCCAGCCAGGCGTTCGGCGAACGGCACCAGCACCGAGCGCAGTGCGCTGGAGGGCAATGCGACAAAACACAGGTCGCAGGCGTCCAGGGTGGCTTGCAGGTCGGTGACTGCAGTCACACCCGGCAAAATCCTGATGCCTTTGAGATAACGCGGGTTTTCGCGATTGACCCGAATGGCCTCGGCCTGTTCGGGGTCACGCATCCACTGAAGGACCTGATGCCCATTCTCGGCCAGCAGATTAGCCACGGCGGTTCCAAAACTTCCGCCTCCCAGGACCGCAATCGGGCGCTGTTCAGTCATATGCAATCCGTTAATCCATACCAGTGGCGATGTCGGCATTATACGGGGCAGCCCATCGGCGGCCAGCCCCGCCATCAAATACAGGTGCCCGTAGGAAGAAGACCAATAAAACCTGGGAAAATGCCGACATCGCGAATGGAAAAGTCATTCGGCTCGGTTAACATGCGCGCCTTCAATCGCTGACAGGGATGTGTTGTGTCTCCGGGTGCTCCTTCACCGCGTTCGCCTCTGGTACTGGCGCTGATTTTCAGCTCGCCATTGCTGGCCGACGACTTGTTCCTGGACAGCGAACCACTGCCGCAGGTGCTCACGGCCACGCGCCTGAAGCAGTCGCCGGCGGCCGTTCCGGGAAGCATGACGGTCCTCGACAGCGCCCTGATCCACGCCAGTGGCGCCCGCGACATCAGCGAGCTGCTGCGCCTGGTGCCGGGGATGATGGTCGGCAACATCAGCGGCAATCAGGCGGCAGTGAATTACCACGGCACCAATGCAACTGAAGCGCGGCGCATGCAAGTGTTGATCGACGGGCGCTCGGTGTATCGCGCTGGCCTGTCCACCGTGGACTGGAGCGACATTCCGGTCGCCATGGAAGACATCGAGCGCATCGAAGTCTTTCGCGGGCCGAATACCGTCAGCTACGGCGCCAATGCCCTGATGGCGGTGGTCAACATCATTACCCGGCGACCGGCCGACAGTCACGGTACGCGCATGAAGGTCACCCGGGGCCAGCGCGGCATCAACGACTTTTATGCCAGCCAGGGCGTGGGCTGGGAGGATGGTGACTTGCGCCTGTCCCTGTCCGGCCAGCAAGACGACGGCTTCGACACCGACCGAACCGGCGCCGCCTACCATGACAGTCGCCGCCTCGATCGCTTCAACCTCGCCGTGAGCCAGAGCCTCGACGAACGGCAAAGCCTCGATTGGCAATTGAATGCCAAGGACGGCACCAACCAGCGTCCCTATACCTACCGGCCAGTGTTCCCGGGGATTACCCGTGCGGGCGACAACTCCGACGTCACCGCCAAGGATTACGCCGGGTCATTGCGCTGGAATCTGGACATCAATCCCGACCACAGCCTTTATATCCAGGGATCGGCCCAACACTGGGATCGCCAGCAAACCTGGCGCGCCTGCGACGCAGAAATTTCGTTCAGCCCGCAACTGACCGAGCTCTGGCAACTGAACCCGAACTACACCGAACGCCTGGCCCGCAACATCACGCGCTTCATCGGTCCAGGTGCTGCGGCCGGCACACCCGCCGAACGGGCGCTGGCCAACCAGGTCCTCGATCAATGGCGCAACGGCGCGAACCAGACCCTGTGCGGCGATATCGACCAGAGTACCCGGGAATCGCGCTACGACCTGGAGTTGCAGGACACCCTGAGCCTTGCCGATAACCTGCGGCTGGTCAGCGGGATGAACTACCGTTACGACCGGGCGGATTCCCAGACCTACTTCAATGGCATCCTCGATGACAGGATCTGGCGGGTATTCGGCCAGCTCGAGTGGCGTGCCAGCGAACACTGGCTGCTGCAGGGCGGTGCCATGTTCGAGGACACCCGGTTGATCGGCAGTTCGCTGACACCTCGCATGGCCGTCAACTACCTGATCAACCCGCGTCACGGTTTGCGTGCGGTGTACTCCGAGGCCATCCGTTCGCCGGACATGTTCGAGAACAACGTCAACTGGAGTTATCAGGTCACCAACCTCAGGCCCGGCGCCTTTGGCCAGTCCAGCGCCCGTTATTTCGTCAAGACCCGTGGCCCCGGCGACCTCGATCAAGAGCACATGCGCTCCCGGGAGCTGGGATACAATGGCTACTTTCCCGAACCTGGGCTGGCGCTCGACGTGAAGCTGTTCCACGACGAAATCACCGGCATGATCAGTGAACCGCTGCGCAACAATCAGTACATCGCCAGCAATGCCAACAAAGCGCGTTTTTCGGGAGCCGAAACCCAGCTCGACTGGCGTGTCGGCAGCCTCGATCGCTTGCGACTGACCTATGCCTATGTCGATGCCGACGCCAGCAACCCGCTGGACGCCAGACAGACTGCACGCAACAGCGGTTCGGCCGGATGGCTGCGCGATTGGGGCCGAGGCTGGAGCAGTGCCCTGTTCTACTATGGCGATGACGCCCTCAATGGCTACCGCTTCGAACGGGTCGATACGCGCATCGCCAAACGTATCGCCCTGGGCAAGGCCAGCCTGGAGCTGGCCGGGGTGCTCCAGCAACGGCTGGACAATCAGCCGACCACCTTCATCGACAACAACTATGAGCAGCGCCACGTGATGTATTTCAGCGCGGAGCTGGAACTCTAAGATGCCGTATTGTCCGGCCTGGAAAATGCCGCCCCTGCGCCGGCTGCTGGCAGTGCTTTTTCTATTGTTCAGTTGCATGCTTGCCAGTCTGCCGGGCAACGCAGCCGACATTTTGCTCACCGGGGCCGAAGACAGCCCCGGCGTACGGGCATTTACTCAGGCCCTGAGGGAGTTGCGACCAAGCGATAACGTACGATTCCAGACACTGGCCAGTTTGCCGATTCCTGACAAGCTGCCGGAAAACCTCCGCTTGATACTGCTCGACCTGCCCAGCCTCGACTGGCGCCTGCAGGATGCACAGGGCCCGGCGACACTGGTGTTGCGCATCAGCCGCCTGCAAGCCCGGCAACGCTTGAACCACACGCTGCCTGCGCGCCTTTGCCTGCTGTGGAGCGATCCGCCACTGGACCGCCAGTTGCGCTTGACCCACACCCTGTTGCCACAAGCCAGGCGCATCGGCGTGCTCTACGACAACCACAGTGAATTCCTGTTGAATGAGTTGCGCCAGGCCGCCCTGCCCTTGGGTCTTGAGGTGGTCACTCAACGCTGGGACAACATTCACGACAGTCGTCCGCTACAGGCCCTGCTGAAAAACAGCGACGTGTTGCTGGGGCTGGACGACGCCGACCTGTACAACCCGCAAACCGCAAAGAACCTGCTGCTGAGCAGCTACTCGCGGCAAGTGGCGCTGATCGGGCCCAACGCCGGATTCGTCAAGGCCGGGAGTCTGGCCAGCACCTATAGCGATCAGAGTGACTGGCTGGCGGTCCTCAACGAAATGCTCGACCGGCCACCGGCCACCTGGCCGCGCACGCAATACCCCCATCGATTCAAGGTCGCGAGCAATCCGCAGGTGGCGCGTTCGCTGGGTATCGAACAGATAAACGAAGCGTCTGTCGCCTCGTTACTGGCTGAAGGAGAACGCCGTCCATGAGTTTGCGCCGTCGTTGGGACATCAACACTCGCACCCAACTCATCAGCCTTGGCCCTGCCCTGCTGCTGACCTTGTTGCTGATCAGCTTCTTCACGTTCGTACGCATCCAGGATCTGCGTCAGGAAATCACCCACACCGGCCAGCTGATCGCCAATCAACTGGCCCCAGCCACCGAATACGGCGTGATTTCGGGTAACAGCGAAGTGCTTGAAACCTTGCTCAAGGCGACGCTGGCCACGCCCAATGTGAGCTTTCTGGAAATCCAGGACAGTGCAAACCGGGTTCTGGTGTACGTCGAACAACCGAGCGAACACCACAATCGCGCACAACAGCTCGAAGTGTTCCAGGCACCGATACGGCTCCAGCGAATCGCTTTGCACAATGATTTTTTCCAGAGCAGCAAGACGGCCAGCGCGGCGCCCACCGAAGACTATCTCGGCCGGGTGATCGTCGGGCTGTCCAACGATGCCTTCAGCCAGCGCCAGCAGGAAATCGTGCTCAAGGCCGCCATCCTCGCGCTGTTTGCCCTGCTGTTTACCTTCCTCGTGGCCCGGCGCCTGGCGGGCAGCCTGTCGCAACCGATCCGTGATATCGGCAATGCGGTCAAGGCGATCCAGGACGGCGACTACAAGACACCGCTGCCCATTGTCGACGACACCGAGCTGGGGGCGCTGTCGCAACACATCAACAACCTCGCCAGCGGCCTCGAACAGGCCAGCCGCGAACAGCACCAGGCCATGGCGCAGCTGATCCAGACCCGCGAAGAAGCAGAAAAGGCCAACAACGCCAAATCCGACTTCCTCGCCATGATGAGCCATGAACTGCGCACGCCAATGAATGGCGTACTGGGCATGCTGCAATTGCTGGAAACCACCGACATGACCGAGGAACAGGTGGAGTACGCGGCGCTGGCCTCGGAGTCCACCGAACACTTGCTCAAGGTCATCAACGACATTCTGGATTTCTCGCGGATCGAACGTTCGGAGCTGGAACTGGAGCACATTGCGTTCAACCTCGCCGACCTGATCGGCAGTTGCGCCCAGTCGTTCCAGCACAGCGCCGCGCAACGCGGTCTGGACCTGCAACTGATGATCCCCGACGACATGCGCGGCCTGCAGGTCAAGGGTGACCCGACGCGCATCCGGCAGATCCTGGTCAACCTGGTCGGCAATGCGCTGAAGTTCACCGAGCAGGGCCGTGTCACCATCGCGGCTCAGTGGCAGTCTCTGGACCACGAATTGCTCTGGTTCACCTGCACCGTGCGTGACAGTGGCATCGGGATCCCGGCGCAAAGCCTGGAATTGATGTTCGACGCTTTCCAGCAGGCCGACAGCTCCATTTCAAGACGCTACGGCGGCACCGGGCTGGGCCTGCCGATTGCCCGTACGCTCGCCGAACGCATGGGCGGCACCTTGCGCGCGCAGAGTGAGGAAGGTCGCGGCTCGGTCTTCACCCTGGAAATCCCCCTGGCACTGCACCAGCAGACACACCCGCCGTTGCCCCCCCGCGCGCAAACCGGCAACAGCGACGGCGAAGGGCGCAATGTGCTGCTGGTCGAAGACAACCCGGTCAACCAGACGGTCATCGAGGCCATGCTGCGCAGCCTGGGCTTCAAGGTCAGTATCGCGGCCGACGGCGCGCAGGCGGTACGCAGTGCCGAGAGCCTGATTTTCGAGGCCATCCTGATGGATTGCCGCTTGCCGATCATCGATGGCTATGAAGCCACCCGGCAGATTCGCCAGCTGCCCGGTTGCACCGACCTGCCGATCATCGCCCTGACCGCCAACGCCTTGCAGGGCGATCGCGAAGCCTGCCTGTCGGCGGGAATGAACGATTACCTGGCCAAGCCCTTCAAACGCAATGATCTACAGCAAATTCTGCAACGCTGGGTGCAGTAGAACAGGCCTTTCGACCATCTGCGACTGGCGTGAAAGGCGAAAGTGCGGCAGTCTTAGGCACCTCGACAGGCCCGAAAAGGGGCTTGAATAATAATTTCAGTGCACAAGTGTACATTCATGTCCTTGTTGCTGTGACTTTCACCACAACGCAATAGTCTATGAGTAGGCTGCCGGTTCGAGGCATGAACGCTTCGATCGGCCGGGAAGATTTGCCCCACCTGCCGCATGGGACTATTGAGGAGCTCGCATGACCAAACAAAACGCCTTTACCCGGGAAGACCTGCTGCGCTGCAGTCGCGGTGAGCTGTTCGGCCCAGGTAACGCGCAACTGCCCGCCCCGAACATGCTGATGGTTGACCGCATCACCCTGATCAGCGAAGAAGGTGGCAAGTACGGCAAAGGTGAATTGGTCGCCGAGCTGGATATCACTCCGGACCTGTGGTTCTTTGCCTGCCACTTCGAAGGCGATCCGGTGATGCCGGGCTGCCTGGGCCTCGACGCCATGTGGCAACTGGTCGGCTTCTTCCTGGGCTGGCAAGGCCTGCCGGGCCGTGGCCGTGCGCTGGGTTCGGGCGAAGTGAAATTCTTCGGCCAGGTCCTGCCGACCGCCAAGAAAGTCACCTATAACATTCATATCAAGCGCGTCCTCAAGGGCAAGCTGAACCTGGCCATCGCCGACGGTTCGGTGACTGTCGACGGCCGCGAAATCTACACCGCCGAAGGCCTCCGGGTCGGCGTATTCACTTCCACTGACAACTTCTAAGGGTTATTCGCATGCGCCGCGTCGTTATCACTGGTCTGGGCATCGTTTCTTGCCTGGGCAATGACAAAGAGACCGTCTCCGCTAACCTGCGTGCAAGCCGCCCTGGCATCCGGTTCAACCCGGAATATGCCGAAATGGGTCTGCGTAGCCAGGTTTCCGGCTCCATTGACCTCAACCTTGAAGAACTGATCGATCGCAAGATCTATCGCTTCGTCGGCCACGCGGCAGCTTATGCCTACCTGGCCATGAAAGACGCCATCGCCGACTCGGGCCTGACCGAAGAGCAGGTGTCCAACCCGCGTACCGGCCTGATCGCCGGTTCCGGTGGCGCATCGACCCTGAACCAGATGGAAGCGCTGGACATCCTGCGCGAGAAAGGCGTCAAGCGCGTCGGCCCATACCGCGTAACGCGGACCATGAGCAGCACCGTTTCGGCTTGCCTGGCCACTCCATTCAAGATCAAGGGCCTGAACTACTCCATCGCTTCTGCCTGCGCCACCAGTGCTCACTGCATCGGTACCGCCATGGAACAGATCCAGATGGGCAAGCAGGACATCGTCTTCGCCGGTGGCGGTGAAGAAGAGCACTGGAGCCAGTCGTTCCTGTTCGACGCCATGGGCGCCCTGTCCAGCAAGCGCAACGACACGCCGGAAAAAGCCTCCCGTGCCTACGACGCCGACCGTGACGGTTTCGTCATCGCCGGCGGTGGCGGCATGGTCGTGGTCGAGGAGCTGGAACACGCCTTGGCCCGTGGCGCGAAGATCTACGCGGAAATCGTCGGCTACGGCGCGACTTCCGACGGCTACGACATGGTGGCCCCAAGTGGCGAAGGCGCGATCCGCTGCATGCAGCAGGCGCTGTCCACCGTCGACACCCCGATCGACTACCTGAACACCCACGGCACTTCGACCCCGGTCGGCGACGTCGCGGAAATGAAAGGCGTGCGTGAAGTGTTCGGCGACAAGGCTCCGGCCATCAGCTCCACCAAGAGCCTGTCGGGTCACTCCCTGGGCGCCGCCGGCGTTCACGAAGCGATCTACTGCATGCTGATGATGGAAGGTAACTTCATCGCCGGCTCCGCCAACATCGACGAGCTGGACCCTGAAGTGGCCGACCTGCCGGTGCTGACCAAGACCCGCGAAAACGCCACCATCAACACCGTGATGAGCAACAGCTTCGGCTTCGGTGGCACCAACGCCACGCTGGTACTGAAGCGCTGGGAAGGCAAGTAATTTCCCGCTGCTGAGCCGCACATGAAAACGCCCCGACTGGTTCGGGGCGTTTTTTTGTCCTTCAAAACGCTCCCACAGGGTCGAAGTCGCCCGCTCAATATGAAGTATTTGTCATGGAACTCGACGCCCTGCGACTGAATGTCGCGGATTACGCGGGCTGCAGGACTGTTTCCATTTTTGTAAAAAACCCTTTCCAATCTCGAGCATTTACTTAGCAGGCTAACAAATTCTATAACAGAGGCCTGCACACGCCTTGCTGCAGACAACAGAAGATTTGGAGCTAGCAGATGACTGTAAAAGTAACTGAACGCGACGATTCACATAAATCCCATGAAGGCGTAGCCGCCGGTATCCGTATCTGGGATGTGCATCAACAAGACCTGCTGGTCGGGATGTTCCATTCCGAGACCGACGCGCAAAACTACAGGGCCGAACTGGAGATGCTCGAGCGCAAACGTGAACTTGCAACCGGTTGAATACAGAATCCACCACCTTGCAGCCTGCCCCTTCCCGCATGGGCAGGCTGCGACCGGATCCTACGACTCAGGTAATCTGAATGACCGTTAGATGAAGGCTGTCATCGATCTCGATCGACGGGACAGCCCCGACGATCCATCCAGACTCAAGCCTGACCACCTCGCACTCACCATCGCCCATGCCGTCATTCCTTATTAAATACTGGACCGAAGATGGATGACGCTTGCCGTAATCAAAGCCCATGCCACAGGCTATCAGAAAGTCGATTTTCGCCCCTGTCAGCTCAATTTCCTTGTCCCGTTCGCCATCTTTCAACACTGCATAATCAAGACAGAGGTTGATACCGAATGGACAGCCAGGAACCAGACTGTTAATAAACTTTCCTTCGTATCCGCCAAAATAACTGTGTTCGGCGCTCACACTACTGACGTCTTTTACCCTCACCACAACTTCATCAAACAATTTGAAAAACCAGTAACCGTCCTTTACCCCGACATTCTTTCCGAAATCGATTCCTGATACATGACGCTTCGGCCACATCGACATCAATGGCTGATCGACTTCATATTCCTTATTGGTAATTGTCAGTAAATAATTGATGACATCATAATAACTCGACTCCCCCTCTCCGACTTTGATCAGCACCGCGCAACTTCCCGCCAGCAGCACGATCTTGCCGTATTGTTCCACCGGCAGTTCGCTGATCAACAACGCCACACACTCGGGTACCTTTTGCAGGTAGGCCGAATTCAGCTCATGGAGTTCCTCTTCGCTACGGACCTGATGCCAGGGAATGTTCCAGAAAAACTCAGGCAGGGTAAAGAAAACACACGCGGTCTCACCATGCTCTTCACGAGCGGCCTTTGCGGCGATCCTGATCTTACGGCGCACCAGATAAGCGCGCTCGGCCAGTTCATCGTCCAGATAGTCGAGAATGGATTGTTCGGGCATTCGCGGGTGCGATAACTGCGATTTGAAAGTGGGTTGGCGTAACGAAGCAATACTTATTAGCACTCAAGATATCCTTATCCATTAAAGTTCATTCCATTTGTTTTCTCCTCAACATTCAACCGCTCATCCAAGAGAGATTATTTTCAGCAAAAGAAAACCCGAAAGATCGTATCGATACAATCTTTCGGGTTCAATTAACTAATAAAACAAAATACTAGCAAATATGTAGAGCAAACAAACCGGTTACCACATCAGATCATCCGGAATCTGGTAGGCCGCGTACGGATCGTCCTCGGTGCTGACCTCTTCGGTCTTCACGTTCATCTGCACGATGCGCTGCGGGTCGCGCTCCTGGATCTTCAGCGCCGCTTCACGCGGGATCACTTCGTAGCCACCGGCGTGATGCACGATGGCCAGCGAACCGTTGCTGAGCTTGTTGCGCATCAGGGTGTTGACCGAGAGGCGCTTGACCTTCTTGTCGTCGACGAAGTTGTAGTAGTCCTCGGTCGTCAACTTCGGCAGGCGCGTGGCTTCGATCAATTGCTTGATCTGCGCGACACGGGCCTTGGCCTCAGCCTTTTCCTGCTGCTGGCGGTTGAGCTCCTGGTCGCGCTTGACCTTCTCGGCCATGGCTTCCTGTGCCGCGCGCTGCTGCGAGTCATCCAGCTCGATCTGGCCTTTGTGGGCCAGGCGTTGTTGCTTCTGCTTGTCTTTGCTGACCTGCTTGGCCTGCTTCTGGTTGACCAGCCCTGCTTTGAGCAACTGGTCGCGAAGGGAAATGCTCATGGTGCTTATTACTCACTTAGGCCACTGCTCAACCGCAGCTGGGCAAATTCTTTTCCTGACGTTTGGCTTCGCCCCACAAGGCGTCCAATTCTTCGAGGGTGCAATCTTCCATGGGACGACGGGTCTCGCGCAATGCCTGTTCGATAAAACGAAAGCGTCGTTCAAACTTGCCGTTGGCACCACGCAACGCGGTTTCCGGGTCGACCTTGAGGTGCCGCGCCAGGTTGACCACGGAAAACAGCAGGTCGCCGATCTCGTCGGCTACGGCTTCGGGATCGTTTTCCGACATGGCTTCAAGGACCTCATCGAGCTCCTCACGCACTTTATCGAGCACCGGCAAGGCGTCTGGCCAGTCGAAACCGACCTGCCCTGCGCGTTTTTGCAACTTGGCCGAACGGGACAGCGCCGGCAGTGCGGCTGGTACATCATCGAGCAACGACAGCTGTTCGGGTGCCGCAGATTTCTCCGCACGCTCCTCGGCCTTTATTTCTTCCCAGCGCTGCTTGACCTGTTCCTCGCTCAGACGAGGGACATCCAGCGGCGCATACAGGTCACCGGTGGGGAATACGTGGGGATGACGCCGGATCAGCTTGCGGGTGATGCTGTCGATCACGCCGGCGAACTCGAAGCGCCCCTCCTCCCGGGCCAACTGGCTGTAATACACCACCTGGAACAGCAGATCGCCCAGTTCACCCTGCACGTGATCGAAGTCGCCGCGTTCGATGGCGTCGGCGACTTCGTAGGCTTCTTCAAGGGTGTGCGGGACGATGGTGGCCCAGGTTTGCTTGATGTCCCACGGGCAACCGTACTGCGGGTCGCGCAGGCGGCTCATCAGGTGTAGCAGGTCTTCAAGGCTGTACATCTATCACTCTCACTGCAAAACCCTTGTGGGAGCGAGCCTGCTCGCGAAAGCGGTGTGTCAGGCAACATTGATGTCGGCTGACACACCCTCTTCGCGAGCAGGCTCGCTCCCACATTAATGATCATCAAGGTGTCCGGTTACGCCGGGTTTCGATGATGTTCGGCAATTGGGAAATCCGCCCCAGCAACCGTCCCAATGCATCCAGCCCCGGAATCTCGATGGTCAGGGACATCAACGCGGTGTTGTCCTCCTTGTTCGAGCGGGTGTTGACCGCCAGCACGTTGATCCGCTCGTTGAGCAGCACCTGGGAAACGTCACGCAGCAGCCCCGAACGGTCGTAGGCACGAATGACAATGTCCACCGGATAGGTGAGCACCGGCACCGGCCCCCAGCTGACCTGGATGATTCGCTCAGGTTCACGCCCGGCCAGTTGCAGCACCGAGGCGCAGTCCTGGCGGTGGATGCTGACGCCGCGACCCTGGGTGATGTAACCGACGATCGCATCGCCCGGCAATGGCTGGCAGCAGCCGGCCATTTGGGTCATCAGGTTGCCAACGCCCTGGATCTGGATATCGCCGCGCTTGCCCGGCTTGTAGCCGGTGGCCTTGCGCGGAATCAGCTCCAGCTGTTCGTTGCCGCGCTCCGGCTCGACCAGTTGCTGCGCCAGGTTGACCAGTTGCGCCAGGCGCAGATCGCCGGCACCGAGGGCGGCGAACAGGTCTTCGGCGGTTTTCATGTTGGCCTTGTCGGCCAGCTTGTCGAAATCCACCGCGGGCAGACCGAGGCGATTGAGTTCGCGCTCGAGCAGCGTTTTACCGGCCGCGACGTTCTGGTCACGAGCCTGCAACTTGAACCAGTGAACGATCTTCGCCCGTGCCCGCGACGTGGTGACATAACCCAGGTTCGGGTTCAGCCAGTCGCGGCTCGGGGTGCCGTGCTTGCTGGTGATGATCTCGACCTGTTCACCGGTTTGCAGGCTGTAGTTGAGCGGAACGATGCGCCCGTTGATCTTGGCGCCACGGCAGTTGTGACCGATTTCGGTGTGTACGCGGTAGGCAAAATCCAGCGGCGTCGCGCCCTTCGGCAAGTCGATGGCGTGACCGTCCGGGGTGAAGATGTAGACCCGGTCCGGCTCTATATCGACCCGCAGCTGTTCCGCCAGGCCACCAATGTCGCCCAGCTCTTCGTGCCACTCGAGCACCTGGCGCAGCCAGGAGATTTTCTCTTCGTAGTGATTGGAACCGGACTTGACGTCGGTGCCCTTGTAGCGCCAGTGCGCGCACACGCCGAGTTCGGCTTCCTCATGCATCGAGTGAGTGCGGATCTGCACTTCCAGCACCTTGCCCTCAGGCCCGATCACCGCCGTGTGCAGCGAGCGATAGCCGTTTTCCTTGGGGTTGGCGATGTAGTCGTCAAACTCTTTCGGGATGTGTCGCCACAGGGTGTGGACAATGCCGAGCGCGGTGTAGCAATCGCGCATTTCCGGCACCAGCACGCGAACGGCACGCACGTCGTAGATCTGGCTGAACTCCAGACCCTTGCGCTGCATTTTGCGCCAGATCGAATAGATGTGTTTGGCCCGGCCGCTGATGTCGGCATCGACGCCGGTGGCCTGCAATTCGTTTTTCAGCTGGCTCATCACGTCGCTGATGAAGCGCTCGCGATCCAGTCGCCGCTCATGGAGCAACTTGGCGATCTGCTTGTACTGGTCCGGTTCCAGGTAACGGAAGGACAAGTCCTCCAGCTCCCACTTGATGTGACCGATACCCAGGCGATGGGCCAGTGGCGCATAGATGTCGAAGACTTCACGGGCCACACGGTTGCGCTTTTCGTCGTCGGCGGTTTTCACCGCACGGATTGCGCAAGTACGTTCGGCCAGCTTGATCAGGGCGACGCGAACGTCGTCGACCATGGCCACCAGCATCTTGCGCAGGTTTTCAACCTGGCCCTGGGTGCCCAGCACCAGGGATTTGCGCGGGCTCAGGCTGTCGCTGATCGCGGCCATGCGCTGCACGCCGTCGATGAGCTTGGCCACCACCGGACCGAAGCGCTGGCTGACTGCCGGCAACTTGATCTGGCCTTCGCGCACGCCTCGATACAGGATCGCGGCGACCAGTGAATCCTGATCGAGCTTGAGATCGGCGAGGATCTCGGCGATTTCGAGGCCGGTACGGAAAGTCGAGTTACCTTCCGACCACAGATTCTGTGCCGCATTGGCTTGTTGTTCAGCCTCGCGAGCGTACTCGCAGGCCTCCTTCAAGGCTTCGCGATCCAGTGCCAGATCGACACTCACCGCGTGATCGAGCCAAGCCTCGAGATTGATACTGCCGTCGGTGTTGATCGGCTGGTGTGCTCTCACCTGTACCATCTTGCTTACCTTCCCTACGACGCAGATTCAATGCGTCAAATCGCTGACCTTCGTTGCCCGTGAGCCCACGTCGGGCTGGTGCGCGGCTGCACGGGCGGGCCAGTCGGACCAGACGAGCATCCTAGCTCGCTTCAAATAACGCCATGGCCTCGACATGTGCCGTTTGAGGAAACATATCGAGAATCCCGGCACGTTTTAACCGGTAGCCCTGCTTGATCAATTCAACCGTGTCGCGCGCCAGGGTCGCCGGGTTGCACGACACGTACACCAGCCGTTCGGCGCCCAGGGTCTTGAGCTTGCGCACAACCTCGAAAGCACCGTCACGCGGTGGGTCCAAGAGTACCGCACAAAAGCCTTCGGCGGCCCATTCGGCGTCCGTCAAAGGCTGGGATAAATCGGCCTGAAAAAACTTCGCGTTATGCAGATTATTGCTGGCAGCATTCGCCGCGGCCCGTTCGACCATCACCTGCACGCCTTCCACCGCCACCACTTCGCGAGCGGCCTTGGCCAGCGGCAAGGCAAAGTTGCCCAGGCCGCAGAACAGGTCGAGTACACGCTCATCCGCTGTCGGCTTCAGCCAGTCCAGTGCCTGGGCGACCATCGCTTCGTTGACGCCGGCGTTGACCTGAATGAAGTCCCCGGGACGATATGCCAGTTCCAGATTCCACTGTTCAAGACGATAGCCCAACGACTGACCGGCCTCGACCGGCTGCGGTTCACCGTCGCCATGCAGCCACAACTGGGCTTCGTGGAACGCGCAGAATTCCTTGAGGATCGTCAGGTCGGCGTCGGACAACGGCGCCATGTGTCGCAGCAAAACCGCCAATGTCGAGCCGCTGAACAACTCCACATGCCCGAGTGCCTGGGGTTTGCTCAGGCGCCGCAACATCTGCGGCAGACGACTCATGATCGGTTGCAAGGGCTGTACCAGCACCGGGCAATCGTCGATGGCGACGATGTCCTGGCTGCCGGCGGCGCGGAACCCGACTTCGAGTTTCTTCGCCTTCATGTCCCAGCGCACCGCCACACGGGCGCGACGTCGGTAAGCGAACTCCGCACCGCTCAATGGCGCCGCCCACTCTTCGGGTTCGACGCCCGCGACCTTCGCCAGCTGCTCGGCGAGCATGCGCTGTTTCAGGGCAAGTTGTTCGTTGTGCGGCAAATGCTGCACGCTGCAACCGCCGCAACGGCCGGCATGGGTGCACGGTGCCGGGCGGCGCAAATCGCTGGCCGTGAACACCCGTTCGGTCCGCGCCTCGACCACTTTACCGTGGGCACCGAGTACGCGAGCCTCGATTTCTTCGCCGGCCAATGCGCCGATGACGAACCAGGTGCGACCTTCGAAAAACGCGATGCCGCGACCGTCATTGGCCAGGCGCTCGATGGTCAGGCGCTGCTTTTTGCCGGTCGGGATTTGCGGGGCCTTGCTGCCGCCGGTGGGCTGGAAGCGCAGGCCTCTTTCGTGTTTGGCCATCAGTTGGGCGCGTCGAAAATGCCGGTCGACAGGTATCGGTCGCCGCGGTCGCAAATGATCGCGACGATCACCGCGTTTTCAACCTCTTTGGACAGGCGCAGCATCGCTGCCACCGCACCGCCCGACGACACACCGCAGAAGATGCCTTCTTCGCGAGCCAGACGACGGGTCACGTCTTCGGCTTCGCTTTGGGCCATGTCGACAATGCGGTCCACGCGATCGGCCTGGTAGATCTTCGGCAGGTATTCCTGGGGCCAACGACGGATGCCCGGGATCGCCGAACCTTCCATGGGTTGCAGACCGATGATCTGCACGTTGTCGTTCTGCTCTTTCAAGTAGCGCGACACGCCCATGATGGTCCCGGTGGTGCCCATGGAGCTGACGAAATGGGTGATGGTGCCCTGGGTCTGGCGCCAGATTTCCGGGCCGGTGGTGGTGTAGTGCGCCTCGGGGTTGTCACCGTTGGCGAACTGATCCAGCACCTTGCCGCGACCTTCGGCTTCCATCTTCTGCGCGAGGTCACGGGCGCCTTCCATGCCCTGCTCCTGGCTGACCAGAATCAGCTCGGCGCCATAGGCCGTCATGGCTGCCTTGCGTTCGGCGCTGGAGTTGTCCGGCATGATCAGGATCATCTTGTAACCCTTGATCGCGGCGGCCATGGCCAGGGCGATCCCGGTGTTGCCCGAGGTCGCTTCGATCAGCGTATCGCCGGCGTGGATCTGCCCGCGCAGTTCGGCGCGGGTGATCATCGACAGCGCCGGACGGTCCTTGACCGAACCCGCCGGGTTGTTCCCTTCGAGCTTGAGCAATAGGGTATTGCTGGTGGCGCCGGGCAGGCGCTGCAAACGGACCAGCGGAGTGTTGCCGACGCAATCGGCGATGGTTGGGTACTGCAAGGTCATGGCGTATTCGCAATCCAGACTGCGGGGGCGACTATCATACCGGCAAACGTTCGCAGGCCATATCACGCAAAGTGCGGTGCTTATGGTTTATGGGAATAAGGCTGGGTTTGTATTGATTGTGAAGCCCTCTTCGCGAGCAGGCTCGCTCCCACAGGGACCGGGGGCGATCAAATAATCTGCGGGCTGCAACTATCCATTGTGGGAGCGAGCCTGCTCGCGAAAGCGTCTTGCGCCACCAGCCGCAGATTCATCCGCAACCCGCTCCCGGTGTTCTGCGCCCAAAGCGTCCCGCCCTGACGCTGCACCGCGTTCCTGGCGATACTCAACCCCAGGCCAAACCCGCCATCCCCCGGCCGCGAACCGTCAAGTCGGGTGAACGGCAGGAAGATCCGCTCCAGATCAGCCTCCGCCACACCGCCACCGTGATCCTCCAGCCACAGGTGCCAGAAATCGCCATCACGCCGCCCGCCCAACTGGACAATGCCTCCTTGCGGCGAGTGTCGAATCGCATTGCGCAGAATGTTTTCCAGTGCCTGGGCCAGGGTGTTGAGATGACCGCGCACCCAGCAGGACGCATCCACCGTGCATTGCAGTTGAGTATCGGGCCAGCCACTTTCATAGCAGGCATTCTCCGTGAGCATTTCCCACAGGGCCTGGATCTGGATCGCTTCGTCGGGCAACCGCGTGCGCTCGGTGTCCAGCCATGCCAGCTGCAGTGTGTCTTCCACCAGGCGCTGCATGCCATCGACCTCGCGGCCGATTCGTTCGCGCAACAGCTCCAGCCCCTGCTCGCTTTCACTGGCCACCCGCAGGCGACTCAGGGGCGTACGCAATTCGTGGGACAAGTCGCGCAGCAGTTGCTGCTGCAAGGCCACGGTGCTTTGCAGGCGCTCGGACATGTGATCGAAGGCCCTGCCCAACTCGCCCAGTTCATCCGAGCGATTGGTGGTCCGGGTCGACAACCTTACGTTCAGTTGATCGGCACGCCAGGCATTGGCCTGTTCACGCAGGCTGTTGAGCGGCACCACCAGCAAACGGTACAGGCCGACGCACAACAGCAAGGTGAACAACCCCGGAATCACGCCGTTGGTGATCACGCGCCAGAACACCCGGTAATGCCCCGGCACAAAGCGCTTGGGCAGTTCGATTACCAGGCTGCCGACGGACGGGTCGCCGGGAAAGGGTATGCGCATCCACGGCCGGCCTTTCTTGTGGATCGGCCAATCGAGGCCGCGCAGAAACGTCAGGCGTTCGACTTCCTTGTCCGTCAGCGATTGGTTGCTCAAGGACTGTAAATCACCGCCGATGACACCGACCCAGCCTTTTTCCCGCTGATACATGCCTTGCAGCCAGTCATCGACACCGGCGCTCTGGCGCTGCTGCCACGCCAGCTCGGCTTCGGCGGCATAGCCCGTCAGAGTGCCGCGAGCTTCATCGGAAAGAAACTGGTTACGCTCCTCCATATAGCGTCCCCAGGACCAGCTGAGCCAGATCATCAGCAAGCAGAACGCAACCAACAGGCAAGCAAGCTTCCAGAACAGCGAATGCCGGCCCGGCAAGTTACATTTCATCGGCGGCGCTCAGGATGTACCCCTTGCCCCATACCGTGCGCACCTCGCGCTCGGTGTAGCCAATGGCCTTGAGCTTGCGGCGGATCTGGCTGATGTGCATGTCCAGGCTGCGGTCATGGGCGGCAAAACCGCGCTGCAGCACCTGTTGATAAAGGAAGGCCTTGCTCAATACTTCGTCGGCGCTGCGATGCAGCGTCTCCAGCAACCGATATTCGCTGCGGGTCAGGCCAGCGGCCTGTTCGCCATAAAAGACCTCGAAACTTTCGTCATCGAAACGCAGGCTGTCCGTCGCAGGGGCCGGCACTGCGGGTACGAGCCGCCGGTCGAGGGCCACCCGCCGCAGAATGGCTTCGATGCGTACCCGCAACTCCACCATGCTGAAGGGTTTTGGCAGGTAATCATCGGCCCCCAGGCGAAAGCCGCTGATGCGATCGGCCTCGGCACCGAGGGCCGACATCAGCAGCACCGGGGTGGAATGGCTCTGGCGCAATTGGGTCAGTACCGCCAGGCCGTCCATGCCCGGCAGCAGAATATCCATCAGCACCACGTCGAAAGGCTGTCGCCGCGCAATGTCCAGGCCTTCCTGGCCGTTCTGGCACCAGGTCACCTGGAAGCCGCTGCGGTCCAGGTGCTCATGAACGTAAGCGCCGAGCACAAGGTCGTCTTCGATGGACAGGATTCGGGGGAGGCCGGCAGTGATGGGAGTCATGACTATCTGCAAACAATTCTCAGTTGTGCTGATTATTCAAGATTGCCACGCCAGGGGCAACCCACGGTTTGTCCGTATCGCCAATGAGCCGCCCTGGCCAACGAATGAGCGCAGCATTTTTACGAAGATTGCCCGCGAGCAAATCGCTACACTGCGCAAGTGGTGCATGGCGGATGCAGGTGCCGGTCTATAAATAGCGGGATGCAGGAGAAATGCGTGCTCAAGAAACTGGGAATCAAAGGCCGCGTGCTGTTGCTGACCCTGTTGCCAACCAGCCTGATGGCGTTGGTGCTTGGGGGATATTTTACCTGGATGCAACAGGCTGACCTGCAAACCCAGCTCATGCAGCGCGGCGAAATGATCGCCGAGCAGTTGGCGCCACTGGCGGCGCCAGCGATGGGCCATCAGGACAACGAACTGCTCGAACGCATCGCCACCCAGGCTCTGGAACAAACCGACGTACGGGCCGTGACCTTCCTGGCTCCCGACCGCACGCTGCTGGCCCACGCCGGCCCGACCATGCTCAATCAGACACCCTCCGGTACTGGCACGCAGTTGCTGCGCCGCAGTGGCAACGATGCGACCCGCTATCTGCTGCCGGTATTCGGCAAACACCGTAACCTGGCCGGGGACCTGATTCCCGAAGAGGCCGACCGCCTGCTCGGCTGGGTCGAACTTGAACTGTCCCATAACGGCATGCTGTTGCGCGGTTACCGCAGCCTGTTCGCCAGCCTGATGTTGATCAGTGCCGGGCTGATCGGTGCGGCACTGCTGGCCCTGCGCATGGGCCGCACGATCAATCGGCCACTGAGCCAGATCAAGCAGGCCGTGGCCCAACTCAAGGACGGTCATCTGGAAACCCGCTTGCCGCCCCTCGGCAGCCAGGAACTGGACGAGCTGGCTTCGGGCATCAACCGCATGGCCGGCACCCTGCAAAACGCCCAGGAAGAATTGCAGCACAGCATCGACCAAGCCACCGAAGACGTGCGCCAGAACCTGGAAACCATCGAGATCCAGAACATCGAGCTGGACCTGGCGCGCAAGGAAGCCCTGGAAGCGAGCCGGATCAAGTCCGAATTCCTGGCCAACATGAGCCATGAAATCCGCACCCCGCTCAATGGCATACTCGGCTTCACCCACCTGCTGCAAAAAAGCGAGCTCACCCCACGCCAGCTCGACTACCTGGGCACCATCGAAAAATCCGCCGACAGCCTGCTGGGCATCATCAACGAGATTCTCGACTTTTCGAAAATCGAGGCCGGCAAGCTGGTGCTCGACCATATTCCGTTCAACCTGCGCGACCTGCTGCAGGACACCCTGACCATCCTCGCCCCGGCCGCCCACGCCAAGCAGCTGGAACTGGTGAGCCTGGTGTACCGGGACACGCCGCTGTCACTGGTGGGCGACCCGTTGCGACTCAAGCAGATCCTGACGAACCTGGTAAGCAACGCGATCAAGTTCACTCGCGAAGGCACCATCGTCGCCCGTGCCATGCTCGAAGAAGAGCACGAAGACACCGTGCAGTTGCGCATCAGCATTCAGGACACCGGCATCGGCCTGTCGAACCAGGACGTGCGCGCGCTGTTCCAGGCCTTCAGCCAGGCCGACAACTCGCTGTCGCGGCAACCCGGCGGCACCGGTCTTGGCCTGGTGATTTCCAAGCGCCTGATCGAACAGATGGGCGGTGAGATCGGCGTCGACAGCACACCGGGGGAAGGGTCGGAATTCTGGATCAGCCTGAGCCTGCCGAAAACCCGCGACGATGCCGAAGACCTTCCCGCCGCGCCCTTGCTCGGGCGCCGGGTGGCGGTGCTGGAAAACCACGAGCTGGCGCGGCAGGCATTGCAGCATCAACTGGAAGACTGCGGCCTGAGCACCACCGCGTTCAATACCCTGGAAAGCCTGACCAATGGCGTCACCGCCGCCCACCAGACCGATCAGGCGATCGACCTCGCCGTGCTCGGCATCACCAGCAACGACATGCCGCCCGAGCGCCTCAACCAGCACATCTGGGACCTCGAGCATCTTGGCTGCAAAGTGCTGGTGCTGTGCCCGACCACGGAACAGACGCTGTTCCATCTTTCCGTGCCCAACCCCCACAGCCAGCTCCAGGCGAAACCGGCCTGCACCCGCAAGCTGCGACGCTCCCTGTCTGACCTGGTCAGCCCGCGCCCGATACGCAGCGAGCCGGGCGAGCCGGTGTCCAGCCGTGCCCCGAAGGTGCTGTGCGTCGACGACAACCCGGCCAACCTGATGCTGGTGCAGACCCTGCTCGAAGACATGGGCGCCAAGGTGCTCGCGGTGGAAAGCGGTTATGCCGCCTTCAAAGCGGTACAGAACGAGACTTTCGACCTGGTGTTGATGGACGTGCAGATGCCCGGCATGGACGGACGCCAGAGCACCGAGGCGATCCGCCAATGGGAAAGCGAACGGCATTGCACGCCGCTGCCGATCGTGGCCCTCACCGCCCACGCCATGGCCAACGAAAAACGTGCGCTGTTGCAAAGCGGCATGGACGACTACCTGACCAAACCGATCAGCGAACGGCAATTGGCGCAGGTGGTGCTGAAATGGAGCGGCCTGGCGCTGCGCAATCACAGCCCGGAGCGCTCCGGTGACGGGCATGGCGGCGCCCATGACCTGTTGGTGCTCGACCACGAGGAAGGATTGCGCCTGGCCGCCGGCAAGGCGGACCTGGCTGCAGACATGCTGGCGATGCTGCTGGCATCCCTGCAGGCCGACCGCGAAGCCATCCGTCTTGCCCAGCAAAGCAATGACCACAACGCCCTGATCGAACGGGTCCATCGCCTGCATGGCGCGACGCGTTATTGCGGCGTACCGCAATTGCGCGCGGCCTGCCAACGCAGCGAAACCCTGCTCAAGCAACAGGACCCGAAAGCCAGCGTGGCACTGGATGAGCTCGACCGGGCGATCAATCGCCTGGCGGCCCATGCGCGCATGAATGCTTGATGCAGCGCAATCGCGCAGTTTTAACATCAGCGCATACTCTGTGGGAGCTGGCTTGCCAGCGATGGCGGCCTCAAGGGCAACGTAGATTTTGCGACCCTCATCGCTGGCAAGCCGACGCCCACAGGATTGGGATAAAGGGGAAATCATGCGTACGATTCTTTTCAGCAGCCAGAACTACGACCGCGATAGTTTTCTTGCGGCCGGGCAACCGGCCGGCATCGAGTTGCACTTTCAGCCTGCGCGCCTGAGCCTCGACACGGTGGCGCTCGCCCAGGGGTACGAAGCGGTCTGCGCGTTCATCAATGATGACCTCGGCGCCGCGGTGCTCGAACGCCTGGCCGCGGGAGGCACGCGCCTGATCGCCTTGCGCTCGGCCGGTTACAACCACGTCGACTTGCCGACGGCAAAGCGCCTGGGCCTGGCCGTCGTGCGCGTCCCGGCCTATTCGCCACACGCCGTGGCCGAACACGCAGTGGCGCTGATCCTCGCACTCAACCGCCGCTTGCACCGCGCCTATAACCGCACCCGCGAAGGGGATTTCAGGCTGCAGGGGCTGACCGGTTTCGACCTGGTGGGCAAGACCGTCGGCGTGGTCGGCACCGGGCAGATTGGCGCCACGTTCGCAAAGATCATGAACGGTTTTGGCTGCCGGCTGCTGGCCTATGACCCCTACCCCGACCCGCAGGTCGAAGCCCTCGGCGCACGCTACCTGAGCCTGCCGCAACTGCTGGCCGAATCGCAGATCATCAGCCTGCACTGCCCGCTCAACGAGCAGAGCAAGCACTTGATCAACCGCCAATCCCTGGCGCACATGCAACCGGGCGCGATGCTGATCAATACCGGACGCGGCGGCCTGGTGGACACCCCCGCGCTGATCGATGCACTGAAAGACGGTCGCCTGGGTTACCTGGGACTGGACGTGTATGAGGAAGAAGCGCAACTGTTCTTCGAGGACCGCTCCGACCTGCCGCTGCAAGACGATGTGCTGGCACGGCTGCTGACCTTCCCCAACGTGATCGTCACCGCGCACCAGGCCTTTCTGACCCACGAAGCGCTGGACGCGATTGCCGCTACTTCGTTGCGCAATATTGCAGCCTGGATAGCCGGCACCCCGGAAAACCTGGTGACAGCAGACTGAAACGGATCGAAGGTCATCTGCCTGCGCGATGCGGCGTGCAAGCCCGTGCTAGCATATCGCGCATATTTGGAGGACCCATGGTCGAACACGATTTCCGCTACAGCCTGATGAACCCGCAACACACCCTCACCGAATGCCGCGCCCTGGTGCCGGGGCGTTATCAGGTCACCGGCAACGGTGGCTCGATTCGCAACAACGACGTGCTGGTCGTGACCCTCAAGGGTGCCAGGGACTTGTCCATGCGCCTGACCGTCGAAACGGTTCGCCACCTGATCAACCCGCCCGGTCAATGGGTCGCGGTAGCCAGTGGCCCGGTGTTCGGCGAACTGGCGATCCACACCTGGCAGGTGAACTGCGACAGCTGCGCCAAAGAGCTCAGCTTCGAGTTCGCCGTCGATGCCAAACTGGGCAACAAGGCTGAAAAGCCTGCCGCCACCGCGCGCATTGCCGAGCTGGGCTGGACCACCGTTGGCGAGAAACACCTGTGCCCGAAATGCCAGGAGCCTGCGTGATGAAACGCCTCGCCCTGACCACGGCGGTCGGTGCCAGCCTGCTGGGCTGCGCCGCCGAGCCGGTGCAGCTTGAACACAATCGCAGCTACATTCTGGAATGGATCGGCGAACGGCCGTTGATGGACTACAGCCACCTGACCATCACCCTCGGTGAAGATGGCCGGGCCTACGGCAATGGCGGCTGCAACCACTGGTTCGCGCCGTACACCCTGGATGGCGACAAACTGAGCTTCGGCAAAATCGGCAGCACCCGCAAACTGTGCGCGCCGGCGCTGATGGAACAGGAAAAACGCTTCCTTCAGGCCCTGGAAAACGTCCAGCACTGGGACGTCTCCCCGATCGAGCAGATCCGCTTCTGGCCGGCCGAAGGCAAGCCGCTGCGCTGGTGGCTCGAGGAGGGTTGATCGCCCTTCTCCTGCATCCAGGTGAATGACTGTGGCCAGGGACCTTGCTCCCTAGCCACAAAAGCTGCCTCGCCAAAGGTGAGCAGGATCACCTGATCAATTCTTCGCCTGCAACGCCTCAAGCTTCGCCATCACCCCCGCCGCCGTCTGCTCCCCCATCAATTGCTCGCGCACCTTGCCCTTGTTATCGATGATGTACGTCACCGGCAACGCCTCGCTGCGCGGCAGTTCGAACAGCTCGGAAGGATCCTGGGCCAGCACCGTGAACCTGATCCCCATTTTCTCGCTCGCGCCCTTCAGCTCTTGACCCTGCACGTTGTCGAAGTTGACCCCGAACACGCCGATTTTCTTGTCCTTGAGCTGCTCGGCCAGGGTGTTCAACTCAGGAATCTCGGTACGGCAAGGCCCGCACCACTCTGCCCAGTAGTTGAGTACCAGCCATTTGCCGTCCAGCCGGTCGGCGGCGATCTTGTGGCCGTCCTGGTCGATACCATAGTCATTACCGCAGCCCCCCAGCATCAACGCTCCGATGATCGCCAATGCTGCTGCCAGTCGCCTTGTCATGTCGTGTTCCCTGTCAAAAATGGAATGCGCCTGCGACCCATCGCCTCTCACGGTTCTGGATTGCGCGCTGCACAGTTAGAATAGCCGCCACCTTACGCAAGATGCGACCCGCTCATGACCGATCTGACGCTTTATCACAACCCGCGCTGCTCGAAATCCCGCGGTGCGCTCGAACTGCTTGAAGCCCGTGGCCTGACTCCGACCGTGGTCCGTTACCTGGACACTCCGCTGGACGCCGCGCAAATCCAGAGCCTGCTGGGCAAGCTCGGGATCAGCGCCCGGCAATTGCTGCGCACCGGCGAAGACGAGTACAAAACCCTCGACCTGGCCAACAGCAGCCTGAGCGAAGCGCAATTGATTGCCGCCATCGCCGCCCACCCGAAACTGATGGAACGGCCGATTCTCGAAGTCGGTGACAAAGCCATCATCGGCCGCCCGCCGGAGCAGATCCTGGAACTGCTGCCATGAGTGCGCCCTACATTCTGGTTCTGTACTACAGCCGCAGCGGCTCGACCAACGAAATGGCCCGGCAGATTGCCCGTGGCGTCGAACAGGCCGGGCTTGAGGCCCGCCTGCGCACCGTGCCGGCGATTTCCACCGAGTGCGAAGCCGTTTCGCCGGAAATTCCCGACGAAGGTGCACTGTATGCCAGCCTCGACGACCTGAAGAACTGCGCCGGCCTGGCACTCGGCAGCCCGACCCGCTTCGGCAACATGGCAGCACCGCTCAAGTACTTCCTCGACGGCACCAGCAACTTGTGGCTGACCGGTGCCCTGGTGGGCAAACCGGCGGGCGTGTTCACCTCCACGGCGAGCCTGCACGGTGGCCAGGAGACGACCCTGCTGTCGATGATGCTGCCGTTGCTGCACCACGGCATGCTGATCACCGGCCTGCCGTACAGCGAATCGGCCCTGCTGGAAACCCAGGGCGGAGGCACGCCATACGGCGCCAGCCACCACGCCGGTGCCGACGGCAAAAACGGCCTGGATGCCCATGAAGTGGCGCTGTGCCGAGCGTTGGGCATGCGCCTGGCCAAGACTGCACAGAAACTGGAGGGCTGAGGGTGGCCAAGAAGCCGAAAATCCTGCCCACCCTCGAATGGCTCGAGCCACGCGTCAAGGCGATGCGCGTGATCAGCCTGTTGTGTTTTTTCGGTCTGGTGGGACTGCTGTGCGTCTACTACCTGTTTGTAGCCGATCTGCACGGCGCCCGGCCTTGGGTGATTTTGCTGATCGAACTGGTGCCGCTGCTGATCCTGGCGCCGGGGATGATCATCGGCAACCCTCGCGGGCACTCGTGGATGTGCTTTGTGGTGAACCTGTATTTCATCAAGGGCGCACTGGCTGCCTATGACCCGAACCGGCAGATCTTCGGTTTGCTGGAGATGGGCGCGAGCCTGGCAGTGTTCTGCTCGGCGCTGTTGTATGTGCGCTGGCGGTATCAGTTGAATCGCAAGCTGGCTGGCGAGGGCGAGATTTCCGTCGCCTGACAGACCGTTTTCGCGAGCAGGCTCGCTCCCACAGGGCCAGCGTAAATCCTGTGGGAGCGAGCCTGCTCGCGAATGGGGCGACCCGGTCTTAATGATTCACTGTGTAAGCCAGCATCATCGAAATCTGGCTCATCGGCCGTCCGCCACTGTCTTCATGCCACTGGTTGAACACGTCCTGCACCAACGCCAGGTCGCGCAGGCTGCTCGGCACCTTGTCGATGATGCCCTGCGCATTCAATGCCGCCACTACGTCATAACTCGGTACAAAGGTGTCCTTGCCAATCATGCGCAGGAAGCGTGGGGCGGACAGCCCGCCCAACTGATGTCCGCGCTTTTTCAGGAAGGTCCAGAGCCCGACGATATCGGTCACCGGCCAGTCGGCGATCAGCGCGCCGAAGCTGCCCTTTTCCTGGGCCACGTCCAGAATGAACTGGGCATTGCGCGGCACGCTCTTGAGCTTGCCCAGGTGACGGATGATCCGCGTGTCCTGCATCAGGCGCTCAAGGTGCTCGGCACTCATCAGCACGACTTTTTCCGGGTCGAACCCGAAGAACACTTCTTCGAAGGCCGGCCACTTGGCATCCACCAGGCTGTGCTTGAGCCCGGCGCGGAATACCCGTAGCGCCATCATCGAGAGGTAGCGATCATCGCTGATCTTGCGCAGTTGCTCGGGAGTCTCGGGTACGGGCAGATAGGCTTGCAGTTCAGCCGCCGAACCGAAGCGGTTCAAGCAGTATTCGTTCAGCCACTTGTAGTCGCGCATGCCCTCTCCTGAGCTATTAGAGAAACCAATGTGGGAGCGAGCCTGCTCGCGAAGGCGGTGTGCCATTCAACATTGAAGTCGGTTGACACTACGCCTTCGCGAGCAAGCTCGCTCCCACAGGGAATGTGGTTAAAGGTTGACCACGTTGACGAAACGCGATGCCGCGGACTCGTCGATCTTGAGGCTGGTGAAGTCAAACAGGTTGCGGTCCGCCAGCTGCGACGGGATCACGTTCTGCAGGCTGCGGAAAATGCTCTCGGTACGGCCCGGGGTCTTACGCTCCCAGTCCTGCAGCATTTCCTTGACCACCTGACGCTGCAGGTTTTCCTGGGAACCACAGAGGTTGCACGGGATGATCGGGAATTGCTTGAAGTCCGAGTAGGCCTGGATGTCTTTTTCGTTGCAGTAGGCCAGCGGGCGGATCACCACGTTACGGCCATCGTCGGCGCGCAGCTTCGGTGGCATGGCCTTGAGCGAACCGTTGAAGAACATGTTCAGGAAAAACGTTTCGACGATGTCATCGCGATGGTGACCGAGGGCCATCTTGGTCGCGCCGATTTCATCGGCAAAGGTATAGAGCGTGCCGCGACGCAGGCGCGAGCACAGCGAGCACGTGGTCTTGCCTTCCGGAATCAGCTCCTTGACCACCGAGTAAGTGTCTTTCTCGACGATGTGGTACTCGATACCCAGTTCTTTCAGGTAGGCCGGCAGCACGTGCTCCGGAAAGCCCGGCTGCTTCTGGTCCATGTTCACGGCCACGATCTCGAACTTGATCGGCGCGACCTTCTGCAAGTGCATCAGCACATCGAGCATGGTGTAGCTGTCCTTGCCACCGGACAGGCAGACCATGACCTTGTCGCCGTCTTCAATCATGTTGAAATCGGCAACCGCCTCACCGGCCAGTCGGCGAAGGCGCTTTTGCAGTTTGTTCTGGTTGACCGTGAGAGTGCCCATGACGCGAAATCCGTGAGGTGTGACGAAAGGCGGGCATTTTACGCAAAAACACTGCCAGGGCGAAGTGCCCCCTATCCCCCTGTGGGAACGAGCCTGCTCACGAAGTCGGTTTCGTCAGCCAACACCGTATTGTCTGACCTATCGCTTTCGCGAGCAGGCTCGCTCCCACAAAGATCCATTGACAGTCCCAGCGGCGATTAACAGAGATGTTTACAGCGCGATTTGCTCTAAAGCCCCTACTCCTTCTGGGGAAACTCATCCCTATACTGCGACATAAGGTCTCATGAAAATTTCAGACCTGTGACTTGCTTGGCCGCATTGGCCCGTAGGCGCTCCACTGGGGGGCGACGGTAAAAAAGAGGAGTGACTGGCATGATCCATCACGTAGTGGGGCTCTTCACCCACCCTGACCAAGAATGGAAAGAGATCCGTGGCGATCAGGAGGAAAGCATCAGCCACATGTACCTGACCCACACGCTGATCCTGGCGGCAATTCCCGCCGTGTCTGCCTTCATAGGCACCACACAGGTCGGCTGGGTCATCGGCAATCGGGCTCCCGTGATGTTGACCGTAGAAAGCGCGATATGGATGACGGTCATGTCGTACGTGGCGATGCTCGGAGGTGTTGCGGTAATGGGCGCATTCATTCACTGGATGGCCCGCACCTATGACGCCAACCCAAGCCTCGCCCGCTGCATCGCGTTTGCAACCTACACCGCCACACCGTTGTTCATCGGCGGCCTCGCCGCCCTGTACCCGCACTTGTGGCTGGGGATGATCGTCGGCACCGCAGCCATCTGCTACACGGTGTACTTGCTGTATGTGGGCTTACCGACATTCATGAACATTCCATCTGACGAGGGCTTCCTGTTTTCAAGTTCGGTGCTCGCCGTAGGCCTGGTGGTGCTGGTCGCCATCATGGCGTTCACCGTCATTGTCTGGGGACTCGGCGTAGGGCCGGTCTACACCAATTAGCCGCTCATCACTGATAATCAGAAACAACCGAAACAGGCCGCCGCAAGGCGGCCTTTCCATTCTTCAGGAACGAGGCGGCGCACGACCATTCGGCACCTGGGCGATTCGCAAGGCCGCAGGGTTGCGGCATACTCGACCGCTCTGGAGATCCATCAAGCATGCCCGAGCAACTCAATTCCCGCGTCGAAGACTGTTTCCAACTAGCCGAATCCTTTTTCAAACGACCTTTCAAGCGCCCCGTGGTGAGCCTCAAGCTGCGCGGGCAAAAAGCCGGTGTCGCGCATTTGCACGAGAACCTGCTGCGCTTCAACCCGCAGCTGTATCGGGAAAACACCGAAGATTTCCTCAAGCAGACCGTCGCCCATGAAGTCGCCCACCTGATCGCCCATCAGTTGTTCGGCGACCGCATCCAGCCCCATGGCGAAGAGTGGCAATTGATCATGCGCGGCGTGTACGAACTGCCGCCCAACCGCTGCCACACCTATGACATCAAACGCCGCAGCGTGACCCGCTACATCTACAAGTGCCCGTGCGCCGACAGCGACTTCCCGTTCTCGGCCCAGCGTCACAGCCTGGTGCGCCAGGGGCGCAGGTACTTGTGTCGGCGGTGTCGCCATACGCTGGTGTTCAGTGGGGAGATGCGGGTCGAATAGCGGAGTGTGTGGTGGCTGTACTGGCCCCTTCGCGGGCAAGCCCGCTCCCACACAGGATTTATGCGACACCAAAGCCTCCCCTGTGGGAGCGAGCCTGCTCGCGAAGAGGCCGGAGTAGACGCTATAGAATGACCTTGGCGCCCCGCAATTCAGCAATCCGCAGCGCACTGAACCCCAACTCCCCCAACACCTGATCCGTATGCTGCCCCAGCGCCGCGCCGATATGCCGAGGCTCAGGCAACCCGTCTGAAAACTTCAGCGGACACGCCATCTGCGCCTGGCTTGATCCGTCGCCCCGCGGCACTTGCGCCACCAACTCCCGTGCCTGCAGTTGCGGATGATGCAGCGCTTCCCCCAGGCTCAATACTGGCTCGACACAAGCATCCAGCTCCGCGAACAGCGCGCGCAACTCGGCAAAGTCATGCTTTTCGAATTCGAGTTTCAGCGCGTCTTTAAGCTGTTGCCGATGCGCCAGTTGCGGTGACAGGCCGAGACCGGCCAGTTCCTCCAGCCCCAAGGCTGTACACAACTGTTTCATGAATGCCGGCTCCAGGCTACCCACCGACAGCCAGCGCCCATCCCGGGAGCGGTAGTAATCGTAGAAGCTGCCGCCATTGAGCACCTGGTTTTCCGGCCCCGGCTCGACGCCACAGGCCAGATACCCGGCACCCGCCATCGCATGCAGGCTGAACGCACAGTCGGTCATGCTGACATCCAGGTGCTGGCCCTGACCGGTTTGCTGCCGGGCAATGACCGCCGCCAACAAGCCAATCACCCCGTGCAACGAGCCTCCGGCGACATCCGCCACCTGCATGCCCAACGGCAACGGCCCACTGTCGGCCCGCCCGGTGTAACTCGCCAGCCCGGACAAGGCCAGGTAGTTGATGTCATGGCCGGCGCGGTCCTTGTAGGGGCCGGTCTGGCCGTAACCGGTGATCGACACATAAATCAATTTCGGATTGATCGCCTTCAGGGCTTCGTAACCCAGGCCAAGACGCTCCATGACGCCCGGGCGAAACTGCTCGAGCACAATGTCGTAGTCCTGCAGCAACGACTTGATCACCTCCAGCGCCTCAGGTTGCTTGAGGTCCAGGGCGAGGCTGCGCTTGTTGCGATTGAGGTACGCATGGCTGGCTGACACGCCTTGATCGTGGGGCGGCAACACCCGTAGCAGATCCATGCGGGTCGGCGATTCGATGCGCAGCACTTCGGCGCCCATGTCCGCCAGCAACAACGAGGCGAACGGCCCCGGCAACAGTGTCGAAAAATCCAGAACCTTGAGTGATGCCAGTGGACCGGGCATGAACGTTCTCCCTTGACGATGCACCCAGCCTAGGCAGCCGTCGGCTTTGCAGCAATCACCTAATGCGCCACGTGCAGTGACCGTTGCGCTCAAACACCAGGCATGAAAAAACCCGCCGAAGCGGGTTTTTCATAGCGACAAGACTTACTTGGCGTTTGTCGGGGTTGCCCCTTCGACGTGGCCCAAAACATCGTCTTTAGGCTCTTCGGCAATACCGCGACCGCCCGAAGCCAGCTCGGCTTGCAGTACGTCGGTGTCCAGTTCCTTGACCCACTTGGCCACAACGATGGTGGCCACGGCGTTACCGACCAGGTTGGTCAGGGCACGGGCTTCGGACATGAAGCGGTCGATGCCGAGGATCAGCGCCAGGCCGGCAACCGGCAGGTGGCCCACGGCGGACAGGGTAGCCGCCAGTACGATGAAGCCGCTACCGGTCACACCCGCAGCGCCCTTGGACGACAGCAGCAACACCACCAGCAGGGTGATCTGGTGCGTGATGTCCATGTGGCTGTCAGTGGCCTGGGCAATGAATACCGCGGCCATGGTCAGGTAGATGGCGGTACCGTCGAGGTTGAACGAGTAGCCGGTCGGGATCACCAGGCCTACGACCGATTTCTTCGCGCCCAGACGCTCCATCTTGATCAGCATGCGTGGCAGCACCGATTCCGACGACGAAGTACCCAGCACGATCAGCAGTTCTTCACGGATGTAGCGGATCATTTTCAGCACGCTGAAACCGTGCAGGCGGGCAATCGAACCCAGCACGATCAGGATGAACAGCAGGCAGGTGATGTAGAAACACGCCATCAACTGGCCCAGTTGCACCAGCGAGCCGACGCCGTAGGCACCGATGGTGAACGCCATGGCACCGAAGGCACCGATTGGCGCGAGCTTCATGATCATGTTGATGATGTTGAACATCACGTGGGCGAAGCGATCGATGAAGTCCAGCAGCGGCTTGCCGTAGTCACCCAGGCGATGCAGGGCGAAGCCGAAGATCACCGAGAACATCAGCACTTGCAGGATGTCGCCGGTGGCGAAGGCGCCGAAGATGGTGGTCGGGATCACGTTCAGCAGGAAGCCGACAACGCTTTGGTCAGCACCGGCTGCAACATAGGCGGCCACCTTGGAGGCATCAAGGGTGGCGACGTCAATGTGCATGCCATTGCCTGGCTGCACAATGTTGACCACGACCAGACCGACCAGCAGGGCAATGGTCGAAACGATCTCGAAGTACAGCAGCGCATAGCCACCGGTCTTGCCGACCGACTTCATGTTCTGCATGCCGGCGATACCGCTGACAACGGTACAGAAGATGATCGGGGCGATGATCATTTTGATCAGCTTGATGAACCCGTCACCCAACGGCTTCACGGCCACACCGATCTGTGGATAGTAGTGACCGAGTGCGATACCGATGACAATTGCAACGATCACCTGGAAATACAGGGATTTGTACAGTGGCTGACGAGTCGTCATTGCAAAGTTCCTCAAGGGTGCCCGGTGTCAACATCCATCTGTTGCCCGCAACACCGCAATTGCGAACCCTCCTGCACTGGAGGGATTTGTTTTTTCGAGCTGCGCAACGGCAGGCATCTGCACGTTGTATCGCAAGGCCCGTGCCACCTTGCGCAAAATCCCTGCAAGCCTTTTGATATCAGGGGTCGCAGCAATTTCCCTGTCACCGGACGTTTACAATCATGTGGCGGATTTCCGCCCTTCCATTAAAAGACGCCCTGCAATTTGGCGGATATCCGCCCTGTTCACGCCCGCAGTGCGCAGCTACCATCCGTCACTCAACGGTCAGAACTGCTGTCATGCGCGAACGCACCATTGCCAGTCATTTCGCCCGCGCCGCCCTTGGTGGTGCGCGTCGGCACGGCTACGACTATTCGGGCCTGCTACAACAACTGGGGATCAGCCCCGAGTTGCTGGACGAGCCCCGGGCGCGCATCGCTCCAGAGCAATTCACTCAGTTGATTCAGGCCTTGTGGCTGGCACTGGACGACGAGTACCTGGGGTTCGGGCAAGCCCCGAGCAGGCCGGGCAGCTTCGCGATGATGTGCCATGCCGTGATTCACTGCCGCAGCCTGGATAAGGCACTCAATCGTGGCTTATTGTTTTATAGCCTATTCCCCGGGGCTCCGCGTTTGACCCTGAGCCGCGAAGATGAATGGGTGCGCCTGAGCCTCGACGACTCGCAGCTTTGGGACCCGGATCATTTCCTCAGTGAAAGCCTGCTGGTGATCTGGCACCGATTCGGCAGCTGGCTGATCGGCCAGCGCATTCGCCTGGAACAGGCCACGTTCAGTTACCCCCGGCCGGAACACGGCGCCGAGTACGACCTGCTGTTTTCCTGTCCGCTCGAGTTTTCCAGTCCCCAGAGCAGCCTGTTGTTTCACAGCCGCTACCTGACCATGCCGCTGTTGCAGGATGAACGCACCCTCAAGCATTTCCTCGAGCGCTCCCCCGCCGACCTGCTCTCGCGCCCCGATGATGGTGACAGTTTGAGCAGCCGTTTGTGCCGTTTGCTCAGTCGCGACAGTTCACGCTGGCCCGATCTGGAAGCCGTAGCCGCGCACCTGCACATCAGCCCCCAGACCTTGCGCCGGCATTTGCGGGAAGAGGGCACGAGCTTTCAGGAATTGAAGGACCAATTGCGCCGGGACATCGCGATCTACCACCTGGGCCGCGCCGACCTGTCGTTGCAACAGATCGCCGAGCAGCTGGGGTTTTCCGAGCCGTCGGCGTTTCACCGGGCGTTCAAGAAGTGGACCGGGCTGACGCCGGGGGCTTATCGGGCGCAGGAGAGCTGAAGTTCAAGAGCAAATTTATCTGGTGTGTTCACTGGCCCCTTCGCGGGCAAGCCCGCTCCCACAGGGATTCACTGCGTCCACAGCAATTGTGTGCGACCCCGATAATTGTGGGAGCGGGCTTGCTCCGGGCGGCGATCCGACGAAGAGGCCCGAAAGAGCACGACCAAACTCAAGGTCATACCACCGGGAAGTGAATCCGGAATGCCGCCCCGCCCATCGGTGAATCGCCCAGGGTCAGCTTGGCGCTGTAGCTCTCGATGATGTCCTTGACCACCGCCAGGCCAATGCCCTGTCCTGGGTGCTGACGGTCCAGGCGCTCGCCGCGCTCGAGAATCCGTGCGCGCTGGTCCTGCGGTACGCCGGGGCCATCGTCCTCGACACACAACTCGATGCCACCGAGGGTTTCGCGCACGCTGATGCGTATTTCACCCAGGCACAGTCGATAGGCGTTTTCCAGCAGGTTGCCCATCATCTCCAATAGAGCGCCCTGCTCGATCGGTACATAGCACGGGTCAGGCAGGTCAAACGCGACGTGCACGCGCTTGTCGCGATAGACCTTGTCGAGCGTGTCGCACAGGCTTTTCAACACTGGCTGCAAACGCACCTGATGACGTACCAGGCCGCTTTTGCGCAGGCTGGCACGCTGCAACTGGTAGCTGATCTGCTGGCTCATGCGTTCGATCTGGGTTTGCAGCACCCAGGCCTGATCGCGATCCTCCGGACGCTGGGCCATGTCTTCGCTGACGCCTTGCAGCACCGCCAGCGGCGTTTTCAGGCTATGGGCCAGGTCATCGAGGGAATCACGGTAGCGACTGCGCTGCTCACGCTCACTGTGCAGCAACCGGTTGAGAGAACCGGTCAGGCGCAGCAATTCCCGGGGATGTTCCTCACTGAGGCTTTCGCGGGTGCCACCTTCGATCTGGTCCAGCTCCTGGCTCAAGCGCCGCAATGCCTGCAAACCCCAGGTCAGGCCGATCCACAACAACGCCAGCAGCACCAGCAATGCCGCGCCAAAACCCAGATAGAGATTTTCCCGCAGGCCTTCGAGGGTCAGTTCGTACTCGCGAACCGGTTGCAGCGCCACGATACTGAAGGCGGCACTTTTGCCGCCGAGCAACTTGACCTCGACGTCGTAGACGAAGAACTCCTGGCCATTTTCTTCGCGGATCCGCGCAAACTCGTTGCCACGTCCATCGTAGCGCGGCTTGTAATTGATGCGTTCTTCCTGGGTCGCCTTCGAACGCCAGACCAGATGCCCTTCACGGTCATAGATGTAGCCGAGCAATCGGCTGTCAGTGAGATTGAAACGTTCGTCGGGCAGTTGCGCCGGCATCTGCAGGCTGTTGTTCTCCACACGGGCAGCAGAGATCAACGTGGTCACGTCCGATGCCAGACGCTGCTCGATGGAGTCCTGCAGCGCCAGGCTGAAGGCACCCTGCATCGCCGGCAGCAACGCCAGCATGAACAGCACCGCCAACAGCGTGGCGGCGAGCATCAGGCGAATGCGCAGCGAACGGATCAAGTGCAACGCTCATTGAACAGGTAACCCAGGCCGCGCACGGTGTCGATCGGCTTGAATCCGCCCGGCCCTTCCAGTTTGCGGCGCAGACGGCCGACCAGCACCTCGATCACATTCGGATCACGCTCGTCGTCATCCGGATAGAGCTGTTCCATCAAGCGGTCCTTGGGCACCACTTGCTGATGGTGACGCATCAGGTATTCGAGAATGCGGTACTCATACGCAGTCAGCGCAAGTGGCTGTTCGTCGAGGGACGCCTGCTTGCGGTTCAGGTCCAGCAGCAACGGGCCAGCAACGATGGTCGACTGGGTGAAGCCGCTGGAGCGGCGCAGCAAGGCATTCAGGCGGGCCTCCAGCTCTTCGAACTGAAACGGCTTGACCAGGTAATCGTCGGCACCGGCGGCCAGGCCTTCGACCTTGTCCTGCCAGTTGCCGCGCGCGGTGAGGATCAGGATCGGGAAGGTCTTGCCGCTTGAGCGCAATTGCCGGATCAGGTCGAGCCCGCTCATGCCCGGCAGACCGAGGTCGATTACCGCCAGGTCAAAGTTGAACTGCGCAGTCTGGTACTGCGCCTCCTCGGCGTTGGCCACGGACTCGACCACATGGCCGCTTTCCGTCAGGCGGGTTTTCAGGTGATGACGCAGCAGCGCTTCATCTTCGACGACCAGCAGTTTCATAACGCTCTCCCGGGCAAATCAACATCTCCAGAGGCGCAACGTCGCACCTCGATAGCTAACATGGCAATGCCGGATCAGTCACTCGGGCTGATCCGGCGCAGGCCGCTTACGAAACGCTTGTCAGAAAGCGTAGTTGGCGGACAGATAGGTCTGCGCACTGCTGGTCAGGTCCAGCGAACCCTGCTTGCTGCCACCGCGCGTGCTCATCTCGGTACTGGCGTTGCTGCGCAGGTAACGGTAACCCAGTTCAACCGAGGTGTTCTGCGAAACCTGTTGCAGCACACCCGCCTGGCCACCAATGGCATAGCCGATATCGCTGTCGCGGCTGAAGCCTGGCGACTCCTGGGTCATTTTCGTCAGGCCCGCGGTGGCACCACCGAACAGCCTGGTGCTGCCACCCACCGGGTAGAACAGATCGTAGCTGCCCAGGAGGTTTTCCTGACGCAGTTTAATGCCGTTGTGCGAGCCCGACACATTGTCGTAAGTGGCGTAGTACCGGCCCTTGGTATTTTGCTGGCCCAGACGAACACCCCAGGTGGTGTCCTTGCCGATCACGCCATCGGCGTTCGGGTGATTGAGGTTGTCGTTCAGTGCGTGGGATTTTTTGACCTTGTCGCTGGTCTGTCCAATAGTAAGGCTGGCGAAGTTGTCGTCGGACGCGAAGGCTGCAGTGCTTGCGCCCAGTACTGTGAATGCCAGAAGCAGTTTTTTGAATCCAGTCATTGGGAGTGTCCTCATGTGCCGTTTGCTTTTCGGGTACGGAGCAAGGTTACGTACCGCGCCCTGAACTCCCCCTGAACGCACCCTGAACCCGGGCTGAACCGCCCCCTCCCGAATGTTTCGACACGTTTCAACAGGAGTTCCGATCATGCGCATGTTCCTCGCCGTCCTCCTGCTGGCCTTGAGCGGGCTCAGCCAGGCCGCCATCCAGACCCGGGAAGTCCCCTACCAAAGTGCCGATGGCACGAAAATGATTGGCTACTACGCCTACGACGATGCCCTCAAGGGTCCGCGCCCCGGAGTCGTGGTGGTGCATGAGTTCTGGGGCCTGAACGACTACGCCAAGCGTCGCGCCCGGGATCTCGCCGGCCTGGGCTACAGCGCCCTGGCCATCGACATGTACGGTGACGGCAAAAAAACCGAGCACCCCAAAGACGCCATGGCCTTCATGCAAGCCGTGTCAAAAGACAATGCCGTGTCGAGCGCGAGGTTCAAGGCCGGGCTCGACCTGCTCAAGCAACAACCGCAGACCGATCCGAATAAAATCGCCGCCATCGGCTACTGCTTCGGTGGTGGCGTGGTGCTCAATGCCGCAAGACAAGGCGTGCCCTTGGCCGGCGTGGTGAGTTTCCATGGCGCGCTGACAACCAATACGCCGGCAACACCTGGCAGCGTCAAGGCGAAGATCCTTGTGGAACACGGGGCGCTGGACAGCATCGTCACCCAGGAAAACATCACGGCTTTCAAGAGCGAGATGGACAAGGCCGGCGCCGACTACAGATTCGTCATGCTCGACGGCGCCAAGCACAGTTTCACCAACCCGGATGCCGATCGACTGGGCCATGGCGATCATGGCGGGCCGGACATTGGCTACAACAAGGCTGCGGATGAAAAATCCTGGGCGGACATGCAGGCGTTTTTCAAGAAGATCTTCAGCTGAAACTCAACTATTGAAGGAAAGCACAGCTCCCTGTGGCGAGGGAGCTTGCTCTCGCTCGGCTGCGAAGCAGTCGTAAATTCTGCAACCGCGCCCTGTCTGACACAATGCGGTTGCAGGTTTTGGGGTGGCTTCGGCACCCAACGGGGGCAAGCCCCCTCGCCACAAAAACGACCGGCCACTACCCAGCCCCAGGGCAACCCGGCAAAATGCCCGGCATGAACGCCACTCCTGCCCTGCCCGTTTGCTGCACCCCCCTCGATGACCATTGGCCGCTGCCGTTTGTGCTGCCCGATACGGTCCTGGTGAGCACTCGTTTCGATAGCACCCGACTGGCCAGCGATGATTTTCAGCGCAGCGCTGTGGAGGCACCGGCAAACATTCAGCGTTCCGTCGCCAAACGGCAGGCCGAATTTCTCGCCGGGCGAGTGTGTGCCCGGGCGGCGTTACAGCGACTCAACGGTTTGGGCTTGATTCCGGCCATTGGTGAAGACCGGGCACCGGTCTGGCCTGCCCATGTCACTGGCTCGATCACCCATAGCACTGGCCGGGCCGCGGCGATTGTTGCGAACAAAAGCCATTGGCGCGGCCTGGGCATGGATCTGGAAAACCTGCTCAATGCCGATCGGGCCGAACGCCTGGCCGGGGAAATCCTCAATCCGCCGGAGCTACAGCGCATGGCGGCCGGTCCTCACGATCAACGGGCGTTGTTGGTCACCCTGACCTTCTCGGTCAAGGAAAGCCTGTTCAAGGCGCTCTATCCGATCGTCCAGCAACGTTTTTATTTCGAGCACGCCGAAGTGCTGGAGTGGCGTGAATCGGGTGAGGTGCGATTGCGACTGCTCACCGACCTGTCCCGCGAATGGTGCAACGGCACCGAGCTGGATGCGCAGTTCGGGGTCAAGGATGGGCAGTTGTTGAGTCTGGTCAGCATAAAGGCCTGAATTTTTTGGCGCATGGCAGGGCCCCTTCGCGAGCAAGCCCGCTCCCACACTGGACCTGTGGTGTTCACAAAGCCCAATGTGGGAGCGGGCTTGCTCGCGAAAGCGGTTGAACATTCACCGAAAATCTCACCGTTTCTCCTGATTCCTCGGCCAACTCAAGCTGAAACATGCCCCACCCAGGCTTTTGCTCTTGCCGATCAACGCCCGCCCGTCATGCCAATGGATGATCCGTCGCACAATGGACAGGCCTAATCCATGGCCTCCAGAAGCACGGGTGCGGCTGTCGTCCAGACGCAGGAACGGCGTGAAGATTTTCTCCCACGCCGACTCCGGCACTCCCGGCCCGTCATCCTCGATATCCACCCGGCATCGCTGCTGCCCCACCTGATAGCTGATGGTCACCCGTGATTGCGCATGGCGCATGGCATTGCTCACCAGATTCTGGATCGCCCGGTGCAGATAACGCGGTTCGGCCTCGACCCAGGCGTCGTCGTTATCGGCCGCTGACAAGCACAACCCGCGCTGTACCGTGACGTCGGCGCGCAACGGCGCCAGTTCTTCAATCACTTGGTTGACCAAGGCATCCAGGTCGATCCGCTGAAAGTTCAGCGCCGGAGAACCCTGTTCGAGCCGTGCATAGGTCAGCATCTCGTCGACCAGCCGGTCGAGGTCCTCGATGTCGTGGTCCATGCCCTGGCAGTATTTTTCCAGGGCCTGTGGCGTGGTGGCCGAGCCGATCATCTCCAGGCCAAAGCGCAGGCGCGCCACCGGCGTGCGCAATTCGTGGGACACCGCGCGCACCAGTTCGCGCTGGATCGCCAGCAACTGTTGCAAGTGTTCGGCCATGCCGTTGAAGGCCGAGGCCAGCCGCCCCACCGAATCCGCACCGCGCGCCGGCACGCGGGTTTCCAGGCTGCCCTTGGCGATGCGCGTGGCCGCGGCCTCCAGGCCACGCAAGCGGCGCTCGAGCTGACGCACCAACAGATAGACGATCAGGCCGATCAGCGTCAGGCCCAGCGCGGCGATCAGCACCAGCCATTCCGGGGGATAGGGATTCATCTGGTACAACGGGCCGATTTCCAGGACCCACGGCGTGCCGACCATGCCGGCAAACACCCGGATCGAATCGCCCCCCTTGCCCAGCGCCATCACCGTGTCACCCTCGGACACCCGGCGGCTCTGGTCTTCGTCCATGTCCGCCGCGTCAACCGTGACCAGGCGCAGGTCGAAGCCGAAGCCCTTGCTTTCCTTCAATTGCGCCAGGCGCAAGGGCTGGTCGGCTACCGGAGTGCGCACCAGTTCATCGGTCAACAGGTAGATGGTTGCCCGGGCCAGCTGTTCGCTGATCTGCTGCACTTCCCCGGTGAGCATCAACTGCTCCTTGTCGCTGACCAGCTTGTACACCTTCGCCGCGTGCGGCCCGGTCTGCTCCACCAAGGCCTGGCCGCGCAACACACGAGTGCGCTGGGTCAGGTCGAGATCCGTCTCGGTAAAGGTTTTCAGCGCCAGCGGAATGCCCAGCAGCCGCTCCCAAACCAGCAAGGCCCGGTGACGCTCGGTCTGGTTCATCGGTTGCAGGTTGTCGGCCATCAGTGAAAACGTGCCGTGGGCCAGGCGCTCGCGGTATTGCTCGCTGCGCACCTGATTGAGCAGGTGCAACGCCAGCACGCCGAGCACCGCCACCAGTATCAGCGCGGCACACATGCCGCCGTAAATGCGCAGGAAGATCGAGTTCACAGGGTCTGGTCTACGCAAGCCTCGGGAACGAACAGATAGCCTTTGCTGCGTACTGTCTTGATCAGCCGCGGGTGCTCGGGATCATCGCCGATCTTCGGGCGGATGCGCGAGATGCGCACATCGATGGAGCGGTCCTGACCGTCATAGCCGATGCCCCGCAGTGCGGTAAAGATCTCTTCCCGGGAGAGGATGCGCCCGGCATTGGCCACCAAAAGCCAGAGCAGGTCGAATTCGGCGCTGGTCAGCTCGATGCCGTTGCCCTGCAGCCAGGCTTCACGCAAGGCGTTGTCGACGATCAGCGGGCCGAACTGCAGGCGCCGCTGTTTTTCCGGGGTGATTTCGGGCGTTTCACTGCGACGCAGCAAGGCCTGGATGCGCGCCAGCAGCAGGCGCGGGCGTACCGGCTTGCACACGTAGTCGTCAGCCCCCAGGTCCAGGCCGAGAATCTGGTCGGTGTCATCGGTGCGGGCGGTGAGCATCAGGATCGGCCCGTCATACCGGGCGCGGACCTTGCGGCAAATGCTCAGGCCATCTTCACCGGGGAGCATCAGGTCGAGGATCACCAGGTCCGGTTGTTCCTTGATGATGCGGTTCGCAGCGAGCGCACCATCGCCTTCGATCGATACACGCAGGCCATTGGCTTCCAGGTAATCGCGGGTCAGTTCGGCCAGTCGCTGGTCGTCCTCCACAATCAATACCTGCCAGGCTTCTTGCTCCACGGGTGACCTCTGCTTGCCAAAAACACTAATAAGGAAGGATCCGCCCGTCTTTTTGTAATGATTCGGGGGGATAAATATGTATACACGCTGGGCCGATTGTATAAACGCCGCCCGTCGAGAACACAAGCGGGTAAATGCGTTCGGACAACAGGGTTTTTTGTGATAGGGTTCGCGCCCTTAAAAATCCGACCGGCCGTTTTCAATCGTAGAAAATCGCTGAAAAAAGGTCCGGTCCAGCAGTGTCGCGGCCTACACGCCGATTCCCTCTTTCACACACAATTTACGCACAGGTTTATCCACAGGTAGTACGTTGCAATCCCCCCCTAAAACGCATTATCTTGTAGCCCGGTGCTAAAAAAACCCTAGATATAGGGTTTTGCGCAAAAAACCAAACACAAACCAGACACCAATTTCAAGCGCTTTTATTGCCTCTGTCCGGTTGAACCAAACGTATTTTCGAAAGACCAAACCGCGCGTGCGGATGGCTACCGTGTTTCGGCCACGAGTGGTGAAAACGGTACGGGTGTTGCAGTCCCGAGACTGTCACCTGCAAAGGACCCCGGTTTCAGGCCCCAGGCGTGAAACCAAAGACTTCGGCATGGAAGCGGCGCCCGATAAAGCCCCCTTCCTACTGTCCCGAAGTTGTTATGCCCGGCGCTCGCCGGTTGTAGTGCTTCAGGACGGAACGGTGGGCACCGTGATGGTGCCCAAACAAACATAGAGAATGTGGAGACACTCCCCCATGCAAACCGACACAACTCGCGAGAACCCGCAGGGCACCTTGCCGCAGGCCGCTGATTCGAATTCGGATCTGTCTGCCACCGCGCCTGGCCAACTGCGCGTGATCAAGCGTAACGGCACTGTCGTTGCCTACACCGATGACAAAATCACCGTCGCCATCACCAAAGCGTTTCTCGCAGTTGAGGGCGGCACCGCTGCCGCCTCGTCGCGAATCCACGACACCGTGGCCCGCCTGACCGAACAGGTCACCGCGACCTTCAAGCGTCGCATGCCATCGGGTGGCACCATCCACATCGAAGAAATCCAGGACCAGGTCGAACTGGCCCTGATGCGTGCCGGCGAGCAGAAAGTCGCTCGTGACTACGTGATCTACCGTGACTCCCGCGCCAAGGAGCGCGCTTCGCACGCTCCGGCCGAAGAAGCGGTCAACGCTCACCCGTCGATCCGCATCACTCGCGCCGACGGCAGCCTTGCTCCACTGGACATGGGCCGCCTGAACACCATCGTCACCGAAGCCTGCGAAGGCCTGGAAGAAGTCGACGGCGACCTGATCCAGCGCGAAACCCTGAAGAACCTGTACGACGGCGTGGCCCTGAACGACGTCAACACCGCCCTGGTGATGACTGCCCGTACCCTGGTTGAGCGCGAGCCGAACTACTCGTTCGTGACCGCCCGCCTGCTGATGGACACCCTGCGTGCCGAAGGCCTGGGCTTCCTCGGTGTGGCCGAAAGCGCCACTCACCACGAAATGGCCGACCTGTATGCGAAGGCGCTGCCGGCCTACATCGCCAAAGGTATCGAGTTCGAACTGCTGAACCCTGTGCTGGCCTCCTTCGACCTGGAAAAACTGGGCAAGGCGATCAACCACGAGCGCGACCAGCAATTCACCTACCTGGGCCTGCAAACCCTGTACGACCGTTACTTCATCCACAAGGATGGCGTGCGCTTCGAACTGCCGCAGATCTTCTTCATGCGCGTGGCCATGGGCCTGGCGATCGAAGAGAAGCAAAAAGAAGACCGTGCGATCGAGTTCTACAACCTGCTGTCGTCCTTCGACTACATGGCTTCGACGCCGACCCTGTTCAACGCCGGTACCCTGCGTCCACAGCTGTCGAGCTGCTACCTGACCACCGTGCCGGATGACCTGTCGGGCATCTACCACGCGATCCACGACAACGCCATGCTGTCGAAATTCGCCGGTGGCCTGGGCAACGACTGGACGCCGGTTCGTGCGCTGGGTTCCTACATCAAGGGCACCAACGGCAAATCCCAGGGCGTCGTGCCGTTCCTGAAAGTCGTCAACGACACCGCCGTTGCCGTTAACCAGGGTGGCAAGCGCAAAGGCGCTGTCTGTGCCTACCTGGAAACCTGGCACATGGACATCGAAGAGTTCATCGAGCTGCGCAAGAACACTGGTGATGACCGTCGTCGTACCCACGACATGAACACCGCCAACTGGATCCCTGACCTGTTCATGAAGCGCGTCTTCGATGACGGCAAGTGGACCCTGTTCTCGCCGTCCGAAGTACCGGACCTGCACGACCTGACCGGCAAGGCCTTCGAAGAGCGCTACGAGTACTACGAAGCCCTGACCGAGTACCCGGGCAAGGTCAAGCTGTTCAAGACCATCCAGGCCAAAGACCTGTGGCGCAAGATGCTGTCCATGCTGTTCGAAACCGGCCACCCATGGCTGACTTTCAAAGACCCGTGCAACCTGCGCAGCCCGCAGCAGCACGTCGGCGTGGTCCACAGCTCGAACCTGTGCACCGAGATCACCTTGAACACCAACAAGGACGAGATCGCCGTTTGCAACCTGGGCTCGATCAACCTGCCGAACCACATCGTCGACGGCAAGCTGGACACCGCCAAGCTGCAACGCACCGTGAACACCGCCGTGCGCATGCTCGACAACGTGATCGACATCAACTACTACTCGGTGCCGCAAGCGAAGAACTCCAACTTCAAGCACCGTCCGGTCGGCCTGGGCATCATGGGCTTCCAGGATGCGCTGTACCTGCAGCACATTCCTTACGGCTCCGACGCTGCCGTCGAGTTCGCCGACAAGTCGATGGAAGCGGTCAGCTACTACGCGATTCAGGCTTCCTGCGACCTGGCCGACGAGCGTGGCGCTTACGACACGTTCCAGGGTTCGCTGTGGTCCAAAGGCATCCTGCCGCTGGATTCGCAACAGATCCTGATCGAGCAGCGTGGCCAGAAGTACATCGATGTCGACCTCAACGAAACCCTGGACTGGGCACCGGTTCGCGCCCGTGTACAGAAAGGCATTCGTAACTCCAACATCATGGCCATCGCACCGACCGCGACCATCGCCAACATCACCGGCGTGTCGCAGTCGATCGAACCGACCTACCAGAACCTGTATGTGAAATCGAACCTGTCGGGCGAATTCACCGTGATCAACCCGTACCTGGTTCGCGACCTGAAGGCTCGCGATCTGTGGGACTCGGTCATGATCAACGACCTGAAGTACTACGACGGTTCGGTGCAGCAGATCGAGCGCATCCCGCAAGAACTCAAAGAGCTCTACGCGACTGCATTCGAAGTGGACACCAAGTGGATCGTCGACGCCGCCAGCCGTCGTCAGAAGTGGATCGACCAGGCTCAGTCGCTGAACCTGTACATCGCTGGCGCTTCGGGCAAGAAGCTGGACGTGACCTACCGCATGGCCTGGTACCGTGGCCTGAAGACCACTTACTACCTCCGTGCCCTGGCTGCGACCAGCACCGAGAAGTCGACCATCAACACCGGCAAGCTGAACGCTGTTTCCAGCGGCGGCAACCACGGTGACGACTCGGTCCTGGCAGCACCAGCCGGCCCTGCTCCAGTGCCGAAGGCTTGCGCCATCGACGAACCGGATTGCGAAGCTTGCCAATAAGCTGAGCCGGTAACACAAAAACCCCCGACAGGCCTTCGGCTTGTCGGGGGTTTTCTTTTGCCCGTCTGCAGGAGCGAGCTCGCTCGCGATGGACGCTAACGATAACGCGTGCTGACTGGTTAAACGTGGCGCTCTCTAGTCCATCGCGAGCGAGCTCGCTCCTGCAGACGGGCAAAAGAAAACCCCCGACAAGCCGAAGGCCTGTCGGGGGTTTTTGTGTTACCGGCTCAGCTTATTGGCAAGCTTCGCAATCCGGTTCGTCGATGGCGCAAGCCTTCGGCACTGGAGCAGGGCCGGCTGGTGCTGCCAGGACCGAGTCGTCACCGTGGTTGCCGCCGCTGNCGGGCCGGGTTTTGCCTGAATAAACACGTTCAACTGTAGGAGCGAGCTCGCTCGCGATGGTCGTCAACGATAACGTTGGATGCCTGATACCCCGCGCTGATTTCAGGTTCTTCGCGAGCAGGCTCGCTCCTGCAGGTTGTTGCCGGCCAAAAAAAAGCCCCTCTCTCGAGGGGCTTTTTATGCAGCGCAATCCAGCATCAAGTCATCTGAATGATGGTCTGCATGATGGTGCTCTGGGTGGAGATGGTCTTGGCGTTCGCCTGATAGTTGCTCTGCGCCTTGATCAGGTCGACCAGTTCGTTGGTCAGGTTGACGTTGGACTCTTCCAGGGAGTTGGAAACGATCGAACCCAGGGTGCCGGTTTCCGGTGCATCGTAGCCCGGGATGCCCGATGCGTAGGTTTCTTTCCAGCTGGTGCCGCCTACCGGCTGCAAGCCTTGCTCGTTGGTGAAGCTGGCCAGGGAAATCTGGCCGATCGGCTTGGTCTGGTTGTTGCTGAAGTTGGCCAGCAACACACCGCTGCCGTCGATGGTCAGGTTGGTGATCTGGCCGGTGGCGTAACCGTTCTGCGAAGGAATCGAACGCGCGGTATCGGCGTTGAACTGGGAGGTGTTGGCCATGGAAATGGTCATGCCGGCCGGGTCGGCGGAAGCACCGTTGGCTGTCCACACGCCATTGGTCACGCTGCCCGGCGTCCAGTTGGTGATCTTCAGGTCGCTGCTGATCACCGAGGTCGGTGGCGTGGTTGGCGGCGTCACCGGCGTGCTGACCGAGACCAGTTTACCGGAAGAGTCGAACTTCATGGTCGAAGGGATCGGTGCGATCACCTTGGGATCGGTGCCATCAGGATTGCGACCATCGATCAGGGTGTAGGTATCCCAGGTGTTCGGTCCGGTCTTGACCATGTATTGATCCATGGGGTGCTGGTTACCCTGCGTATCGAAAACCGGGGTACTGAACGACTTGGTGAAGGTCTCGGTCTTGGACGGATCGAACTTGTTGGCGGCCACTGTCTGGTCGATGACCGGCGACGTGGAGTCCAGGTTGATGGTCGACGAAACAAGGTTGGTGGATTTCGGCGCCAGGTTGGAGGTATCGATCCGCAGGTCGGTCAGCACGCCGTTGACGATCTTGCCGTTGGAGTCGACACCGTAACCTTGCAGGCGGGCAGTGCCGTCGCTGTTGGTGACGTAGCCGTCCTTGTCGGTCTTGAACGTACCGGCGCGGGTGTAGGTCAGCGAGCCGTTGTTGCTCAGGACAAAAAAGCCGTTGCCCTGGATACCCATGTCGAGCACGTTGCCGGTGTTGCTCACGTCACCCTGGCCGAACTGCTGGGAAACGTTGGCCAGGCGCACGCCGTTGCCGACGGTCTTGCTGCCGGTGCCCAGGCGGGTCGCCGAGTACACGTCTTCGAATTCTGCGCGGGACGATTTGAAACCGGTGGTCGCAACGTTGGCGATGTTGTTGCCGGTCACGTCCAGTTGTTTGTTGGCTGCATAGAGACCGCTAAGGCCGATATTGAAAGACATCATCCACTCCTTTGTGCCGTGTTAGTCGGCTCTACATACCAATGGTTTGTACTTTGGACAGGGCAACGCTGCCCAGCCCGGCGAGGTTGAGCATCAACTCACCGCCGGTCTGGCTGATGGTCACGCTGTTGACGGTTGCAGGCAGGTTGGTGATCAACGCGACGGACTTGCCATCGATCGTGGTCGTGGCGCCGAAGCTGTAGGTGCCCGCAGGTACCGTCTCACCCGCATCGTTCTTGCCGTCCCAGATGAAGCTGGCGTTGCCGGCCTTCTGCGAACCGAGGTCGATGGTGCGCACGGTCTTGCCACTGGAATCGGTGATCTTCAGGGTGGCAGACGCCACCGAAGACGGAACCACCACCGTGCCGCTGAGGCTCTTGGTGGTATCGACCACAGCCTTGTCGCCCGGCGCGATGACCGAGCGGCCGACCAGCGACGACGCCTGCAGTGCCTGGGACGAGTTGTAGTTGCTGGCCAGGCCGCTCACGGTGTCGTTGAGCGTGGTAATGCCTTCAAGGCTACTGAACTGCGCCAACTGGGCCACGAACGCGCCGTTGTCCTGGGGCTCCAGCGGGTTCTGGTTTTTCAGCTGGGTCACCAGCAACTGCAGGAACGCATCCTTGCCCAGGGCCTTGTTGCCCGTGGCGCTGCCGGCTGCCGACGCGAGGCCGTCAGTCGTGGTGTTGGTCTTGACCGAGGAGTTGGCCAGGATGTCGTTGAGGCTCAAACCACTGGTGGAATCGGTAACACTCATCTGAGTCGCCCCTTATCACTGACCGAGGGTCAGGACCTTCTGCATCATGGTTTTGGCGGTGTTCATCATTTCGGCGTTGGTCTGGAACGAACGGCTCGCGGAAATCATGTCGGCCATTTCTTCAACCACATTGACGTTCGGGTAGTAGACGTAACCCTTGGCATCGGCCGCCGGATGGTTCGGCTCGTAGCGTGCCTCGAGATTGCTCTGGTCTTCGACCACACCCAGCACCTGCACGCCCTGCCCGGCGGCATCCTGGCTCTGGAACAGCGAGTCGCTGCCACCGCTCTGGCCGCCCTGGAACATGGTGGCGAACACCGGGTGACGCGCGCGGTAGGTCTGGTCGATGCTCGACGAGACGGTCTCGGCGTTGGCGATGTTCGAAGCGACGGTGTTCAAACGCGTGGTCTGCGCACTCATGCCGCTACCGGCAATGTTGAAAACACTGGATAGAGACATGGCTTACTCTCCGCGCAAGGCTGATACCAGCCCTTTGAATTTGCTGTTGAGCAGGGTGAAGCTGGCCTGGAAGCCGATCGCGTTTTCCGCGTAGTTCGACTGTTCCAGTTGAGCATCCACGGTGTTCTGGTCGATCGACGGTTGCATCGGCGTGCGATACAGCAACGACTCGTCGCCATTGCCCAGGCCTTCAGCTTCGATATGACGGCTGTTGGTCATGTTCAAGGCAAAGGTGCCGCTCTTGGTTTTCTCGTTCTGCTCGGCGAGCACTTTCGAGAAGTCCAGGTCCCGAGCCTTGTAGTTCGGGGTATCGGCGTTGGCGATGTTGTTGGCCAGGACTTCGGCACGCTGGGCGCGGAAGCCCAGGGCTTGTTCATGGATACCGAGCGCTTTATCGAAGCTGATGCTCATGTCGGGAAACCTTCGGGTGACCTGATTTTTCGTAGGATCAACTTAGCAAGCCCCATGCCAATTCAAAAAAGCCCGAAAACCGGGGCTTTGCCGGCTACGGCAACGCGGCAATGCCAGAAAAGCGGCAACGGTTTTCCGCCGCCTGCCGCTTTTCTGCCGCTTCCACCAATCCAAAGAACACCGCCATCCCTGTAGGAGCGAGCTTGCTCGCGATGGAGGATCGATCAACACCCGCGTCCGCTGACACACCATCGCGAGCAAGCTCGCTCCTACAGGTGTATGCGGTGTTAGCGGGATATCGGCAGGCATAAAAAAACGGGAGCCTCTAAGGACTCCCGTTTTTTGACAACGCCAGCAAAAATCACTTCGCCTGGTAAATGATCCCCGGGCTGCACTGGACCATCTGGTAATGATCCGGCAATCCGTTCAGCGCTTCGGAAGCACCAAGGAACAGGTAACCGCCCGGCTTCAACGTACTGTGGATGCGCAACAGGATGTCCTTCTTCACCTCGGCGGAGAAGTAGATCAGCACGTTGCGGCAAAACACGATATCGAACTTGCCCAGGCTCGCGTAGCTGTCCAGCAGGTTGAAGGAACGGAACTCCACCCGGCTCTTGATCGGTGCCTTGATCGCCCAGCGCCCCGGCCCTTTCGGGTCGAAATAACGCTGCAGGCGCTCCGGTGACAGACCACGGCCGATGGCCAGGCTGTCGTACTCGCCAGTCTTGCAGTTGTTCAGCATGGTGCCGGACAGGTCGGTGGCAACAATCTGCACGCCCATCCTCAACTGGCCCATGTTGACCCGCTCGAACTCGTCGATGGACATCGACAGCGAATACGGTTCCTGGCCTGAGGAGCACGCCGCCGACCAGATGCGCAGGCGCTGGCCGGGACTGGCCTTGATCGCTTCGGGCAGTACCTTGTTCTTCAAGACTTCAAACGGGTAGGTGTCACGAAACCACAGGGTTTCGTTGGTGGTCATGGCGTCTACCACCTGCTCGCGCAAACCGCTGCGCGGCTGGGTCTGCATCCGCTGAACCAGCTCACCCAAAGACTTGATGCCTTGCTGTTCCATCAGTTTGTTGAGACGGCTGGAGACCAGGTACTGCTTGTTTTCACCGAGCAAAATGCCACAGGCTTTTTCCAGGAACACCCGGAACTGTTCGAAATCCAAATTACCCGTAGACAATGATGCCGCCTCTTAAATCGTGTTGACTGCCAGGGGCGCAGGCCCCTAGCTGATATCTGCTGCCTTGATCCGGTCGACTACCCGGGATGCCAGGTCATCAGGACGGAATTTGGCCAGGAAGTCATCGGCACCGACCTTCTTGACCATCGCCTGATTGAAAACCCCCGACAACGAAGTATGCAGGATGATATGAAGCTTTTGCATGCGCGGGTCGTTGCGGATTTCCGCCGTCAGTGTGTACCCGTCCATCTCCGGCATCTCGATGTCGGAGATCATCATCAGGAACTCTTCTTCCGGTTTCTTGCCTTCATCGACCAGTTTGCGCAGGTAATCCAGCGCTTGCCGACCGTCGTTCAGCGCCACCACTTCAACGCCGACCGTTTGCAGGCAGCGCGTGACCTGCTTGCGCGCCACCGACGAGTCGTCGACCGTCAGCACGCGCAACGAAAGCGCCTTGTGCTGGGTTTCGACATCCACCACGCCGACGGAAATCGCTTCCGGTGTCGGCGCCACTTCCGCCAGCACTTTCTCGACGTCGATGATTTCGACCAGCTGATTGTCGACCCGTGTCACCGCCGTCAGGTAGTGATCGCGCCCGGTGCCCTTGGGTGGTGGATGGATCTCCTCCCAGTTCATGTTGACGATGCGCTCCACCGAGCGCACCAGGAAACCCTGGGTCTTGGTGTTGTACTCCGTGATGATCACGAAGGGATTGTTCTTGTCCTTCAAAGCGCCGGAGCCGGTCGCCATCGCCAGATCAAGGATCGGAATGGTCGCCCCCCGGATGTTCGCCACACCGCACACGACAGGACTGGATTTGGGCATCAGCGTCAGCTGGGGGCATTGCAGCACCTCCCGAACCTTGAACACGTTGATCCCGTACAGCTGCTGGCCGTCGAGACGGAACAACAACAGCTCAAGGCGATTCTGCCCCACCAGTTGCGTGCGCTGGTTTACCGCATCCATTACACCAGCCATGCCCAGACTCCTACACCAACGCCAAGTGTTGTTGCGACGCGCCTTCCACACTAAACGGCACGGCGCTTGCTTTTTTAATCGTTATGAACACAGAACCGACATTTTTTCGACGCCTGACCATACCCTGCCGCAAATTGCTCGGCGTGCTGGCGGCTGTTTGCCTGTTCAACGCTGGCAGCCCTGCCCTTGCTGACGCGGTTACCTTGCCTGACATGCTTATCGGCGTCACTCAGGGCTTTCTTGAGTTCACCGTAGAAGACTATCTGGCTACCAGTCAAACGGAAGGTCGCTACGAGATCCAGGTCAACCCGCTCGACCCGCGCATGCACATGCCCATGTGCGACAAGGAATTGACAGCAACCCTTGAGAGCCCCAAGCCGCTGGGACGGGTCACGGTCAAGGTCCATTGCGAGGGTGCCGCCCCCTGGACCGTCTTCGTGCCCGCTCAAGTCCGCCTGTTTCGCGATGTCGTGACCACCGCCCGGCCACTGCGCCGCGCGGCCATTGTCGAGCCTGGGGATGTGGTCCTGCGCGAACGTGATATCAGCCTGATCAGCCAGGGCTACCTGACCTCCCTTGACCAGGCGATCGGGCAGCGACTGACCCGACCAACGGTCGCCGACCAGGTGATTACCCTGGTGCATATCGAACAGGCCGAAGTCATCCGCAAGGGTGATCAGGTGGTGATTACCGCCCGCAGCGGCACGCTCAGCGTGCGCATGCCGGGCGAAGCCCTGTCGAACGGCGGTCTGAGCGAACAGATCCGGGTGAAAAACCTCAACTCCCAGCGAGTCATCAAGGCACAGGTCATGGCGCCGGGGCAGGTGGAAGTGTCCATGTAAGGCTCTCGGTTCACCGGAATGTGGCGCTTGCCGCGGCTGTTCCCTAGACTGTGCTCCATGCAGGGCAAGCGCTGACGCGCGCGAGGTTCATTGATAAATGGACCTAAAGTTTTCCAGGGAATGGCCGAAACCATGGCAAGCGTCCAAATTCCCAGAGGTTTTTTTATCATGGTCATCGATTTCAGCCGTTTGAACAGCTCCTCGTCCCTTACGGGCAGTACACGTACCAGCGCCAGCAAGGAAAGCGCCGAAGCCGGCAAATCCGCGCCGCTGGAGTCCGCGGCCGAACAGGCCGGTACCGTCAAAAGCGGGGAATCGGTACATCTCAGCAATGAGGCTCAACAGTTGCAGAAGGTCACAGACAAGCTGCGCGATCAGCCTGCCGTCGACAAAGCCCGCGTGGCCGAATTGAAAGCAGCGATTGCCGATGGCAGCTATAAGGTCGACAGCAACCGTGTAGCCAGCAAACTGCTCAACTTCGAAGCCCAGCGCTAGGCCACCGCCGGCGCCAGGCTTTTGGACGCTTAAAACCCAAGGCCAGCCATGCACGACACTAATTTACTGCAACTGATCACCGACGACTTTGCTCCAGCGCAACACCTGCTGGAGTTACTGCAGACCGAATCCCTCGCCTTGCATGGCCGCGACATGCCATTGCTCGAGGACATCCTGGCGCAGAAACAGGCATTGGTGGTCTTGCTCGAACAGCATGGCCGCAAGCGCAGTGAAGTCCTCGCCAGCCTCAACCTGCCGACCAACCGCGGCGGTCTTGAGCAATTGGCCAGCCAGTCGAGCATTGGCGACCAGTTGCTGGCGCAAAGTGACGTGCTGACCGATCTTCTGGCCCAGTGCCAGGCCATCAACGCCAACAACGGTCAGTCAATCCTCACTCAGCAGGCCGCTACGGCCACCCAGCTGAAAATCCTCAACGGTGGTGAAACCCCGGCGCTTTACGATGCCAGCGGAACATTCTCCAAGCTTGCTAAGCCGCGCCCGCTCAGTCAGGCTTAGGCCGCTCGAAGAGCCCGCTCTATCCAAGACGCGAAAGATGCTGGCAAAATGCTGGCCAGTCGTAGTCAAATTTTGTCTGGAGATTGATTAACCGTGTCCAATGCCTTATCCGTGGATGATGCTCCGCAGCCACCCAAGGTGCTCTCCACGCCCTTGGAAATCTCCGGCAACCTGCGCCAGCTGCTCGAAAGCCATGACCCGCTGATCATCACGTTCCACGAGCGCAGCCAGCGCTTCCAGAGCTATCTGGTGGATCTGGACCGTGACAGCAACATGATCGCCCTGGACGAAATGATTCCCCGCGATGGCGAGCGCTACCTGCTGGCGGGCGAACCGTTCAAGGTCGAAGGCTTCCACGAAGGCGTGCGCATTGCCTGGGAAAGCAACGGTCAATTGAACATCGACGAATCCGGTGGCAGCCGCTGCTATCGCGGCACCCTGCCCGATGAAGTGGTGTACCACCAGCGCCGCAATGCATTCCGCGCAGCGCTGAAGCTGGCACAACTGGTCAACGTCAACCTCGACGGCGAAAAGCTCAAGGCTCCCATCAGCGGCAAGCTGCTGGATATTTCCGCGACCGGCTGCAAACTGCGTTTCGACGGCGACATCACTGGCAGCCTGCAACTGGGCCAGGTTTACGACCGCTTCAACGCCGACCTGCCCTTTGGCAAAATGACCGCCCCGGTCGAGCTGCGTTATCTGCATTTCGAAGAAAAGATCTCCACCACTTTCGCCGGCATTCGTTTCCACAACATGAGTGGACTGGTGCAGCGTCAGGTCGAACGCTTCGTCTACCAGTTGCAACGCGAAGCGCGCCGCTTCGACAAAGACGACATCTGATAGAGCGTCAATAAAAAACGGGCAGTCCCTTGCGGTGACTGCCCGTTTTTTTGTGCCCGGGATTTAAGGCCTGGCCTCGCTGAAGTTAGGGTCCCGCCCTGTATCAGGATCTTCCGGCGGCTGATCGGTTTCAGTCTCGGTGACCGTTTCAGGCTCTGATTCAGGCTCTGGCCCGTTACTCACCGGACCCTGCATCTGATCCTGCACCACCTGCTCATCGACACGCGGGTCGAGACAGGCCACCAGCGGTGAACTCGTCATGTTGTCCGGCATGGCCACGTGATGCAGCGGCGCATCTTCCACCTGATGCAGGTTGGTCACCGCTTTCGGGCGAATCCGCCACACCAGGACCAACGCGAAGAAACTGAAAAACGCATAAAGCATCTGGCTGCCGAACAGCTTCATCAGCACGCCGGCCACCAGTGGCCCGATACTCGCACCGACCCCGTAGGTCACCAGCAACATTGCCGTCAGGGACACCCTTCGATCGCCTTCGACGTGGTCGTTGGAGAACGCCACTGCCAACGGATACAGGCAGAACTGCACCAGCGAACAGATAAAACCGGCGATAAACAGCACCTCCAGCGGCACCTGCGGCATGATCGCCAGCGGCAATGCAGCCAGGGCCAGGCTGAACGCAAAACTGCGGATCAACACAGCCCGATCGTAGCGGTCGGACAACCAGCCCAACGGCCACTGCACCAGCAACCCGGCAAAAATGCAGCACCCCATGAACAGGCCGACCTGCTCCGTGGACAACCCTTGCTGCGAGGCATACAGCGGCGCCAGACCGTAGAACGAGCCGACGATCAGGCCCGCCCCGAGCACCGTGCTCAATGACTGTGGCACGCGCTTGATAAAGAACCGTGGCTCCATGGGCGCCGGATGCAAGGGTGCCGGGTGAATCCGTCGTGTCAGGGCCACGGGCACCAGGCACAACGCGAAACACAGGGCGACCAGCATCAGCAGCTCCAGCCCCAGCGCCGGGTGCATGACCAGAATCAGCTGCCCCATCACCAGCCCCAGGTAAGAGGCGATCATGTAGCCGCTGAACACCAGCCCGCGTTGCCTGGCTTCGGCCTGCTCGTTCAGCCAGCTCTCGATCACCATGTACTGGCACATCATGCCAAGGCCGACGATCACCCGCAGGAACAGCCACGCCGGCAGCCAATCGATCAGGCCATGGCCCAGCACCGCCGCGCCGACAATCCCGGCACAGGCCGAATAAGCGCGGATATGCCCGACCCGGGCAATCAACCGGTGACCTATCTTGCCTCCCAGCACCAGGCCGAAGTAGTTGGCGGCCATCAAGGCACCGACCCACAGGCTGTCGACATGGTCGGCCGCCAGGCGCAGGCCCAGGTAAGTACTCAACAGGCCCGAGCCGATCAACATCATCAGCGAGGCGAAATACAGTGCTCGAAAGGATTTCCAGATTTGGCGCATCGGCGTTCCGAGCGGCTCCTTGCAGTGAGAATCGGCTATCGCTAAACGATAGCCGGATGTCGACGGATCGTCAGGCCTGAGCAGCTAATACACGCCGTTCCCAGGGAGTAATTTCATCAAGGAAACTGCTCAGCTCCAGGTTCTTCGAAGCAATGTAGCCTTCGATGAATTCCGCACCGAACAGTTCCTTGGCCAACTGGCTACGTTTCAGACGCTCGAGTGCCGCATGCAAGGTACAGGGCAACGAAAGATTGTCCGGCACTTCGAACTCACCCTGGATCGGCGCGCTCGGTTCCAACGCATTCTCGATGCCATGCAACCCCGCCGCCAGGCTTGCGGCAATCGCCAGATACGGATTGGCATCGGCGCCCGGCAGGCGGTTCTCGACCCGACGGGCCACCGGCAGACTGGCCGGAATACGCAGGCCGGCCGCCCGGTTGTCGTGGGACCAGCAGGCATTATTCGGAGAAGCGTAAGGGTGGCACAAACGCTGATAGGAGTTCACGTTCGGCGCAAACAACGCAGTGAAGTCGGCCATGCAAGCTTGCTGACCGGCAATGAAATGGCGGAAGGTGGCTGTCTCCTGCCCCGCCTCATCGCTGAACACGTTGCGCCCCGAATCGATCTCGACGACGCTCTGGTGGATATGCATCGAACTGCCCGGCGTATGCGCCAGCGGCTTGGCCATGCACACCACGCTCAGACCGTGCTTGAGAGCAACTTCCTTGAGCAGGTGCTTGAACAGGAACGTCTGGTCGGCCAGCAACAGCGGATCGCCATGCAGCAGATTGATCTCGAACTGGCTGACGCCCATTTCGTGCATGAAGGTATCGCGCGGCAAGCCCAACGCAGCCATGCACTCGTAGACTTCATTGAAGAAGGGGCGCAGCCCGTTGTTGGAGCTGACGCTGAACGCCGACTGACCATCCTCGCGACGACCGTCCAGCCCCAGTGGCGGTTGAAAAGCCTGGTTCGGATCGGTGTTGGGGGCGAAGACAAAAAACTCGAGCTCGGTCGCCACCACTGGCGCCAGGCCACGGGCCGCGTAACGGGCAATCACCGACTTGAGCTGGCCGCGAGTCGACAGATTGCAGCTGGTGGTGGTGCCCAGCTCATCCGCATCGCAAATGGCGAAGGCCCGCGGTGGATGGCTCCAGGGCAGGCGATGGATTTGTGCGGGGTCCGGAATCAGCGCCAGGTCGCCGTCGTCGCTGCCGTAAAAACGCGCCGGCGGGTATCCGCCCATGATGCATTGCAGCAGCACGCCCCGCGCCATCTGCAAACGTCGACCGTCGAGAAACCCCTCGCTGGTCATCACTTTGCCCCGTGGAACGCCATTCAAATCCGGCGTGACACATTCAACTTCATCAATGCCCGTCAATCGCTGCGCGAGTGAACTCAGGCCAACGGTCGTCATGACGCTATCCTTGTTATTGTGCGGGCCGCGAACGGCGACCGTACAAAATAGGCTCCACGTGTTCGGAATTTCAAGCAGCGTCGATAAATATGCTGCCTGTCAGGGCAGGTAAAGCCGGAACACCCCGCCACCCAACGGCCCGCCATTGCTGATTTCGGTGCGTCCGCCGACGCCATTGCGTTGATGCAACCCAGCAATCCGTCCGGCAAAGTACAGGCCCAGGCCGGTGCTGCCGGTGCTTTGATTGATGCCCTGCACATAATCGGCCTGACGCTCGATCATCTGCGCCGGATACCCCTCGCCATCGTCATTGATGGTCAACACCAGTTGCCCGGCTTCGTCGCTGGCACTGATCAACACCGCATGCCGCGCAAAGCGAATCGCGTTGTTGATGCAGTTGGCCAATACCGACGCGATCAACTCGCGGTCGAAGAAACCCAGCGGGCTCAGCGGGTCCACTTCATAGGTGGCCATGATGCCGCGGCTGGCGAACACCTCCTGATGACAAGCCAGTTGCGCTTCGATGAAGTCGTCCAGTTCATGGTAGGCCGGCTGCAACGGCATCTGGTTGACGCCGAGCTTATACAGGCCCAGCAACTGCACCAGCATGCCGTTGAGGTGAGCGAACTCGAAGTCGATCACGCCCTGCTCCGGCGTCTGCCGGTCCGACTCCGGCAATCGCGCCAGCCATTGGCTCTGGGCCTGCATCAGCATGGCCAGCGAGTTCTTCATGTCGTGCACGGTAGAGGCGATCACCGTGGAGAAATCCAGTGCCTGCCGGTTGTCGTTCATTGGCCAAACGCCTTGCTTTTCAGCTTCTGGTAACGCGGATAGCGCGCGTCGCTGTCGGGCATCAGGCCAACCATTTTCAGGCAGGTCCGGCACTCTTCCAGCTCCGCTGAAGGAGCGCCGGTATCGGTGCCGTGCAACAACGACTGCGCCAGGTTAAGGGCGATACTGATGTTCTTCGGCTGCATGGCCAGGGCTTTGCGAAAGACCTGCCGGGCCTCCACCAGATTGCCGGTCTTGTACACGCGCACGCCCTGCCGGTTGAGCTCGGCGGCGGCGTTACCGGAATTGAGGATGCTCGGGTCGTCGGTCTGCTTGGCGATGTCCTTCATGACCGCCGGATCGTCGCCATAGATCTCCACGCAGTTTTTCAGCATCGCGGTGCCGGCCTCGCTCTGCCCGAGCATTTTCAGTTGCTTGGCCACCAGCAACGCCGCTTCGGCGCTCATGAATTGCTCCATGCCATCGAGGCGCAACAGCGCTTGCTCGGTGAGCTTGTCAGCCGTCTCGGCATCGTTGAGCAACAGGCTGGTGGCCTTCATCAGGCGCGCGCGAATCTGCAGGCCCGGGTCGGAAGGGTTTTCCTTGGCCACGGCGCTCAATGTGGTGTTGATCTCCAGCCGGGTCCGGGTGTCCAGCCCCCTTTCGCTGCCCTTGCTGATCAATGCGTGGGCCAGCCCGAGGTTGCTCTCGGCATCCTTGAACCGCGACTGCGCCCCCTGGCTCACGGCCTGGCGATAGGCCTTGGCCGCGGTGTCGAAATCCTCGTTGGTCATCGCCAGCTTGCCCAGCAACGCTTGCCGGCGCACCGCCAGCGGCGACAGGCGAATCGCCTCTTCCAGAACGCGCTGCGCGCCCTTGGTGTCGCCTTCGGCAACCAGCACGTCAGCCATGCCGTCATACAGCGACGGCATCATCGGGAAGACCTTCAGGGCTTTTTCGTAAATGCCTTTGGCCTGCCCGACCTGGCCGCGCTTGAACAGCAACTTGCCCAACCCGGCAAACGCCCATGGCAACGGGCGGTCGGCGATGATGCCATCGTACAGCCGCTCCAGCGCTTCGTTCTGATTGAGATCGCGCAGGGCGTCGGCGCGGTAGCGCAGGCACAGCGGCGAATAGCGGATGTCTTGCTTGCACAAGGCGATGCAGGCGTTGAGCACCTCCATCGGCTTGCCGCGGTCAAGGGCCTGCAGGATCGGCTTGAGCAGGGTCTTGCGCTGCTCAAGACGCTCCAGGCGCTGGGCCAGGCTGGACCGGTTGAAGGGCTTGGTCAGATAGGCATCGGGTTCGTGCTCCAGCGCACTGAGCACCATGGCCTGGCTGGTTTCGGCGGTGACCATGACGAACACCGCTTCATGGCTGATCAGCTTTTCCTCCATCAGGTCTTCGAGCACCTGCTGGCCGTTTTTCTTGCCGTCACCCAGGTGAAAGTCCTGCAGGATGAAGTCGTACTGTTTCTGCGAACACATCTTCAGTGCCTGTTCGCCAGTGTCGGCAGTGTCCACTTCCTTGACGCCCAGTTCGCGCAACATCGACCGAACCGAACTGCGGAAGTCCGAGAAATCATCGACGATCAGAAAACGCTTTTGGTGATACGACAGCATCGAAGATTTCCAGGCAATTTAAGAAGAAGAACCCAAAGGCAAATACACGGACGGACTCAGCTTCGCAGCCCCTGTTTTGGCGCGCAGATGATAACGGGTGGCACTAGGCTATCAAACACCTACTCACAGAGATGAAGCCCCCAAGCCAACCGCAAAAGGCAAAATGGCCCCTGACTGCCCGGGTTATCGGCCAGCAGTGGCGTTCCCTTGAGAGCCTTGCGCAAGGCTCACTCCGGATAGGTGAAGGCGTTGCTGAAAACGAGACATCGCGCACAAAAAAGCCCCGCCGGAATCAATTTTCCGACGGGGCTTTCCGGACAGCGAAGTGCTGAAAAATGATGGTGTCCCAGGGCAGGTTCGAACTGCCAACCTTCCCCTTAGGAGGGGGATGCTCTATCCAATTGAGCTACTGAGACACAAGTCGGCCGCAACGAAACGCGACGCGATGGACGGCGTGCATGTTAACGGCAGGGCCCGCTTTTGTCATGTCGTCCGTAGGGCTTTTTAAGTGTAGGCAGACGCCTCGGCCGGGGGCGGGCCCGTTTACCGTGCAAATTGCATTGCTGCCAAAAGCCACCCTTGCAAAATGCAATAGGGTGCTTTACCAAAAATAACTTAATTCATTGTTTTTTAAGAATTTAATTGCCGATAGACTCTGGCATGCGAGCTGCCTCTACTGTTCTTGTAGAGCAACCGAGGCCCACGCCATGAACAGCGTCCTTTTACTCTCGAATGCAATCGCACTGGCTGTTTTATCGGGATTTCATTTTGTTCCCGAGAGCGGCACTACGCAGGTTGCCCAGCTTATGCCGCATTACCTTCAGCTGCAGAAGGCGCCGCAACTGGCGCAATTGAGTGATCGGCACGGATTTGTCAGCCCGCAAGCGAGCCAGGAAAACATCCTGCTAACGGCGCCGTCATCCGAACGCTTGGTATTTTGAATCCCCCACCAGGAGCACAGCATGTCCAGATCAGCCGCGAGTTTCTTCATCCTCGCCTTGTTGAGTGGCATTTTTCATCTGTCATTGACCCAGGACATGGTCGTCACCCTCCCCCTGATCGCCTGTGCGGTCTTCAGCGGCCTGTTCGTGCTCGCACTGATCGCCGGACGCAAGATCAAGTTCGATCCGGTACTGCGTTGATCCCGGCCTGGCAGACCCGGTGCAAGGGCCTGCCATCCATCCCGAATTGACCCTCTACAAGACTTCCCCCTAGTAAATCGGCCATTTGCCACTATTCTGTAAAGGCAAGGAACAGCGATCGAGTCCACCTTTTCCTCCCGTCAGAAACCTTTCGTCGGGTGGAGGATGCGTTATGCGTTACGGTCCGGTCGAACTTTTCAAACCAGTCCGCATTTCTGATAATTGGTGCTGGCAGAACGCCTTTATCCAGTTCAATATTTGTCACAGAATTGACGCCAAGGATCTGGCTGGTTTGGGGCATGATGCGTGCCTCTATCAATTCAGGTTGAACATTTGGTCAGAGCGCTTGTCCTATCAGACATCCTGCGGCCAATCCCGAAAACCGCTCCCCTGAACTAACCGGTTAAATATATGCGCCCATTGAAACAGGCAATTTATTCCAGCCGTACGGCTGACAAGTTCGTCGTACGTCTGCCAGACGGAATGCGTGAACGCATTGCCGAGGTGGCTCGCAATCATCATCGCAGCATGAACTCCGAAATCATTGCGCGCCTTGAGCAGAGTCTTATTCAGGAAGGCGCACTGGGAGAAGAGTTGAGCATGCGCCTGGACAGCCCGGAGCTTTCCTTGCACGAACGCGAGCTGCTGCAGCGCTTCCGACAACTCTCCCATCGACAGCAGAACGCCCTGGTTTCGCTGATCGCGCATGACGCTGAAATGGCCGCCGACGCGTCCTGATTCAAGCAGAAAGCTCAAGCCAGCCTGATCGCTGGCTTTTTTTTGCCTGAAATCCAGGCAAAAAAAACCCGCCAAGTGGCGGGTTTTCAATGAACGGGACATCAGAGCAGGAAGATTGTCGCCAACCCGAGGAAGATGAAAAAGCCGCCGCTGTCGGTCATGGCCGTAATCATCACACTGGCCCCCATTGCCGGGTCGCGCCCCATCTTCGCCAGGGTCATCGGGATCAAGACCCCCATCAACGCTGCAAGGAGCAAGTTGAGCGTCATCGCGGCGGTCATCACCACCCCCAATGACCAACTGCCATAGAGCAGGTAGGCAACCACGCCAATCACCCCGCCCCAGATCACGCCGTTGATCAACGCGACGGCCAATTCCTTGCGCATCAGGCGCGAAGTATTGCCGGTGCTCACCTGGTCCAGCGCCATGGCCCGGACAATCATGGTGATGGTCTGGTTACCCGAGTTGCCGCCGATGCCCGCCACGATCGGCATCAATGCCGCAAGCGCCACGAGCTTCTCGATCGAACCTTCGAACAAACCGATGACCCGGGAAGCCACGAACGCGGTAATCAGGTTGATCGCCAGCCAGGCCCAACGGTTACGCAGGGATTTCCAGACCGACGCAAAAATGTCTTCTTCTTCACGCAGACCCGCCATGTTGAGAACTTCGCTTTCGCTCTCTTCACGGATCAGGTCAACCATTTCATCGATGGTCAGACGGCCGATCAGCTTGCCGTTCTTGTCGACCACGGGCGCGGAGATCAAGTCATAACGCTCGAATGCCTGGGCAGCATCGTAAGCGTCTTCGTCCGGGTGAAAACTCACCGGATCGCTGGCCATCACCTCGGAAACCTGTTTGTCCGGATCGTTGACCAGCAAACGCTTGATCGGCAACACACCCTTGAGGACGCCGTCGTAATCGACCACGAACAGTTTGTCGGTATGGCCCGGCAACTCCTTGAGACGGCGCAGATAACGCAAGACCACTTCAAGGCTGACATCCTCACGGATGGTCACCATCTCGAAGTCCATCAGCGCACCGACCTGCTCCTCGTCATAGGACAGTGCCGAACGCACACGCTCGCGTTGTTGCTGGTCGAGGGTCTCCATGAGCTCATGGACGACGTCTCGCGGCAGCTCGGAGGCCAGGTCAGCGAGTTCGTCGGCATCCATGTCCTTGGCCGCAGCCAGGAGCTCGTGATCGTCCATGTCGGCGATCAGCGATTCACGAACCGAATCGGATACTTCGAGAAGGATGTCGCCGTCGCGATCGGCCTTGACCAATTGCCAGAGCGTCAGACGGTCGTCCAGCGGCAAGGCTTCAAGGATGTAGGCGACGTCGGCGGAGTGCAGGTCATCGAGCTTGCGTTGCAACTCGACAAGGTTCTGCCGGTGGACCAGGTTCTCGACCCGGTCATGATGCGGGCCTTCCTGGCGGTGAGTCAGGTCTTCTACCACTCGCTGGCGCTGCAGCAACTCAACCACCTGAGCCAGGCGATCCTGCAAGCTTTCCTGCGTTTTCTTTACTTCAACTTCAGACATAGGCGAACTCCACTCCCAGCAGCGGGGCACGCCGGAAGGATCAATCAGTCAATTCATGATTGGTAAAACGGGGTACTGAGTAACTACTGGGTAAGTCCATGGAGGTATTCCACAAGCCCCGGCGGGGCTGACGGGCGCAATGATACACCGCCTGACGGTTTTAAACGTTAAAAAATCGTGGCTGAAACAAGCGCTTGCACAACAATCTTGAGCGTTGTCCTGATCCGTCAAAATGCGACGACGTATTCTGAAAAGAAAACACACCGCTTCGAAAATTGTAGTCGCTACCCTTGAAAAGGAACGTCATGGAGGACGGCCGATGTCATCGATTTCACAATGCCTTTTACTGCTCAGCCTGCTCGGCCCCCTGCCCCTGGCACTCGCCACCACCGTTCAACGCTGCGAAGCGGCCGATGGACGCATTACCTTCACCACGCTCAGCTGTGCCGCAGGGGAACGCGCCTCACTTCAAGACGTCCGCGCCCTTCCCCCTGGCAGCACAGTGGCGCTTATCCCGCCAGCCGAACCCCGTGAAACGTCAGCAATGAACATCAACAGCACAGAGCCGACCGTGGTCGGCCGGGCGCAGGACAAGTGTGGAAACCTGATCAGCGCCAGGGAGCGCCGGGAAGCGATCATCAATCAGCGGGTGGTCGCGGGCATGAGCCAGCAAGACGTCGAGAGCGCGCTTGGCAAGCCAGACAAGATCAGTATTCGCAATTCGGCCACGACCTACCGTTACGACACCCAAAGAGGTCGCAGCGCACAGGTGGAGTTCGACGAGAGGGGATGCACGAAGGGAAAAGCCAAATCCCGGACGGCAAAAAGCCCGCTTTAAAGGCGGGCTTTTTGTTTGTATGGTGCACTCGACAGGATTCGAACCTGTGACCGCTCGGTTCGTAGCCGAGTACTCTATCCAGCTGAGCTACGAGTGCAATTTGTGTTTTTAGACCAGATCACAACTGGTTGAAGCCAAGTCATTCACATCACTGCAAACAACTCTTAAATGGTGCACTCGACAGGATTCGAACCTGTGACCGCTCGGTTCGTAGCCGAGTACTCTATCCAGCTGAGCTACGAGTGCAATTTGTGTTTTTAGACCAGATCACAACTGGTTGAAGCCAAGTCATTCACATCACTGCAAACAACTCTTAAATGGTGCACTCGACAGGATTCGAACCTGTGACCGCTCGGTTCGTAGCCGAGTACTCTATCCAGCTGAGCTACGAGTGCAATTTGTGTTTTTAGACCAGATCACAACTGGTTGAAGCCAAGTCATTCACATCACTGCAAACAACTCTTAAATGGTGCACTCGACAGGATTCGAACCTGTGACCGCTCGGTTCGTAGCCGAGTACTCTATCCAGCTGAGCTACGAGTGCAATTTGTGTTTTTAGACCAGATCACAACTGGTTGAAGCCAAGTCATTCACATCACTGCAAACAACTCTTAAATGGTGCACTCGACAGGATTCGAACCTGTGACCGCTCGGTTCGTAGCCGAGTACTCTATCCAGCTGAGCTACGAGTGCATTTGTTGCCGCGCATTATAGGCCGTCTAATCTCTATGTCAAACACTTTTTCTAGTAATTTCAACAACTTACCGAAGAAGCCAGATTACAACGTACTAAGCAAATAATGGCGGAGAACGGGGGATTCGAACCCCCGACACCCTTTTGAGGTGTACTCCCTTAGCAGGGGAGCGCCTTCGGCCACTCGGCCAGCTCTCCGCAACACGGGGCGTATATTAACCAGCTTCTTCCCCGTTTGCAAACATAAAAAACGATAAAAATTAATGGCTTGGTTCTTCGTCCTTCTCTTTCTTGATACGCAGGTAAATTTCCTCCCGGTGAACAGCCACCTCTTTGGGAGCATTAACACCGATGCGCACTTGATTTCCTTTGACGCCGAGCACGGTCACGGTGATTTCGCCATCACCGATAATCAGGCTTTCTGCGCACCGACGAGTCAGAATCAGCATACCTTTCTCCTCACGCATTTCATTTCAGGGACAACAGTCTGCAAAAAAAAGGCACTCGACCCACAACCGGAGCGGTCGCAGCCCTACATGCCTGAGTATTGACTAGCGCGAGCAAAAGAACAGTCTCGGGGGGTCACGCCATTCAAAAAAACAAAAGGCGCGGTCAGACCGCGCCTTTTGGCAAACGCATCACTCGCCCTGTCGGGCCGGTGCGTCCAGTTCGAAAGCCGTGTGCAGAGCGCGCACAGCCAGTTCCAGATACTTCTCTTCGATCACTACGGAGACTTTGATTTCCGAAGTCGAGATCATCTGGATGTTGATGCTTTCCTTGGCCAGGGATTCGAACATGCGGCTGGCAACGCCTGCGTGAGAACGCATGCCAACGCCGACGATCGACACCTTGGCGATCTTGGTGTCGCCCACGACTTCACGGGCACCCAGCTCGCCAGCGGTCTTTTCCAGCACGGCTTGCGCCGCCTGGTAGTCGTTGCGGTGCACGGTGAAGGTGAAGTCGGTGGTGTTATCGTGCGCGACGTTCTGCACGATCATGTCGACTTCAATGTTCGCGGCACTGATCGGGCCGAGAATCTTGAATGCAACGCCCGGGATGTCTGGCACGCCACGGATGGTCAGCTTGGCTTCATCGCGGTTGAAAGCGATACCGGAAATGATCGGCTGTTCCATGGTTTCCTCTTCATCAATAGTAATGAGGGTGCCCGGACCCTCCTTGAAGCTGTGCAGTACGCGCAGCGGAACGTTGTACTTGCCGGCGAACTCGACCGCACGGATCTGCAACACCTTGGAACCGAGGCTGGCCATTTCCAGCATCTCTTCGAAGGTGATCTTGTCCAGGCGCTGAGCCACGGACACCACACGCGGGTCGGTGGTGTAGACGCCGTCGACGTCGGTGTAGATCTGGCATTCGTCAGCCTTCAGGGCTGCCGCCAGCGCCACGCCGGTGGTGTCGGAACCGCCACGACCGAGGGTGGTGATATTGCCGTGCTCGTCGACGCCCTGGAAACCGGCGACCACTACCACACGACCTGCCTTCAGATCACCGCGAATCTTCTGGTCATCAATCTGCAGGATACGCGCTTTATTGTGTGCGCTATCCGTCAGAATCCGCACCTGATTGCCGGTGTAGGACACCGCCGGCACGCCACGCTTGATCAGTGCCATGGCCAACAGGGCAATCGTCACCTGCTCACCGGTGGAGACGATCACGTCCAGCTCGCGCGGAACCGGTTGACCGTCGCCACTGATTTGCTTGGCCAGATCGATCAGACGGTTGGTTTCGCCGCTCATTGCAGACAGCACAACCACCAGGTCATCGCCGGCATCGCGGAATTTCTTAACCTTGTCGGCGACCTGCTCGATTCTCTCGACGGTGCCGACCGAGGTGCCTCCAAATTTCTGTACGATCAAAGCCATTTCAAAGCCGCCTCTGCCCATGAAGGGCGCCCAAATAATCACTCAAACAGCATTGCGGCCCGCCACTAGACTGCGAGCCGCACGTACTGCCTTATAGACCCTGCTCTACAAACGGAACGGTCAGGGCCAGTGCCGCATCCAGTGCGCCAGCGTCGGTACCGCCGCCTTGCGCCATGTCTGGACGACCACCGCCCTTCCCGCCCACTGCCGCAGCGGCTTGCTTCATCAAATCACCGGCTTTGAGTTGGCCAGTCAGGTCTTTGGTTACGCCTGCAACCAGAACGACCTTATCCTCATGGACACTGCCGAGCAGGATCACTGCGCGGCCGAGTTTGTTTTTCAGTTGATCGACCAGCGCCAGCAGCGCCTTGCCATCCTGGCCGTCCAGACGCACGGCCAGCACTTTCACGTCCTTGACGTCCAGCGCCTGGGCCGACAGGTCGTCGCCCGCGGCACTGGCAGCCTTGGCTTGCAACTGCTCGAGTTGCTTCTCCAGCAGACGGTTGCGCTCCAGCACAGCCGACAGCTTGTCGATCAGGTTGTCGCGGCTGCCCTTGACCAGGCTGGCCGCTTCCTTGAGTTGTTCTTCCGCCGCGTTCAAGTAGGCCAGCGCTTGCGCACCGGTGACAGCTTCGATACGACGCACACCCGATGCCACACCGCCTTCGCTGATGATTTTCAGCAGGCCGATGTCGCCGGTACGGTTGGCGTGGATACCGCCGCACAGCTCAACGGAGAAATCGCCCATGCTCAGCACGCGCACGTTGTCGCCGTATTTCTCGCCGAACAGCGCCATGGCGCCTTTCTGCTTGGCGGTTTCGATGTCGGTTTCTTCGGTTTCAACTTCGGAGTTCTTGCGAATCTCGGCGTTGACGATGTCTTCCAGCGCTTTGAGCTGTTCAGGCTTGATGGCCTCGAAGTGGCTGAAGTCGAAGCGCAGGCGCTGACTGTCGACCAGCGAGCCTTTCTGCTGAACGTGATCGCCCAGCACCTGGCGCAATGCGGCGTGCAGCAAGTGAGTCGCCGAGTGGTTCAGCGACGTCGCGTGACGCACTTCGGCATCGACATGAGCCTCGACCGGAGCACCTACGATCAGGCTGCCCGAATCCAGCACACCGTGGTGCAGGAACGCACCGCCGGTCTTGGTGGTGTCACGCACGTCGAAACGCGCAGCGCCAGCCTGGAGGAAGCCGCAATCGCCGATCTGGCCACCGGACTCCGCATAGAACGGCGTCTGGTTCAGAACGACCACGCCCTCTTCGCCTTCGCTCAGCACGTCAACCGATTGCCCGTCCTTATAGAGAGCAACGATCCTGGCCGAACCGCTGTGAGCGGTGTAACCGGTGAACTCGGTGTCCACATCGACCTTGACCAGACTGTTGTAGTCCATGCCGAAGGAACTGGCGGAACGGGCACGGACGCGCTGGGCTTCCATCTCGCGTTCAAAACCTGCTTCGTCGATGGTCAGGCTGCGCTCGCGAGCGATGTCGCCGGTCAGGTCCATCGGGAAACCGTAGGTGTCGTAGAGTTTGAACACCACGTCGCCCGGTACCACGTCGCCCTTGAGCTCGGCCAGATCCTGCTCGAGGATCTTCAGGCCCTGCTCCAGGGTCTTGGCGAATTGCTCTTCTTCGGCCTTCAGCACGCGCTCGATGTGCGCTTGCTGGGATTTCAGTTCCGGGAAGGCTTCACCCATCTCGGCGACCAGGGCCGCGACGATCTGGTAGAAGAAGCTGCCCTTGGCGCCCAGCTTGTTACCGTGACGGCAGGCGCGACGGATGATCCGGCGCAGCACGTAACCGCGGCCTTCGTTGGACGGCAGCACGCCATCGGCGATCAGGAAACCGCAGGAACGGATGTGGTCAGCCACGACTTTCAGGGAAGCCTGAGCGTCGTTGGTGCAACCAATGGCCTTGGCCGATGCGTTCAGCAGGCTCTGGAACAGGTCGATTTCATAGTTCGAGTGAACGTGCTGCAGCACGGCACTGATCCGCTCCAGGCCCATGCCGGTGTCGACCGACGGCGCTGGCAGCGGGTGCAACACGCCATCGGCGGTGCGGTTGAACTGCATGAACACGTTGTTCCAGATCTCGATGTAACGGTCGCCGTCTTCTTCCGGCGAGCCCGGCGGGCCGCCCCAGATGTCGGCGCCGTGATCGTAGAAAATCTCGGTGCAAGGACCGCACGGGCCGGTATCGCCCATGGTCCAGAAGTTGTCGGAGGCGTACGGCGCGCCCTTGTTGTCGCCGATGCGCACCATGCGCTCGGCCGGAACCCCGATTTCCTTGGTCCAGATGTCATACGCCTCGTCATCGCTGGCGTAGACGGTGACCCAGAGCTTTTCCTTCGGCAGGTTCAGCCACTTGTCGGAAGTCAGGAAGTTCCAGGCGTAGCTGATGGCGTCACGCTTGAAATAATCACCGAAGCTGAAGTTACCCAGCATTTCGAAGAAAGTGTGGTGACGAGCGGTATAACCGACGTTTTCCAGGTCGTTGTGCTTGCCGCCGGCGCGCACGCATTTCTGGCTGCTGACAGCGCGGGTGTACGCGCGCTTTTCCTGGCCCAGGAAGCAGTCCTTGAACTGGTTCATCCCCGCGTTAGTGAACAGCAGGGTTGGGTCGTTGCCCGGAATCAAAGAGCTGGAGGCTACACGGGTGTGGCCTTGCTCTTCGAAGAAGCGAAGGAAGGCTTCACGGATTTCTGCGCTTTTCATTAGGTTCTTCCACGGAGGCTGCGGCCAAAGGCCTGTTCGAAACGTCAACAGACGAAGCGACGGCAAAGGGCCGCATTATATCGGCCCTGCGCGCGGGGTACAGCGTGTTTATACGATAGAAACGGTCAATTGGAGTGCTAACGCTATCACTTGCGCGAAAAGTCGACGAATGTCGCGACGACTTGCCCGATTTGCGCACGGCTGACGTCCATGTGCGTGACCATGCGCAGGCGCGCGGCGGCACTGAGCCTGACCCCGCGCTCGGCGGCAAACGCCTTGAGCGCCTCGGCCTTGTCGCCCATCTGCACGTAAACCATGTTGGTCTGCACCGGCTCGACCTCGAAGCCCGCCGCACGCAGGCCTTCGGCCAGCAATTGCGCGTTGGCGTGGTCGTCGGCCAGGCGCTCTACGTTGTGATCCAGTGCATACAGGCCTGCCGCCGCCAGAATCCCGGCCTGGCGCATACCACCACCGACCATTTTACGCAGGCGCCGGGCCTTGCCGATCAGTTCGGCCGAGCCGCACAGCACCGAACCGACCGGCGCGCCCAGCCCTTTGGACAGGCACACCGAGACGGAATCGAAATGTTGGGTGATTTCCCGGGCATCCACACCCAGCTTCACCGCCGCGTTATACAAACGCGCACCGTCCAGGTGCAGTTGCAAGCCATGCTCGCGGGTAAAACTGCGCGCCTGCGCCAGGTATTCCAGCGGCAGGACCTTGCCCTGCATGGTGTTTTCCAGCGCCAGCAAGCGGGTGCGGGCGAAGTGGAAGTCATCCGGTTTGATCGCCGCCGCGACATGGGCCAGGTCCAGCGAACCATCGGCCTGCACTTCCAGCGGTTGCGGCTGGATGGAGCCGAGCACCGCTGCGCCACCCCCTTCGTATTTATAGGTGTGGGCCTGCTGGCCGACGATGTACTCGTCACCGCGATCGCAATGGGCCATCAATCCAAGCAGGTTGCTCATGGTGCCAGTCGGCACGAACAGTGCCGCGGCAAACCCCAGGCGCCTGGCCAGTTCGGCTTCCAGGTGATTGACCGTCGGGTCTTCGCCATACACGTCATCGCCGGTGGCAGCGTTGGCCATCGCGTCGAGCATGCCGGCGCAAGGTTGGGTGACGGTGTCGCTGCGAAGATCGATAACGCTCATGAATCTGGCCTCGGTAAGCAGGGGAAAATCCCTTTCAGGAAAGAATTACTGCGGGCATGGCGACGATTAATCAACCCTTGCGTAGGAAAAGGCCGATTAAACCAACAGAAAAGTCGATAACAATCATCCAAAAGGGGCCATGCGCATACCGCAAATATGTGATAAAAACGCTGCGCCGCCAAACATTCCGGCGGCAAAAACGTTCTCAGGGCGGGGTGCAACTCCCCACCGGCGGTAATTGCGCGCAATGCGCATAGCCCGCGAGCGCTTGGTGACAGCACGGCTTCGGCGGTGCCTGGCAGCAAGGTCAGCAGACCCGGTGTGATCCCGGGGCCGACGGTCATAGTCCGGATGAAGAGAGAACGGGATTGACAGCAAAGGGCCATCCGCCAGCATTCGTGCGAGCGTGCGTCCCCTTGAATCCCCTTCGATTCATAACGCCCTGTTTTTCACACAAACAGGAGTCAGAACATGCAACCCACCGCAATCGACAGCAAAAGCAAACACCACCACGGCGAGCGCGTTGCGTTCATCCAGGCCTGCTGGCACAAGGATATTGTCGATCAGAGCCGTAAAGGCTTCGTCGCCGAAATGATTGCCCAGGGTTATCAGGAGTCCGACATCGATTTCTTCGAAGTCGGCGGTGCCTTTGAAATGCCCCTGCACGCCAAGCTGCTGGCCAAGACCGGTCGTTATGCCGGCATCGTCGCCGCAGCCCTGGTGGTGGACGGCGGGATCTACCGCCACGAGTTCGTCGCCCAGTCGGTCGTCAGCGGCCTGATGCAGGTTCAGCTGGAAACCGAAGTGCCGGTGTTCTCGGTGTCCCTGACCCCGCACCACTTCCATGCCGGTGAAGAACTGCACCACAAGTTCTTCTTCGAGCATTTCGTGCATAAAGGCCAGGAAGCGGCGAAGACGTGTGCGGATACGTTGTCGAAGATTCGCAGCCTGCGTCGCACTGAACCACGTGCCGTAGCCGTCTAAACACCGCAAAACCCTGTAGGAGCGAGCTTGCTCGCGATGGTCGTCAACGATAACGCGGGAAGCCTGGCACCCCGCGGCGCTCTCGGGTTCATCGCGAGCAAGCTCGCTCCTACAAAGGTTGAATGCCGTAATCAGGCCAGGTTTTCGTCGGTAGTCGGCACGATCAGGATGCCGGCACGCAGGCCATTCTTCACCTTGGGGTTGGGGAAGATGATCCGGGCACCCTCCTCCTCGATGATCCAGCGGGTGTTGGCGATGTCTTCAGCCAGCAGGTAACCCACATCCAGTTCGGAAAAATTCTCGATATCCGCCGGCAGGTTCAAGCGGAAGCTGTCGCTGTGCTTGATGATTTCCCGTGCCACGCTGTACAGCTGCAAACCGTCCAGTGCCGCTTCCGTCAGTTCCGGTTCGGTCCCTTCGATGATCTGCTTGAGGCGTTCCTCCAGCAGCGAGACATTGACCCCGGCGTTTTGTCCGAATGGCCGCGCCTTGCCGAGTTCCAGGGTAAAAGCCTCTGCACCGAGCTTGTCGTAGGTATAAGAACTGAAAACGATAGACGGCTTGTTCTGCAGCAACACCGCCTCCATGCCGGCGGCGCGCAGGCGCGCCAGTTCCTGGCGCGAATGCTGGCGGTCTTCTTTCCACGGGTACAACGCGAATTGCTCGATTTTCGAGCCACGAATGGCCGTGTGCAGGTCGTAGTGCAGGCGCTGGCGATCCGGCAGGCTGAAGAAACTCGCAGCCAGGCGCTCCAGCTCACAGGCGCGCAGGGCTTCGGAACCGCTGCTTTGTTCGTGACGGCCGTTGAACAGCCGATTGACGTCCTGCTCGATAAAACGCTCGCCTTTGCGAATCGCTTCGGGGTTGCCGAACAGGAACAGAATACGTGCGCGCGGCTTCAAGTCGCCGCGGGCAATGTCATGCAACAGGCGATCGAGCAACTCGATCGGCGCTGTTTCGTTGCCATGGATCCCCGCCGACAGCAGCAGGTCCAGGCCATTGTCACGCGCTTCGGGTGGCCGGACTTCCAGCGCACCTTCGCTCAACCAGCGCATGCGCACGCCTTCGACAGTCAGTTGAGTCTTCTCCGCCGGTTCACGACCGGCGAGGGTCAGTTCAAGCAGTTTGCCGAGGGCGAGCATAGAGCGGTTTCCTTAGTGATCGTGGTTGCAATCCGGGCCGTGAACGTGTTCCTCGTCGGTGAGGTCAGCCGGTTCCATCTCCAGTTGCAGACTTACCAGATTAGTCGCCAATGGGCGCAGCAGCAGGTTGGCGTATTCGGCATCGCCTTCTTCGACGTCCACGCCGATCAGCAATTGACCACGGCCGTCCTGCTGGATCCACAGCTCTTTGCCTTGCCACATGACCGCAACGCGGGTGCAGGAGGTTTCCAGTTGCGTGCCGTCAGTGTCTTCAAGGATCAGCTGCAGTTTGTCGCTCATGTCATTACGCTCTCGTTTGAGATGAAGCGGCGCGCTGTCGTGCCCGAAGCGCGCCGTCGATCAATTGATCTGGAATGGATAAACCGCGCCCAGTTTAAGGATTTGCGTCAGTTCATCCAGTGCCGTCCGGCACTCAAGCAGCAATTGCGGGTCCGCCAGATCGTTTTCGGTCATGCGGTCGCGGTAATGCTTCTCGACCCATTCGGTCAGAGTGCCGTACAACGGCGCCGTCATGATAACCCCTGGGTTGACGGCCGCCAGTTCGGTTTCGTTGAGTGCGACACGCAACCGCAGGCAAGCCGGGCCACCGCCGTTCTGCATGCTCTGCTTGAGATCGAAGACTTTCACTTCGCGGATCAGGCCGCCGGAGCTGGTCAAACCCTGCAAGTACTGCCAGACACGCTCATTGCCACGGCATTCTTCCGGCACGATCAACAGCATGGAGCCGTCAGGACGTGACAGCAGCTGGCTATTGAACAGGTAGGAGCGAACCGCGTCTTCCACGGTTACCGCGGAACGCGGCACACAGACAGACTGAAATTTCCCACCGACCTTGGCGAGTTTGCTCTGCAATTCGGCCAGCATCTTCTCGGTCTCGAGGAAAGCGTCCTCGTGATAGAACAGCACTTCCCCGTTGCCGACGGCGATCACGTCGTTGTGGAACACACCCTGATCGATCACCGACGGGTTCTGTTGCGCATAGACCACGCCGTCATCGCTCAAGCCGTGCAAGCGGGCAACGGCCTGCGACGCTTCGAGGGTCTGGCGTGCCGGGTACTTCTGCGGAGCCGGGTAGCGCGTGTCGAACGCACTGCGGCCGAACACGAAGAACTCAACACCGGCTTCGCCGTACTCACGGCAGAAACGCGTGTGGTTGGCCGCGCCCTCGTCACCGAACTGCGCCACGGCCGGCAGGGCGGCGTGGTGGGCAAAGTGTTTCTGGTCAGCGAACATCGCCCCCAGCACGCGGCTGGTGGTCGGGTGTTCGATGCTGCGGTGGTATTTGCAGTTGAGGTTGGCGGCGGTGAAATGCACACGGCCATCAGCGGTGTCAGCGCTCGGGCTGACGGTGGCGGCGTTGGCCACCCACATGCTCGAGGCTGAGCAACTGGCCACCAGCAACGGCATCGCGTCTTTGGCAGCGCGTTCGATCACTTCAGCGTCGGTGCCGCCGAAGCCCAGGCGACGCAGTGCAGCCACATCCGGGCGCTCTTGCGGTGCCAGTACGCCCTGCTGGAAACCCATTTCCATCAGCGCTTTCATTTTTGCCAGGCCTTGCAGCGCCGCTTCCTTGGGGTTGGAGGACTGCTGGCTGTTGCTCTGGGACGCGACGTTGCCGTAGGACAGGCCGCCGTAGTTATGGGTCGGCCCCACTAGACCGTCAAAATTGACTTCATAGGATTTCATCAGCGAGGCTCCACGAGAATCTGTTGTTATAGGCTTCAGTAACTGTTCAGTAAGACCGGGTCGCGGCCTTCGCGAGCAAGCCCGCTCCCACAGGTTCAGCAGTGTTCACAAATTTTGTGTTCGACGCAGTCCTTGTGGGAGCGGGCTTGCTCGCGAACGGGCGCTACGCCATCTTCAAGCCCGGCGTGAGGGCCGCCGGCAAGACCAGGCTCGGCGTTTCCAGCGAGGCCACCGGGTACGCGCAGTAGTCCGCCGCGTAATAGGCACTGGCGCGGTGGTTGCCCGAAGCGCCGACGCCGCCGAATGGCGCACTGCTTGCCGCACCGGTCAGTTGTTTGTTCCAGTTGACGATACCGGCGCGGCTTTCCAGCCAGAACTGCTGGTAGCGTGCTTCGGAGTCCGACAAGAGACCTGCGGCCAGGCCGTAGGCGGTGTCGTTGGCTTCAGCGATCGCCCCTTCAAAATCAGCGTAGCGGATCACTTGCAGCAACGGGCCGAACAGCTCTTCGTCAGGACGGTCGGCGACGGCGGTCACGTCCAGGATACCCGGGGTCAGCAGAGCCGACCGAGCCTGTGGCTGGGTCATTTCCAGCAGTGCCACGGCACCATTGGCCAGCAGGTGTTCCTGTGCATCCATCAATGCTTTCGCAGCGCCAAGAGAGACCACCGAGCCCATGAACGGCGCCGGTTGCTGATCGAAGGCACCGACTTCAATAGTCGCACTGACCGCCACCAGGCGCGCCAGCAGCGAATCGCCCCAGGCGCCCTGCGGCACCAGCAGACGGCGGGCACAGGTGCAGCGCTGGCCGGCGGAGATGAACGCCGACTGAATGATGGTGTACACCGCGGCATCGAGGTCGGCGACCTGATCGACTACCAGTGGGTTGTTACCGCCCATCTCCAGCGCCAGGATCTTGTCCGGACGACCGGCGAACTGCTGGTGCAGGTGATTTCCGGTACGGCTGGAACCGGTGAAGAACAGACCGTCGATGCCCGGATTCGCCGCCAGGGCGATGCCGGTTTCGCGAGCGCCTTGCAGCAGGTTCAACACGCCAGCCGGCAGACCGGCTTCGATCCAGCACTTGACCGTCAGTTCCGCCACTTTCGGCGTCAGCTCGCTCGGTTTGAACAGCACGCTGTTGCCCGCCAGCAATGCCGGCACGATGTGGCCGTTCGGCAAGTGGCCCGGGAAGTTGTAAGGACCAAACACCGCCACCACACCGTGGGGTTTGTGGCGCAGCACGGCGGTGGCGTCGCCCAGCGGGCCGCTCTTCTCACCGGTACGCTCGCGGTAGCTCTGCACCGAGATGGCGATCTTGTTGACCATGCTGGTCACTTCGGTCGCCGCTTCCCACAAAGGCTTGCCGGTTTCTTCACCGATGGTGTGGGCCAGTTCGTCAGCGTGATTCTTCAGCGCAGCGGCAAAGGCTTCCAGCACCGAAATACGCTCTTCCAGGGTACGCCGCGCCCAGCCCGGGAACGCCTGACGCGCCGCTTGCACAGCCGACTCGACCTGAGCGGCAGTGGCACCGACGCCGGACCACAGCACCTGCTGGGTCACCGGGTTCAGCGACTCGAAGGCTTCGCCCTGACCGGCCAGCCATTCACCTGCGATGTAAAGCGACTTCATTATTTCGACTCCCGAGCTGCGGACAACGCCACGGCGCGCACTTGATCGCCAGCGTTGAGTTGAAGACGTTTGGCGGTCAGCGGGTCGACCACCAAAGTACCGGCGGCCAGACGTGCCGGAGCGGCAGTGATGCGGCAGTCTTCGCGCTTGCGGTTGTGAATGATGAATGGCGTGGCATCGTCGCCCGGCGTGCCAACGGCCAGCACCAGCGCCTGGCTGTCACGCACGGCGCGGATCTTGCCGGTTTCGCATTCGATGGCCGGGCCGGCGTCGAAAATGTCGACGTAACCCTGGTAGCTGAAACCTTCGCTCTTGAGCATGGCCAGCGCCGGCTCGGTGTCCGGGTGAACCTTACCGATCACATTGCGCGCATCCGGCGAGAGGAAGCAGGTGTACAGCGGGAATTTCGGCATCAGCTCGGCGATGAACGCCTTGTTGCCCACGCCGGTCAGGTAGTCGGCCTGGCTGAATTCCATCTTGAAGAAGTGCCGGCCCAGGCTTTCCCAGAACGGCGAACGCCCGGCTTCGTCGGAAACACCGCGCATCTCGGCAATGATCTTGTTGCCGAACAGCTGCGGGAACTCGGCGATGAACAGCATCCGCGCCTTGGACAGCATGCGCCCGTTGAGGCCGCTGCGGTAATCGGCATGCAGGAACAGCGAGCACAGCTCGGAGTTGCCGGTCAGGTCGTTGGCCAGGAACAGCGTCGGGATTTCACGATAGATGTTCAGCTCTTGCGAAGCGCTGACCGTCAGACCGACCCGGAAGTTGTACCAGGGCTCACGCAGGCCGACGGCGCCGGCGATCGCGGAAATGCCCACCACACGAGCGTTGTCGTCTTCGAGCACGAACAGGTAGTCCGCATCGGCCCGCCCGGCTTCGCCGCGAAAGGTCTTCTCGGCCCAGCCGACCCGGTGGGCCAGACGCTCTTCGTTGGCCGGCAAGGTAGTCAGGCCGGTGCCGGTACTGCGGGCCAGGTCGATCAGAGCGGGTAAATCGCTGCTGCGTACGGGACGAACGATCATGCTATCTCCTCAAACGGGCCGCTTGCGCCACCCGTGAAACTCGCTGCTTTCTAAGCATTCTTTTAAGCAGGTGTTAAACCGCCACCAGACGCACGCTGGCACCTTCACCGACGCCCAGGGCTTCAGCCGCTTCCAGGTCCAGGGTCACCGGTTTACCCGGCGCGTAGTCAAGCTCGAGCATGACGGCGCGGTAGTCCTGCAACTGGGCATTGGCGACCAGGTACTGGCGACCGACACCTTTGACCGGCTCGCCGATCTTCACCGGCACCACACGGCTCTGGGCGATCGAACGGATCCCCGAGACACGCGCATGCAGGGTCGGGCCGCCGTCGAAGATGTCGATGTAGTGATCGGTCTCAAAACCTTCGCGCATCAGGATGTCGAAGGTGATCTGCGCCCGCGGGTGCACCTGGCCCATCGCTTCCTGCGCGGAGTCCGGCAACAGGGGCACGTAGATCGGGTAGTGCGGCATCAGTTCGGCGAGGAACGTACGGCTCTTCAGGCCGCACAGACGCTCGGCTTCAGCGTAGTTGAGGTCGAAAAAGTTGCGGCCGATGGCGTCCCAGAATGGCGAGTCGCCGTTTTCATCGCTGTAACCGACGATCTCGGTCACCACGGAATCGGCAAAACGCTCCGGATGGCTGGCCACGAACAGCAGGCGACCACGGGAGTTGAGTTCCGACCACGGCGAACCCACCAGATCGCGCTGCACGTAGAAACTGGTCAGCAAGCTGTTGCCGGTCAGGTCGTGGCACTGGGAGAGCACGTGGATCTTGTTGTGAATCTTCAGCTCGCGGGACGCGTGCACGAACGTTTCGTTGCGGAAGCTGTAGAACGGCTCGGAGTAACCGGCCGACGCCACGATGGCCGAGCAACCGACCAGTTTTCCGGTGGCCGAGTCTTCGAGGACGAAGAAATAGCTTTCCTCTCCGTTGAAGCTCACTTCGGCGGCGAACGAGGCTTCGCTTGCCGCGATCTTGTCGCTCAGGCGCTCAACGTCATCCGGCAAGGAAGTGACACCAATCGGACTGTCCGCAGCCAGACGCTGTACCTCGCCCAGATCAGCCATTTGCGCGGGGCGCATCACCAGCATGGTGTCACTCCTTTCTTAAACTCTTTTGAGGGAAATAAGCCGGGGCCGCCTTGGAACTCCTGTAGGAGCGAGCTTGCTCGCGATGGAGTGTCAGTCGACACCAATGTGGCTGATCCACCATCGCGAGCAAGCTCGCTCCTACAGTAAAGCGGGCCCGGCATACAAAAATTGGGTTCGACGCCTGACCTGCAGGCGTCGAAGGGTCTATCAGGCTTGCGTCAGTTTTGCCGCGGCGCGTTCGAAGCGGTCCAGGCCTTCGTCGATGTCCGCGTCTTCAACCACCAGGCTCGGCGCGAAGCGCACCACGTCCGGGCCGGCTTGCAGCACCATCAGGCCTTCTTTTTCAGCGGCGTTGAAGATGTCCTTGGCCTTGCCTTTCCAGGCATCGCTCAGCACACAACCGATCAACAGCCCCATGCCGCGCACCTGGGTGAACAGGCCGTACTTCTCGCCGATCTGCTCAAGGCGCGCCTTGAACTTGTCGTGCTTGGCGTTGACGCCAGCCAGCACTTGCGGGGTGTTGATCACGTCGATCACCGCGCCCGCAACAGCGCACGCCAGCGGGTTGCCGCCGTAGGTGGTGCCGTGGGTGCCGACGACCAGGTGCTTGGCCAGGTCTTCGGTGGTCAGCATCGCGGCGATCGGGAAACCGCCGCCCAGGCTCTTGGCGCTGGTCAGGATGTCCGGAATCACGCCGTAATGCTGGTAGGCGAACAGGTGGCCGGTACGGCCCATGCCGGTCTGCACTTCGTCGAAGATCAGCAGCGCGTTGTGCGCGGTGCAGAGCTCACGGGCGCCTTGCAGGTACTCGAGCTCAGCCGGGATCACACCGCTCTCGCCCTGGATCGGCTCCAGTACGACAGCGCAGGTCTTGTCGGAAATGGCCGCTTTCAGGGCTGCCAGATCGTTGTACGGCACGTGGCTGATGCCGGTGATTTTCGGGCCGAAACCGTCGGAGTACTTCGACTGGCCACCGACGTTCACAGTGAACAGGGTACGGCCGTGGAAGCTGTTGAGCGCGGCGATGATTTCGTACTTCTCGCTGCCGAAACGATCGTGACCGACGCGACGGGCCAGCTTGAAGGCGGCCTCGTTGGCTTCGGCGCCGGAGTTGCAGAAGAAGGCACGCTCGGCAAAGGTGGCATCGACCAGCTTGTGGGCCAGGCGCAAGGCCGGCTCGTTGGTAAACACGTTGGACACGTGCCACAGCTTGTTCGCCTGCTCGGTCAAGGCACCGACCAGCGCCGGATGCGCGTGGCCCAATACGTTAACGGCAATCCCGCCAGCGAAGTCGATCAGCTCGCGACCGGACTGGTCCCAAACGCGGGAACCGGCGCCACGCACTGGAATGAAAGCGGCAGGCGCGTAGTTGGGAACCATTACCTGGTCGAAATCGGCGCGTTCTACCGCAGCGTGATCAACGGACATCGGAGTCTCCTGAAGAGGAACACCCGCCTGAAACTGGCGAGCGATGGGGGGATTGTAAGGACAGTTTTCAGCCCGGCCTTGCCGCCAAGCGACAACTTCTTATAGCGCAAACCCCGGATTTTCCCGGGTTTACGGCAATGCGACATATAGGGTCGCAAAGGCGCAGTTTAACTGGCCGACAGGGTTAGCGGCAGGGCTGCGGGGATTTGATTCGCAAAACCGCCCATGCCCTAACTATGTACCGCACCACAATCGTCACGCTCTGATTTGCTTGGGCACCCTTTAATGCTCAAGGATTGAAGCGATGACATCGCCTGTAGAACCACAACCGGCCGACACGGCTCTCCCGGAACACCCCGATAGTCACTATCTGCATCTGAAAAATGCCGTTCCCCAATGGCTTGGCAACGCCTCAGTCTCCAGACGCCGGGCGTTCGCGGGTACCGAGCCGAAACTGCCCGCTCGATTGAATACCGCCACAGCCGACCAACACGCCGAGCTCAATGCACTCAACGCTGCACACTGGGGCGTACAAAATACTATCGATCGGGCACTGGAGCGGGTGCGGGACGCCAACGCATTTGCTGAACCGCTCCTGAAAAACGCCATCAAAACCCGCTACGGCCTGGACCTGGATGTCAAAAAAACCTTCTTGCGCCTGCACATCCCCCTGACGATTCCGTGGTTCCCGGTCAAGTCCGGCGGCTCACGAACCTGGACGATTTCGTTGCTGGATGCGGCGCTGCACAACTTCGAAAGCAAGGAAACCCAAGCCGACCACTTCGAGGCCGACTCGACCTTCACCACGCAACCGTCGCCCACCGGGCAGTTCGAGACCCTGCCCGCCGTCAAGGCCAGGATCAGCATCCCGGCGTTTACCCAGCTGTGCAGGGACCTGGATATTGGTGGGCAGTACAAAACCTATCTCGAAGAAAACCTGGGCGTTACCAACCCGGTTGTCGCCGCCGTGCTCAAACCCAAAGTCGTCGAAAGCCAGAAAGCTGCACTGAAGAGTGCCTTGCAGTTTGCACGGATGAACAGAGATATCCAGGAAGACTACTTTCTCCTGATTCAGGGGATGCTCGATGGCATACAAGGCATGAGGCTTGCGGGCGAGGCCTTGCACTGTCACGACTTGACGATGATGTCCGCCACACTGACCGGCATCGTCCTGTTCGCCCCCGACCTTGAACGGGCTCGCAGGACCGTGCGGGTGGTGGCTTACATCCCGGACGATCCCAGGCACCCGATCAAGGAATACCCGTCGACCCTCGAATTCATGCAGACATTGACCGGACAATTGCGCGACACCGATTATCAGAAATTCTTCAGTCGCTTCGTTGCCCACGAAGAGCGCGGCTATTTCTTTGGCAACCTTGCCAATCGCCTCTCGAGCATCACCTGGCACCAACACACCCCGGGCGACTCGCGGCCGACCTGGCGTGAAACCCCCATCGAGCAGCCCAACCTGCAATTCGCCTCCACACCCATCAAGCGCCCACTGTGGCAGCACCTCTACCAGGCCAAACTCAACAAGATCCTCAATGATGGGCGGGTCATTGCCGTATCGACAGCGACAGCCGACCAGAAAGCCCGCTGGGCGTTGTGGGACTCCTTCGTCGACATCGCGAAAACGATCCTGGAGGTAGCCGTGTTCGTCGTAGCGCCCTTCGTGCCGCTGGCGGGGGAAATGATGATGGCCTACATGGCCTATCAGCTGCTGGACGAGACCTTCGAAAGCATTGTCGACTGGGCCGAGGGCCTTAAAACAGAAGCCTTCGAGCACTTCCTCGGCGTAGTCGAATCGCTCATTCAATTGGGCGGTTTTGCCGTGGGCGGTACGGTGGTTGCCAGTGAGTTTCGCAAAGTACTCCCCAGGGAAGTTGTCCGCTTCATCGATCGCTTCAAACCCGTATCGGCCCATGGTGGCAAAACCCGCTACTGGCAACCCGACCTGAGCAACTATGAGTCGAACATCCACCCGCCGGAAGGCGCCACGCCTGATTCGCTTGGCCTCTATCAACTTCAAGACAAACGCATTGTAAAAATCGAAGATAAACACTATGCCGTGCAAGCCACTGGCGACACCTACACCGTGCAACACCCCAACCGTCCCACCGCCTATCGCCCCGCCCTGCAACACAACGGTTCAGGTGCCTGGAAAACCGAGCTTGATCAGCCCCTGCACTGGGACAACGCCAGGATGGCGCGGCGCCTCGGGCACAAGGTTGATGACTTCACCGATCTTGAACTCGACCACGCCCTGCGCATCAGCAACACCGACGAAACGGTGCTACGCAAGATGCATGTACACAGTGAAGCCGAGCCCCCCCTACTCACCGACACCCTTGAACGACTGCGCATTGAAAAGGACATCAAGCAACTGATCGCCCAACTCCGAAGTGACGACCCGCTGGAGTATCGCCAGGCCGACCCGCAAGCCCAGTTGCAACTGCTGACCAGCTACGGCCTGTGGCCAGAATCCAGAGCGCTGCGTTTTCTCGACGCCGAAGGCAAGACCGCCTGGGAGTTCCGTACGAAGGAGCATTTGCCGGTTATCCAGATACACGAAGCGCAACTGGGCAATGGCAACTTGCTCAGGACGGTCCTGGAGACCCTTGATCCAACTGACATCAGGACTCTGTACGGTAGGGACTACGACAATCCAGCCATCCCGATTGATACCCGCGCCAGAAACCTGGCCAGGAAACTGGCGCAAATCGCCGAGGACAAGCGTGCCTCGCTATTTACCTCACGTTACACAGAGCAAGAGTCGACACCGCAACCGCGCCCCCGAAAAATCATCGAGGCCGTGCCAGGGCTACCCAAAAGCGTGGCGCAGGAGTTGCTCAATCATGCCAGCGGCAATGAACTCAGGGAAATCGATCAAGGGCACCTGCCAAAGCGCCTCGAGGATCTTGCCCGCCAGGCCAATGAAGAGGTGCGCGTGACCCGCGCATACGAAGGGCTGTATCTGGACACCCCGGCCTCACCGGATACCGAAACGCTGGCGCTGCGCTCGCTGCAACAGTTGCCAGGCTGGTCAACCGAGGTGCGGATCGATGTCCATTACAATGCCTTCAACGGCCCGCGGGTCGATGGCATCGGTGAACCACAAGCGCCAATCCACAAAATTCTGGTGCTGACCAGCGATGGCCGCTATCAGGCTTATGATGATCAAGGCCTGGAGCTTAGCGGCGCTACCGATCTCTACTCCGCCGTATTGCAAGCGCTACCCGACACCCAGCGAAACAGCCTGAACATGCATATCGGTGAAAACGGCAAACTGAAGCAGGCACTGCGTGACAATCCGCTGGAACGAGCCGAGCTTCGAACGGCCCTGGCACTCCCGCCAGCGCCCCAGCCTGTCATTGAAAACCTGCGCCTGTTGGGAGTTGAAGGTTATCACCGCAGTTACAGCGAGCGGCCACGCACCCTGGAAGATCGAGCACGCGAGATTTACCCCGGCCTTTCGCCGCAACGTATCCAGGCCTTGCTCCAACGGCTGCAGAACCACCCCTCCGGCCCGCGCGCGGAACTGTCGCGCCTGCGCAACGAATACCTGCAACTGCAGGATGATCTGTATATCTGGTCCAATAACCCGCCTGCCGTGCATCCGCGGACCAACGTAGCCTTGAGTGAAGAGGAGTTGCTGAGCGAGACACAAAATCGGCGGTTGCTCAGGGAGCAACTATTGCGCTGCTGGCGCCAGGAGACTGAGTTTCTTTATCCGGACCTGGGTGCCACCGGCGGTCACACCTTTAAATTCTCCCTGCCCATCACCGGCGACCTCCCCACCCTGACTGCCGACTTCAGCCATGTGTCAGCCTTATCGCTGGTAAACGGTACAAGCGCACGCGGCATTGATACTTTCCTGCAGCAGTTTCCCGGCCTGCGTCGTCTGGAACTGCGCGATTTCACCCTGCAAAATCTGCCACAACCGATCAATGCGCTGCCGCAGCTAAATCATCTGATCTTGAACAACTGCGCGCTCACACTCACCCCGCAAAGCCAGGCAAGCATCTCCTCGCTGACCCGGCTTACAAAGCTCGATCTGCGCAACAATCCACTGGGCCGGCTCCCCAGCCTTGAAAGCATGCCTGACCTGATGTACGTCGATCTTGCCGGCACCGGTATTACCAGCGTTCCCGAGGGCCTGGTGAATCACCCGGTTATTCAATTCGCCAATTTGAACGGCAACCGGATCACCGAACTGCCCGTCGCCCTCTTTGATCACCCCGAGGACGTCAGGTATGGCTTCGATTTCGGCAACAACCCGCTGTCTACGGTCACTCGAGAGCGCATCAAGGCTTACTTCAAACAGACCGAGTGGGACTTTGAAGTGCCTGCCGATCAATCTGATATCGATCGGGTCAAAGCCCTGTACCCCAATCTGGAGGACGAAACCGCCAGCATCTTCGTCTACCAATTGCCCGGCACACTGATAGAGGGCCGGGCCTACCTGGCGCTTCGAGAGGCGGAACTCATTCGACTCACCAGCGAGCTGAGCCTGTGGGCGGCCAACGTACCCGCTACCCACCCTGCTACCGGCACCGCCCTGACGGCCGACGAGATGTTTGCCGAGCACGTCAGAAGAGACGAGTTCAAGCAAAACCTGGAACGCTGCTGGCGCCAGATACCGATCGAAAACGCCGCCACCAGTGAATACGGCTTCGTTTCACACCTGTCGATCATGGGCGACTTGCCGACGCTGAGCGCCGACTTCGGCCACGTGCCCGAACTGTACTTAACGAGCACCGGTGGCAACTTGCCGAGGCTCGGCAGCTTCCTGGAAAATTTTGCGAACCTGGAGAGTCTGACCATACGCGGCTATCAGTTGGGCAACCTCCCTGAAGCCGTGTTCCGCATGAACAGGTTGACGGTATTGAGCCTGCCTGACTGCGCAATCACGCTGACACCCGGTACCGCAGAGGCGCTGGCGGGAATGGACAGACTTGATTTCTTGAACCTGCGCCGCAACCCGCTAGGCCTGAGCCCCGATCTAAGGCAAATGAACGATATCTCGTCCCTTGATCTCAGCTATACCGGCATCAGCGAAATCCCCAGAGGCCTGTTTCAAATCAACACCTGGACGGACGTCGATCTCAGCCACAACGCCATTACCGAGATGCCCATCGAGCTGATGGAGGTCGATGCGGGTGTCGGTGAAAGCTTCGACTTCAGCAGCAACCCGTTTACCGACGAAAGCCTGCAACGCATCGCGGCTTACTACCGAGCAACCGAAAATGACCTGGGGATAAATGAAGTTGCCAACATGCCCATACCGGAGGATGAAGCACCGAACATCGACATTGAAGACTGAGCCCGTAACATCAGCTGGGTATCATGACTGGCTGGCGCCGCCCTGACGCTCGCTTTGTCTAGCCGCGCTCCGGCGGCACCGACGACAATTCGAACGGACTGCTGCTACGCCGCTGGTTGCGATCTTCCCGCGGCGTGGCACCGAAGAAATTGCGATAGGCGCTGGAGAAATGCGGCCCCGAGGAGAAGCCACAGGACAGGCCGATCTGGATGATCGACTTGCTGGTCTGCATCAACATCTGCCGGGCCTTGTTCAGGCGCAGCTCCAGGTAATACTGGCTAGGCACACGGTTGAGGTATTGCTTGAAGATCCGCTCCAGTTGCCGACGGGACACGCACACGTGCTGGGCGATTTCGTCGGTGGTCAGCGGCTCTTCAATGTTGGCTTCCATCAACAGCACGGCCTGGGTCAGCTTCGGATGGCTGGAACCGAGGCGGTTCTGCAACGGAATGCGCTGGCGTTCGCCACCCTCGCGGATGCGCTCGACCACCAATTCTTCCGACACCGCACCGGCCAGTTCCGCACCGTGATCACGGGCCAGCACCGCCAGCAGCAAATCGAGCACCGACATGCCGCCGCACGCGGTCAGGCGATCGCGATCCCAGTCGAACAGGTGACTGGTGGCGATGACTTTCGGGAAACGCTCGGCGAAATCGTCCTGCCAGCGCCAGTGAACTGCAGCGCGATAACCGTCGAGCAAACCCAGCTGCGCCAACGGATAGACACCGGCCGACAGACCGCCGATCACACAACCGGAACGCACCAGTTGCTTGAGCGCACTGCTGAGTGCTGGCGCCAGTGCGGTTGGTGGCTCGTCGGCGAGCAGGAACAGTTTCTGGAAGTTTTCGAGTTTGCCGGTCCATGCTTCGCCCGGTAATTGCCAGGCGCTTTCGGTCGGCGGTTCGGCCTGCAGGAACGTTAGCTCGTAGACCACGTCCGGATGCACACGCTGGGCAACACGCAAGGCCTCCTCAGCCAGCGCAAGCGTCAGTGCTTTAGTGCTGGGCCAAATCAGGAAACCAATTCGATGGGCAGTCATGGGCGAGCGATCCGAAGCGAAGAACAGTGATGAAGGCATGGGCCAATGCTAGCCCGTAAATGTACACAAATCGCAAAAACAGGCAAAAGTTCAGCTGGGGGGAGATTTCCTGTAGGAGCGAGCTTGCTCGCGATAGTAATGGGTCAGTCAGCGCTTGTGGTGACTGACATTCCGCTATCGCGAGCAAGCTCGCTCCTACAGAGGTGCACAACGGCAGTTCTGATTACTTCAGGCTACCCGAAAGGAATTGCTGCAAACGCTCGGATTGCGGATTCACCAGCACTTCACGCGGGTTGCCGCTCTCTTCGACCACACCTTTGTGCAGGAACACCAACTGGTTCGACACTTCACGGGCGAAGCCCATTTCGTGCGTCACCACCACCATGGTCCGGCCTTCCTGGGCCAGGGCCTGCATGACTTTCAACACGTCGCCAACCAGCTCCGGGTCCAGCGCCGAGGTCGGTTCGTCGAACAGCATCACTTCCGGTTCCATCGCCAGCGCACGGGCAATCGCCACGCGCTGTTGTTCGCCACCGGACATGTGGCCAGGGTAGGCGTCCTTGCGATGCGCCACGCCCACCTTGTTCAGGTAGTGCTCGGCTTTCTCGCGAGCTTCGGCCTTGGATACGCCCAGCACGTGTACCGGCGCTTCCATGATGTTTTCCAGCGCGGTCATGTGCGACCACAGGTTGAAATGCTGGAACACCATCGACAGGCGCGAACGCATGCGCTGCAGCTGTTTCGGGTCGGCGGCCTTCAGCGCGCCGTCCTTGTTCGCCACCAGCTTCAACTCTTCGTTGTTGAGCAGGATCTTGCCCGCGTGCGGCTGCTCCAGCAGGTTGATGCAACGCAGGAAGGTACTTTTGCCGGAGCCACTGGAGCCGATGATGCTGATCACATCGCCGGCTGCCGCTTTCAGGGACACGCCCTTGAGCACTTCGTGACTGCCATAGCGTTTATGCAGGTCTTGGACTTCAAGTTTGTACATGCGGTCGGTTCTCACAAAAACAGTCAGTCAGTCGTTGAGCAAGCGCCCGTGACGCAGCGCTTCGCGCCCCGCCACCTTGGCCAGCCAGAAACCGGGTTGGGCATAACGCAGCCGTTCAATGGCAAACAGCACCCCGGACGTACCAGCACACACCGTGCTGATCCGATCCGCCAACGGATCGATCACTTCAAAAATCTCGTCGCCCGCGTCAACCCACTCACCGGGTTTGCGCAGGAAACTCACCACACCGGGGTGTGGTGCCAACAACAATTCAGTGCCTTCGAACGGCATACCCTCGCAAGACTCTTGCGCAGGTTTCGGCCACTCACCGCCCATCAGGCCTTGCTCGGCGAGAAACGCCAGAATGCCTTCGGCATGGGCGCAGGCCTGGGCACGACCGGTGTCGGCCTGCCCGCCTAATTCAATGGTAGTCGCCAGACAGGCCAGCGGAATCTGTGCATCCGGAAACAGACGCGACAGACGCAACCACGGCAACGAACAGGCTTCGTCGAACGAACTGCCGCCGGAATCCTCCGCCAGCAGACCGACCCGTACATTCAGGTGCGCAGCCAGCGAACGCCACTGCGGCCAATGCTGCGGCAAGGCATACATGTGCAGCGCCGCTTCAGCGTCGCAATGCAGGTCCAGCACGACATCGGCGGTGCAGGCGTGGCTGAGCAGCACACGCTGCATGCCTTGCAACTGGCTGCTCGCCTCCGGCAATGCGGCCAGGTGATCGGCCATCGCCTGACGGATCAGGCGAATGTTGGCGTGCGGATCATCACCCAGGCTCTCTGCCAGCGCAGCCGCAACCGGCGCGCTCAACTCGACGAAATCGCGGTTGAAATTCTTGCCGCTGCCCGCTTCGAAACGCCCTTGGTGATTGCCCTGCAGCAGTTGACCGAGGCCCAGTGGGTTGGCCACCGGCACCAGTTCGATCACACCGTTGAGCAAGCCTTGGGCTTCGAGTTCGGCCAGACGCTTTTTCAGCTCGAAGGCTGTGCGCATGCCCGGCAGTTCATCGGCGTGGAGGCTGGCCTGGATGTAGGCCTTGCGCTCACCACTACCGAAGCGGAACACCGAAATCCGCCGTTCGCTGCCCAGGTGGCTCCACGGCAAAGCATGATCGATGCGTTCCATGTCAGTGCTTCCGCGGGGCCAGGTAGCCCAGCCAGCGGCGCTCGGCCATCTTGAACAGCTTCACCAGGATGAAGGTCAGGCACAGGTAGAACACGCCGGCGGTAATGTACGCCTCGAACGGCAGGTAGAACTGGGCGTTGACCGTGCGCGCGGCACCGGTGATGTCGATCAGGGTCACGATGGACGCCAGACTGGTGGTCTGCAGCATCATGATCACTTCGTTGCTGTACTGCGGCAGCGCGCGGCGCAGGGCCGACGGCAGCAGGATGCGCTTGTACATCTTGACCCGCGACATGCCCATGGCCTTGGCCGCTTCGATCTCGCCGTTCGGCGTGGCACGCAGGCTGCCGGCGATGATTTCGGCGGTGTAGGCGCTGGTGTTGATCGCGAACGCCAGGCACGCACAGAAGGTTGCGCTGGACAGCCACGGCCAGAGGAAGCTTTCACGCACCGCTTCGAACTGCGCCAGACCGTAGTAGATCAAAAACAGCTGCACCAGCATCGGCGTGCCACGGATCACGTAGGTGTAGAGCCACGCCGACATGTTGACGACAGCGTTCTTCGAGACGCGCATCAGGCCCAGCGGCAATGCGCACAGCAGGCCGAAGAACAGCGACAGCGCGAGCAGTTTGAGGGTGGTCAGCAGGCCGCCGAGGTACAGCGGCAGAGCCTCCCAAATGACGTTGTAGTCGAAGATCATAGATCAGCCGCCCTTACGCCTACCGAGTAGCGCTTCTCAAGGTGACGCAATGCCAGCAACGAGACACTGGTGATCACCAGGTACAACGCCGCCACTGCGAGGAAGAAGGTGAAAGGCTCGCGGGTGGCGTCGGCCGCCTGCTTGGCCTTGAACATCATGTCTTGCAGCCCCACCACCGAAATCAGCGCGGTAGCCTTGGTCAACACCAGCCAGTTGTTGGTGAAACCCGGAATCGCCAGACGAATCATCTGTGGCACCAACACCCGGAAGAACACCTGGAAACTGCTCATGCCGTACGCCATGCCGGCTTCGGCCTGCCCCTTGGGGATTGCCATGAAGGCGCCACGGAAGGTTTCCGACAGGTACGCACCGAAGATGAAGCCCAGGGTGCCGATACCGGCCGCCAACGGGTTCAGGTCGATGTACTCGTCATAGCCAAGCATCGGCGCGACGCGGTTGAGCAGGTCCTGGCCGCCGTAGAAAATCAGCAGGATCAGCACCAGGTCGGGAATACCGCGGATCACCGTGGAATACAGGTCGCCCAGCCAGGCCAGCCAGCGCACTGGCGAAAGACGCAGTGCCACGCCGATCAGACCCAGGACAATAGCCAGGGCCATGGACGACAAGGCGAGCTGAAGCGTCAGCCAAACGCCATCGAGGATGACAGCCCCGTAGCCTTTCAACATGATTCAGGTCCTCGAAAGTTGGGATGAAAAAATGGCGCAAACCTCAGAGATCCTGTTGCTTGCGCCATTTCGGACTTGTCGCTGGGACGTATTACTTGCCGTAGATATCGAAGGCGAAGTACTTGTCCTGGATTTGCTTGTATTTGCCGTTCTCGCGAATCGACGCGATGGCGGCGTTGAGCTTGTCCAGCTCAGCCTTGTCGCCCTTGCGAACCGCAATGCCTACGCCGTCGCCGAAGTACTTGACGTCGGTGAACGCCGGGCCGACGAACGCGAAGCCTTTACCGGCGTCGGTTTTCAGGAAACCGTCATCCAGCAGCGTAGCGTCTGCCACGGTGCCGTCGAGGCGGCCGGCGGCCACGTCGAGGTAAATTTCGTTCTGCGAACCGTATGGCTTGATCTCGGCACCCAGCGGGGCCAGGACTTCACGGGCGAAACGCTCGTGGATCGAACCACGCTGCACGCCGATGTTCTTGCCCTTGAGCTCGGTCAGGCCTTCGCTGACCTGAGTGCCGGCCTTCATGACCAGGCGAGCCGGGGTGTTGTAGTACTTGTTGGTGAAGTCCACGGACTTCTTGCGATCTTCAGTGATCGACATGGACGACAGGATCGCGTCGATCTTGCGTACTTTCAGCGCCGGGATCAGGCCGTCGAACTCTTGCTCGACCCACACGCACTTGACCTTCATCTCTTCGCACAGGGCGTTGCCGATGTCGTAGTCGAAACCCACGATGCTGCCGTCCGGCGCTTTCGATGCGAACGGAGGGTAAGCCGCTTCGATACCGATTTTCAGAGGCTTTTCATCGGCGAAGGTTGGCAGGGACAGCACGGACAGTGCCAGGGCGCCAAGCAGCACGAGTTTCTTCATCTTGGGACTCCATCGGTAAAGGGCTAAAACGGCAGAGTGAGCGACAGCCCATTATGCGAATGAGTGGAACCGGAAAGCGTTGCTGCGTCCTGCATTGCGCGTGCGAAATTTCAACACGGGCAACGACGAGCGAGTGATCGGCATTCTAACGACAGGCCGGAAGCCGATATTTCTTCAATGCGACAACTAATTACAGAAGCACCGAGAATGCCGTTTTGGCACATTGACAGCCCTGCAAAATCATGCAAAGGCAAAAGACATTGAACCGATCTATATTGCAAATTGCGGGCCTATTATTGGCAAACCCTTCTAATCCGGCAAGCTTGGCGTGGGGTGTTATTTTTCATCGGTGGTTTTGAGACCCTGATACAGGGCATGGCGTTTCCCAATGCCCCGTACTGGCGCGACGCGGTTACACATTCAGTAACCTGAAAGATCGCGGGTAACAGTAGGAAAATGCCGACAGAGGAAACCGATATTTATTGGTGGATGTTGCTGCAGTGCCTGCCAAACCACCTTCGCGAGCAAGCCCGCTCCCACATTTGACCGTGTTCTGGCAAACGACTCGGTCAAATGTGGGAGCGGGCTTGCTCGCGAAGAGGCCAGACCAAACAACAAAAAACCCCACCAGACTCACACCTGGTGGGGTTTCGATGACGCCAAACGCTACTTACGCAACATTCATCGTCTTGTGCGTATCAATCAAATGCTGCACCACACCCGGATCCGCCAGGGTCGAAATATCCCCCAACCCCTCGTACTCCGCCGTGGCAATCTTGCGCAGAATCCGCCGCATGATCTTGCCCGAGCGAGTCTTCGGCAGCCCCGGCGCCCACTGGATCACGTCCGGCGAAGCGATCGGGCCGATCTCCTTGCGCACCCAGTTTTTCAGTTCCAGGCGCAGTTGCTCGCTCGGCTC